>JBFMHN010000002.1:0-300000 GCA_040752895.1 Pseudomonadota bacterium
CCCCCCAAAGCCCGCGCCGTTTGTCTGGCGGGCGTCGGCGCCGGCGCCGACGGCATCGGTACAAACGGCAACGCCGGAAGAGAAACAACCGAACGCCCGGGAGATTCTCGACCGGCTGCGTCGCGGACGACGCGGCACGATATCAACGAGGAGCTCGACCGCCTCACGATGTTCGTGCAAACGGTGGAAAGCCTCGCCCAGGATGCCTTGCGCCAGGAAGTCCACGATATCGATACGGACCTGACGCTGCCGCCGGCCGCAACGCGGGCGAACAAGCTTTTGGGCTTTGGGCAATTCGGGGAGCCGGCCGTCTATGACCGGGCTGCGACGGAAGCCGACCCCACGCTTGGCGGCGAATCGAACGACGGCCTCAACCTGGGCGGCGGCCAAGGGGTGTTCGCGGAGAAATCCGGCGTCACGTTGCGTTTCAAGTCGCTGGTCGCCGGAAATGGCATCGGTCTCGCCGCGAATGCGAACGAGATCACGCTAACCGGAACCGCGCTTAATTTGCTGACGACGGCCGGCGACCTTGTCACGCGCGACGCCTCGTCGCCGGTGCGACTCGCCATGGGTACGAGCAATCAGGTCCTGAAGGTGAACGCCGCCGGCACCGGGCTTGGCTGGGAAACACTGAAGACGTTGGCCGGCGCGAAGGTGGATTTCCAGACCTTCGCGCTTGCGACAAACACCGCGGCAAGCCTGACAACACCCGCCGGAAGCGGAATTGCCCTCGCCTTTGGACTCAACGCGCTTGGTGATTCGGCCGGTGCGCTTTTCTCGTGGCGGGTGGATGCGTCCCGTTTCTGCAGCCTGATCGCGAAGATCACCGGTGTTGAAGCAACGACCGGGGTATTAACCGGAACGACGGGCAACCCGGACAAGATCACTTATTCCGCTCATTCGGACGGCAAGCTTTACATTGAAAACCGGCTCGCCAGCACCCGGAATATCGCTGTCTTGCTGTTCGCGACGAGCCCGGCCTGATGGCAAAAGACATGGCGGGTCTGCGCACGCAGGTTCTCGCCATGCTGCCCGGCCTGATGGGGAAGGCGATGACCAGCTACCGTCGCTTCGCCGCCGCGCAGCAACCAAAGGATCCGAAAGGGTTTGCAACCCATCATGCCGCGTGCCGGGCGGCGCTTGCGCATATGGAGCTGCTGATCCGGCTCGCGCGCTGGGCGGAGACAAACGAGGTTGGCAACGAGGAAAGCAACGAGGACGTGGCAAAGCTGATCGCCGAAGCGCGGGCGGCAATGGCTGAGATGACGGAGGAGGCATGACGTGGCCAACTTTTCCGGAATTCGTCTGGCTTTGGAATCGCCTGCAAGCTCAGCCCACCCCGAAACTGCACCTGGAGATCACGCACTGGCTGGGCGAACGCTGGCAAGAAGGCGACCGCGAGCTTTTGTTGATTGCCTTCCGCAACAGCGGGAAATCAACGATTTCCGGTCTATTTTCGGCCTGGCTTTTGGGCAGGAACCCAAACTTGCGAATCCTCGTCCTCGCCGCCGAACAGGAGCTGGCGAACAAGATGGTCCGCAACGTCATGCAGATCATCGAGCGGCACCCGCTGACGCGACAGCTTAAACCAAAACGCGCCGACCAGTGGGCTGCCTCTAAATTCACCGTGAAACGCCGGCTGCACCTTCGCGATCCTTCGATGCTGGGACGCGGGATCAACGCGAACGTTACGGGAAGCCGGGCAGACGTCGTGCTGTGCGACGACGTCGAGGTGCCGAATACCTGCGACACGGCGCCGAAGCGGGCGGATTTGCGACGGAAGCTGGCCGAAATCGAATATGTGCTGGTGCCGGACGGCCTACAGCTATACCTCGGCACCCCGCACACCTATTACACGATTTATACGGACGAGGTGCGGAAGGAAACCGGCGAGGAGCGGCCCTTCCTGGACGGGTTCAAGCGGCTTGAACTTCCCATCCTGGATGGGAAGGGAAAGAGCCGCTGGCCGGAGCGTTTCTCGAAAAAGAAGATCGCCGCAATCAAACGGCGAAGCGGGCCAAACAAGTTCGCAAGCCAGATGCTGCTTAGGCCCATGAATATCGCGGAAAGCCGCTTGGACCCCGACCGGCTGCGTCTCTACGAGGGCGAGCTCGATTACCGCGAATCGAACAAGGTGGCGAGTCTCCACCTCGAAGGGCGGCGCCTCGTTTCGGCAAGTTGCTGGTGGGACCCCGCCTTCGGATCTCCGGAGCGCGGCGATTCGAACGTGGTTGCCGCCCTCTATACGGACGAAGAAGGCGGCTATTGGCTGCATCGCTTGCACTACTTCACGTGGGAACCGGGCTCGGAAGTGGACGAGGCAACCCAGCTCTGTCGCCGGGTGACGGGATTCCTGAAAGGACTTTACCTGCCGAGCCTGATCCTGGAGACGAATGGGCTTGGCCGTTTCCTGCCGGGCCTCCTGCGGCGCGAACTGGCGCAAGCTGGTCTTGGCACGAGCGTCCTGGAGACGACTTCCACTCGCACCAAGGACTTGCGGATTTTGGACGCGTTCGACGCCGTGCTCGCGGCGGGTGCGTTGCATGCACATCGCAGCATTTGGACGACCCCTTTCGTCACGGAAATGCGGGAATGGCAGCCCGGCACCCACGGGCCGGACGACGGGCTGGATGCGGTGAGCGGCTGCCTGCTCGTCGAGCCTGTTCGCCTGCCGCTGACGACCCCGCCGGGCCGGCGCGACTGGCGCGGGGCGCGAAGCGTCGTTGCGAAGACAGATTTCGAGGTTTGAACGAGGAGATTTCGGATGGAGACCCAGTGGAGCGTCAGCCTGATCTGGTGGATCACTGCCGTTGAACTTCCGACATTGGCCAGTCTTTTCTGGCTGATCTGGCGTGCCCGGAGCGAAGCGCAGGCCTCGCTCGAACGGCTGTACCATGCCTTTCAGACGGATGCCGACGAGCACCGGATGAACCTGGCCACCTTCAAACTGGAGGTTGCAAAATTCTACGCCTCGATCGCGCATCTGAAGGATGTGGAAACGCGACTTTCCCGCCATCTCCAACGGATCGAGGACAAGCTCGACAACCAGATCCAGAGGTGGCGATGAACGCGCGGGCCGATTTCGCCGAACGCGAGGAAAGACGGCTTGGCCGGTTGCTCGCCGCCGCAATCCATGCGGAATGCACACACGCCGCCGGGCATGGCAAGGGAAATGTGCGCGACATGGAAGCGATCGCCGCCGCGTTTTTGAACAGGGCGGCGCTTGAAACCCGGAAAGGGACAAGCGGCGTAAGTTTCGAGACGCTTTGCCAGGAACGGATTGCGCTTGTGGAACGTCCACTGGACCGCCAAACGGAAGACCCCCTTTTTGTTGCCTGCCATCGGATCGCGCGGCGCGCGCTCGCCGGAGTGTTGCCGGACCCAACGCAAGGGGCAACGCACTTTCATACGCAGGAGACATTTCCAGGATGGGCGCATGGACGCACACCCGCCGCCGCCTTCGGCAATCATCTCTATTACCGGGAGGAAACCTAGATGCTGGCGGCCCTGCTTGCCGAAATCGGACTTCCCTTTCTCGTGCGGACAGTAGAAAGGGCGCTGGGTGGCCTCGAAAACCCGATCGCGCAATCGGCGGCGAACGCGCTCAAAGGCGTCGGTTCCGCGATCGAGAAGGGAACGATCACGCCGGAGGAAGTGCGCGAGGCGAACCGCCACGTCGAGCGCCTGGCCGAAATTGACGCGGAGCAAGAAGCGCGAATTTTGCGTGAGATCAACCAAACGATCCGCTCGGAAGTAAGCTCGGGGGATTCGTATGTTCGCAGGATGCGGCCCACTTTCGGCTATATCCTGGCGCTTACCTGGCTTGCCCAGATGCTGGCTGTCGCCCATGTGATCGCGTTCGATCCGGCGCGCGCCGGCGAGGTGGTGGCGTCTCTCGGGCATTTAAGCACTATCTGGACGGTGGGATTGAGCGTGCTCGGAATTTACGTCTACAAGCGCTCCCAGGAAAAAACGGCTGGCCTTCTTCCCGGCCCCGGCCAGGACGTTCTCGGCAGGCTTGCAAAACGCTTCGGCGGAAAATAGGGGTTCGCTACCCAGCCGCGTGGCTTTCCGCTAGGTTGGGGGCGCCATGGGGTTTGAAATTGCCACTTTCACGGCCGGTTACCGGCTGATTGCGCCATTCCTCCGATGGCTGCCGCCGGAAGCCGCCCACGACCTGATTCTGGCGGCGCTTGGCCTCGGGCTTGCGCCGCGAAGGCGGGCAGTGGACGAGCCGTCGCTGGCAACGCGCGCCTTTGGGCTTTCCTTTCCGAACGCGATCGGCCTGGCGGCCGGTTTCGACAAGAACGCCGAAGCGGTGGACGCCATGTTCCGTTTCGGCTTCGGTTTCGTCGAGGTCGGCACCGTGACACCCAAGCCCCAGGCCGGCAATCCGAAGCCTCGGCTTTTTCGCCTGACGAAGGACGAAGCCGTCATAAACCGCTTGGGCTTCAACAGCGACGGCATGGCGAAGGTGGTTGAACGGCTGCGCCGGCGAGGCGACGCGGCGGGCCACGCCCCCGGCGTCGTCGGCGTGAACGTCGGCAAGAACCGCGAAAGTGAGAACGCCAGCACCGACTACGCCGCTGCTGCCGCTGCCTTCGCGGGCCTTGCGGATTACCTTGTCCTCAACGTTTCCTCGCCGAACACGCCGGGCCTTCGCGACCTCCAGACGAAGGCGCGCGTGAGGGAAGTCCTCGAAAAGACCCGCGCCGCCATAACGGGAAAAGGGCTTGGCCAGCCGACACCGTTGCTTTTGAAAGTCGCCCCCGATCTTGAGGAGGCGGAACGCGAAGGAATCGCGGAGGTTGCCTTGGAAGGACTCGCGGACGGCCTTGTCATCGGCAACACGACGCTAACGCGCCCTTCCTACTTGCAAAGCCCGCTGCGCCATGAGGCGGGCGGCTTGAGCGGCAAGCCGCTGTTTGCTCTTTCGACCGAAGTGCTTGCCGATTTCTACCGCCGAACGGAAGGGCGCGTGCCCCTGATCGGGACCGGCGGAATCGCCAGTGGCGAGGAGGCGTATGCGAAGGTCCGAGCCGGCGCTTCGCTCGTACAGCTTTATACGGCGCTGGTTTTCGAAGGGCCGGCACTGGTGACGCGAATCCGGCGCGAACTTGACCGGCTTCTCCGCCGCGACGGCTTCACCCATGTCGAGCAGGCCATAGGCGCCGACCATCGGCAACTGCGCTAGGTTTCCAGCCAAAAGAAAAGGGCCGCCCCGAAAGGCGACCCTTTTTTCAACACAAAGCTCTTAAGGCTTTAGAAGCTTGGTTCCGGCGGTGTCAGATGGGTCTGGATTTTTGCCGCGTCTTCCGGCTTCTCCGTCACCATCGCCTCCGTCGTCACCATAAGGCCCGCGATGGAAGCCGCGTCCTGAAGCGCGATGCGAACGACCTTTGCCGGGTCGATGATGCCCGCCTTCACCATGTTGACGTATTCGCCCTTCTGAGCGTCGAAGCCGAAATCCGTATCCTTGCCTTCCAGAAGTTTTCCGGCAATGACGGCGCCGTCGGCACCGGCGTTGTTCGCGATTTGGCGCACCGGAGCTTCCAGGGCGCGGCGAACAATTTCGACGCCGACGCGCTGGTCTTCGTTGGCGACCTTCAGCTTCGAAAGCGCCCGCGTCGCATAGAGGAGCGCCGAACCGCCGCCGGCCACGATGCCTTCCTCGACGGCCGCCCGCGTTGCATTAAGGGCATCGTCGACGAGGTCCTTCCGCTCCTTCACCTCGGCTTCCGTCGCCCCGCCGACGCGAATCACCGCAACCCCGCCGGCGAGCTTCGCCAGACGCTCCTGCAGCTTCTCCTTGTCGTATTCGGAGGTGGTTTCCTCGACCTGCTTGCGGATTTGCGTGCAGCGCGCCTTGATATCGCTTTTCTTACCGGCGCCATCCACGATCGTCGTATTTTCCTTTGTGGCGCCGACCTTTTTCGCCGTGCCCAGCATGGCAAGAGTCACGTTCTCAAGCTTGATACCAAGGTCTTCGGAGATGACCTGGCCGCCGGTGAGCGTGGCGATATCTTCGAGCATTGCCTTCCGGCGATCCCCAAAGCCGGGCGCCTTCACACCCAGCACCTTGAGCCCGCCGCGCAGCTTGTTGACAACCAGCGTGGCCAACGCTTCGCCTTCGATGTCCTCGGCAACGATGACGAGCGGACGGCCCGCCTGCACGACCGCCTCGAGAAGCGGCAGCATCGGCTGCAGGCTCGAAAGCTTACCCTCGCTCAAGAGGATGTAGGGGGTTTCCAGCTCGCAGACCATGCGCTCGGCGTTCGTAATGAAGTAAGGCGAGACATAGCCCCGATCGAACTGCATGCCTTCGACGACTTCCAGTTCGTCCTGAAGACCCTTCGCCTCCTCGACCGTGATGACGCCTTCTTTGCCGACCTGCTCCATGGCGTCAGCAATTTTCTTACCAATTGCCGATTCGCCGTTCGCCGAAATTATGCCGACCTGCATAATTTCCGCACTGGTCGAGATTTTCTTCGCGCGCTTAGCGACGTCTTCGACCACGGCTGCGACCGCGAGATCGATGCCGCGCCGAAGATCCATCGGATTCATGCCGGCAGCCACCGCTTTGACGCCTTCCTTCAGAATCATATGCGTCAGGACGGTTGCCGTCGTCGTACCGTCGCCGGCTTCCTCGTTCGTGCGGCTTGCCACCGAGCGAACCATCTGCGCGCCCATGTTCTCGAACTTGTCTCCCAGCTCGATTTCGTTGGCGACCGTCACACCGTCTTTCGTGATTCGCGGCGTGCCGAAAGATTTATCCAGAATTACGGTGCGCCCCTTCGGGCCCAGTGTCACTTTCACGGCGTTTGCGAGCGTTTCGACCCCGCGCAACATGCGCGTGCGCGCATCAACACCAAAGAGAATTTCTTTTGCAGCCATAGCCTTCGACTCCTCTTGTCCCAGCGTCCTTCGTTAACTCTTCTTCTTGTTCTTGTTTTTCGCGCCAGTCACGATTCCCAAAATATCGGACTCTTTCACAATCAGCAGATCCTCGCCGTCGATTTTCACCTCGGTACCGGACCACTTCCCGTAAAGCACCCGATCGCCCGCCTTGACATCGAGCGGAATGAGCTTGCCCATTTCGTCGCGGGTGCCGGAGCCCACCGCAAGAATTTCGCCTTCCTGGGGTTTTTCCTTTACCGTATCCGGTATGATGATACCGCCGGCGGTCTTCTCTTGCGATGCCAGGGGCCGAATCAACGCTCGGTCGTGTAATGGCTTGAATTCCATGATTTTTTCTCCATAACTCCTCTTTCCAGCAACCGAAAAACCGGTTGGGGATGCCTTTTGGCACTCTTCATTCTAGAGTGCTAATGCTCTACGCAAGCCTTCGTTGTCTGTCAAGAAAAACCATGCGAAATCGGTATCAGAGGCCGGGCGCGCCGAGCTGATTCACGGAGCCGAGAGGGCTCTGGTCTTCCCACCCCTTGCCGCCAACCAGGTTCTTTTCGACATATTCGAGAAGACGGGCGACGGATTCCTCGACCGTGAGTTCGTCCGTATCGAGGGTAAGTTCCGGTGTTTCCGGCGCCTCGTAGGGCGAGGAGACGCCAGTGAAATCGGGAATCTCGCCGGTTCGGGCCCGCCGGTAGAGTCCCTTCGGATCCCGCCGTTCGCAAGTAGCGAGAGAAGCCTTCACGTAAACTTCGTGAAAGCCTTCCGGCGCTATGGCGCGCACACGGTCGCGATCGGCCCGGTAAGGCGAAATGAAGGCGGTGATCACGATCAAGCCGGCTTCCGCGAAAAGAGCGGCAACCTCGCCGGCGCGCCGAATATTTTCGGCTCGATCTTCCGGCAAAAAACCAAGATTCGCGTTCAACCCGTTCCGCAGGTTATCGCCGTCAAGGACGTACACTTGATAGCCCTTGCGAAAAAGTTGACTTTCGAGTTCAAGCGCCAGCGTCGACTTGCCCGCCCCGGAAAGGCCGGTCAGCCAGAGCACGCCACTGCGGTGCCCGTTCAACTGCCAGCGCGACGCCGCATCCACACGGTGGTCGACGAAGAAAATATTGGTCGCCTTCCGCGTAACGCTTTGCCGCTGATCGGGGTAGCCTTTCATGTTGACGATGCCGCCGCCGACGATGGCGTAGTCTTCGACGAGAACGAAACGCCCCGTATGCGAGTTGTCGGAAAATTCGTCCAGCGCGACCAGGCCGCGCGTGCGCAACGTCACCTCCGCGACTGCGTTCTTGACGACTTCCTCGCCTTTTTGAGAGGAAAGGTCCGCCACCTCGACAATACGGTCGATGGATTGCACCTCGGCACGGTATTCGCCGGTGTGCAGCTTGAGCTTGTAGCGGTTGCCAACCTTCAGAGGTTTATGGCCGAGCCAAAAGATGTTGGCGCGGAAGACGTTCGTTTCGATCGGCGGATTTTCCGCATGGCTGGCCACTTGGCCGCGCTCGATGAAAATCTGTTCGTGCAGCGTGACCGCGATCGACTGGCCGGCGGAAGCGGCTAGGCTGGGCACGGAAGCGCCCCAGTTTTCGATGCTCGCCACCTTTGCGGCCTTGTTCGAAGGCGACAGCAGGATCGTGTCGCCGACGCGAAGCCGGCCGCTTTCGATGCGGCCGACGATGAGCCGGCGATGGTCGAACTTATAGACGTCCTGGATGGGAAATCGAAGCGGCAGTTCGGTCGGCGGCACCGGCGGCTGAAAGCCGTCCAGCGCCTCGACGACCGTGGGCCCGTCGTACCAGTCCATCCGGTCGGAACGCCGAACAATGCCGCCGCCCTCGCGGGCAGAGACGGGAATGATATGCCGGGCCTCGACGCCGATCCCGGCCAGGTACCTGCGGTACTCTTCCTCCACCTTCACGAAGCGGCTCTCAGAATAGTCGGCAAGGTCCATCTTGTTGATGGCGACGACGACTTGGCGAACGCCGAGAAGGTGCAGGAGATAACCGTGCCGACGGGATTGTTCCTGCACGCCTTCATGGGCGTCGATCACAAGAAGCGCCGCGTCGGCGCTGGCCGCGCCACTCACCATGTTCTTCAGAAATTCCTTGTGGCCGGGAGCGTCGATGATGACGTAGTCGCGCTTTGCCGTCTTGAAGCGGATCTGGGAAGCGTCGATCGTGATCCCCTGGTCCCGCTCCGCCTGCAGCGCGTCCATAAGAAACGCCCACTCGAAGGGCATCCCCCGACGTTCGCACATGGCCTGAATCGCCTCCAGCTTCCCCTCCGGGAAAGAGTCCGTGTCGTAGAGGAGCCGCCCGACGAGAGTCGATTTGCCATGATCGACATGGCCGACGATCACAACGCGGAGAAGCGCCGCGTTCAGCGCACGCTCGGAAGAGATCGGGCCCGCCATCTACATATACCCCTCGACCCGGAGCCGTTCGAACGCGTCCTCCGATTCCTTGTCCTGAGCGCGGCCGGAACGTTCGGAAATCTTCGTCGTTTCAAGCTCGGCGATGATGTCGTCAATCGTCGCGGCGGTCGAGGCGACGGTGCCCGTGCACGGCGCGCAGCCGAGCGAGCGATACCGCCGACCGTCCTTCGCGAAATACAGATCCACGACCGGGATGTTCTCCCGCCGGATGTACCGCCAGATGTCGAGTTCCGTCCAGTGCAGGATGGGATGGATACGCAGATGCGTGCCCGGTGCAAAATCCGTCTTGAACTGGTCCCAGAATTCCGGCGGCTGGTCGCGAAAGTCCCACTCCGCGTGTTCGCCGCGCGGGCTGAAGACGCGTTCCTTCGCGCGGGTTCCTTCCTCGTCGCGCCGGATGCCGGCGAAGACGCCGGTGAAGCCCTGGGCGGCGATCGTCTGTTTGAGGCCTTCCGTCTTGAGGGCCCCGCAGCAAACGACGCGCCCCTTCTCCGGCCCCATGCCCGCCGCGAGCGCCGCCTTGTTCTGGCCGACGATCAGATTCAAATTCCATTCCTTCGCCATGCGATCGCGAAACGCGATCATCTCGGGCATCTTGTAGGAGGTGTCGATGTGCACGAGCGGAAAAGGCACGTGGCCAAGGAACGCCTTCCGGGCCAGCCACAAAAGGACATTGCTGTCCTTCCCGATCGACCACAGCATCGCCAGCTTGTCGATCTTGTTGAAGGCTTCCCGGAAGATGTAGAGGCTTTGGTTTTCCAGGGCGTCGAGGTAATTCATGGGTTTTTGGACCAGCGTGCCTTATGGATGCCGCATTCTGTCTTGTCGCTTGCCGCCCAGCGACCGGCGCGGATTTCTTCGTTCGGCTCGATCCGGCGCGTGCAGGTCGTACAGCCAATGGAAAGATAACCTTGCGCCACCAGCGGGTGGGGAGGCAAGTCGCGCGCTTTGAATTCGGCGGCGATGTCGGCTTGGCTCCACCGCACCAGCGGGTTGATCTTGATCTTTCCGTCCTCCGCTTCGATCGTCGGCAACGTGGTGCGGCCATCGCCATGGAAACGCTTGCGGCCGGTGATCCACGCATCGAAATCGCCAAGCGCGCGATTGAGCGGCCGAACCTTGCGAAGGTCGCAGCAGGCGTCGTAATCCCGCGACCAAAGAGTTGCATCGGGGTCTTCCGCCACAAGCTCCGCCGCGTCCGGCCGCAGCACGCGAACGTCCGTCAACCCGAGGCGTGCGACAAGCGTTTCCTTATAGCGAAGCGTCTCCTCAAAAAGCTTCCGCGTATCGAGAAAAAGGACCGGCGTCGCCGGATCGATCTCGGCGACCAGCGCCAGCAGCACGCCCGCCTCCGCCCCGAAGGAGGAGCCAAGCGCGATACGGCCTCGGAATTCCTTCTCGATCATGACGCGGAGAAGCGCAAGCCCATCGAGATGGCCATAGGCCTTATCGAGAGCCGCAACCCGAGGCTTCGCCGCTTCCGCCTTCGCCAGCGCTGTCATGCGAGGTGACCTTGCCTGTCTTATTTAACTAAATAAATTAGTTAAATATACTATATATACATTCATATTACGTTATTTACGCAAAACACAACCGATTTCTATGTAATTCGTATTGCTATACATAATAAATATGTACAATACGAAATAACAACTTGATTTACCTATAATTTTATAGCGCCTCGCCGTTTTTTAGCGGCCGCGCCCTACCGGCTCATATGCCGGTGGTGTGATGGAGCGCTTCGGCCAGAGCCGCGCGCAACCGTTTCACGCGAATCGGCTTTTCCAGGCTCTGAACGAAGGGAAGGCCGAAGGCGTCGCCAAGACTGCGGGCGCTCTCCAACAGTTTTCCACTATAGCCGCTCATGACGAAAATGGGGGCCGCGCAGCCGATCTCCGCCAGGTGACGCAGACATTCGATCCCGTCCGTTTCCGGCATGACGAGATCGAGCATGACGACGGTCGGCTTGAAAGTCTGAAAGGCGGCCAGGAACTCCGTCGGGTGGACGGTCGTGTAAACCTCGAAGCCTTCGCCTTCGGCCACGTTGCGGATGAGGTCACAGATTTCTTCCTCGTCATCGATGACGAGTAGACGTTTCGACGTCATGACGGCTTCACCCCTTACAAACCCCTGACGAACGGTAGCATGCCGTATAATGGTGTTTTAAGCCTTAAGGCATGGTTGTCGGCGTCTTCAGCCGACAGCCCACGCCGCTTTATTTTTCCCATCCCCCTTGCCCCCGTCAAGGAAAGTGCCTAAGGACGCACCAGGAGGCACCCATGACAAGGGAAATCCCCATCCGCCCCCCTTCCCATGGGCGACAAGTTGCGATCTGGCTTTTCCTGTGCGCGGGCCTTGTTTTCACCATGGTCCTGCTGGGAGGAACCACGCGGCTTTCAAACGCCGGCCTTTCCATCGTCGAATGGAAGCCGCTGACCGGCATCCTGCCGCCGCTCTCGGAGGCGGAATGGCAAGCGGTCTTCGCGCAATACCGGGCCTTTCCCGAATACGAGATGCGGCACATCGGCATGACATTGGCCGAGTTCAAATCGATCTTTTGGCTGGAGTACCTGCACCGCCTGTGGGGCCGCTTCATCGGCGCCGTTTTCTTCTTTCCTTTTCTTTATTTCTGGCTGCGCGGCGCGCTCGACCGGAAACTGGCCGCACGACTTCTCGGCGTCTTTCTGCTCGGCGCCTTTCAAGGCTGGCTCGGCTGGTACATGGTGCAAAGCGGCCTGGTCGAACGGCCCGACGTCAGTCCCTACCGGCTGGCCGCCCATCTCGGGCTGGCGTCGATCGTTTTCGCGCTTCTCTTCCGGCTTGGTCTTAGCTGCCGGCCGACGGCGGCCGGAAAACGGCCGCCATCCCTTTTCGGCGCCGCCACGGCCGGCACGGTAGCGCTGGTTTTCCTGACCATTCTCGCCGGCGCCTTCGTCGCCGGCATCGACGCCGGCCTTACCTACAACACCTTCCCGAGAATGGGGGAAGGCTTCGCCCCGGACGGCTACTGGGCGCTGGAACCCGCCTGGCGGAATTTCTTCGAGAACATCCCGAGCGTGCAATTCAACCACCGGCTGCTTGGCGGGTTCACGTTTCTTTGGGTGGCGGCGCTCTGGCTTGCTTCCTGGCGGGTGACGGTTTCGAAACGGGCGAGACTGGCGCTCGGCCTTCTTCTGGCCATGGCGACCCTGCAGGCAGGCCTTGGCATCGCGACACTTCTCCATGCCGTGCCGCTGCCGCTTGGCGTAGCGCACCAGGCGGGGGCTCTCCTTCTGTTTACTCTGGCGCTGTGGGCCGAGGATGAAACCCGGCGGGAAGGGAATTAAGGCCGCGCCATGCCGAAGCCCGCCGCCGGACACTTCGAGACCGTTTGCCACCCGCCCGCCTCCGGCGGACCGGCCGGCAAGCTCGTCGTCCTCCTGCACGGCTATGGCGCAGACATGCACGACCTGATCGGGCTGGCGCCGCATTGGGCGGGGTTGATGCCGGATGTCGAATTCCTTTCGCCGAACGCGCCCGAACCTTGCGCCGGCTATCCGATTGGCCGCCAGTGGTTTCCGGTCGGCAGCCTCGACATCGAGGAAATGCACGCCGGCGTCCTTGACGCGGCCCCCCGGTTGGATGCCTTCCTCGACGCCGAACTCGAAAAGCGCGGGCTCACGGAACGCGATCTTGCGCTCGTCGGGTTTTCGCAAGGCACGATGATGGCGCTGCACGTTGGCCTGCGCCGCAGCCATCCGCCGGCCGGCATCCTCGGCTTTTCCGGCGTCCTCGTCGGCGCCGAAACCTTGGCCGAAGAAATCCGCGTCCGGCCGCCGGTCTTCCTGGTGCATGGCGCGGCCGACCCCATGATCCCGGTGCAGGCTTTAACGATGACGGAAAACGCCCTGCGCGCGGCGGGCGTTCCGGTGAAGTCCCATGTTTCACAAGGGCTTGGCCACGGGATAGACGCGGCGGGCCTGGCCTTGGGAGGCCGCTTCCTGGCCGAAATTCTGGGCACACCCGCCGACGGGTAAGCCGCGCCCGGCCATTCTCCATGCCCCCCTGAAGCCCCCTCAACCCACGGTTTTTGCTAGCTTTTTATCTCTCGACAAGGCACAATCCGCTCGCCTGTCCGGCCTTAGGGAAGCCTTGGCGCGGTCAAAAGAGGAAGGCGTGGAAGCGCAGCTAAAGAATTACCCGGCCCTCGTGCTGAACGCGGATTTCCAGCCGCTCAATTATTTTCCGCTCTCCACCTGGTCCTGGCAGGACGCGATCAAGGCGGTCGTCCTCAACCGGGTCAGCATTCTTTCCGAATACGATTTCTTCATCCGTTCGCCGAGCCTCAAGCTCCGGCTGCCGAGCGTGATCGCGCTCAAGGAATACATCCCGATCCGCCGTCACCCGGCCTTCACGCGGTTCAACGTTTTCCTGCGCGACCATTTCCGTTGCCAATATTGCAGCGCGGCTTACGCGTCCGAGGACCTTACCTTCGATCACGTCGTGCCGCGCTCCCGCGGGGGGCGGACGACCTGGATGAACGTGGTTTCCGCCTGCGGCCATTGCAACATCCGCAAGGGTGGGCGCACGCCCGAACAGAGCGGCATGCATCCAAGAACCCGCCCCGCACAGCCAACCGCCTACGACCTTCGCGAGAACGGCCGCGCCTTCCCGCCGAACTATCTGCACGAAAGCTGGCGGGACTATCTCTACTGGGATACGGAACTCGAACAGTCCTGAGGCCGGCGGCTCACACCCGGGTCGAAAGCCAGATGGCAAGGCGCGAGGCCGCCTTGACCGCCCCGCTCAAAAGCGCATAGGCGGGGGCGGCTTCCGCCCCGTGCGCGAGGGCGGTTGCCTTGTGAGCAAGTTCGTCCTCGCGGAACGCCGCGATCACCTCGCGCAATTCCGGCTCCGCCTCGTCCAGCCGGTCGAGCTGCCCGCGGTAGTGCGCATCAATCACCTCCTCGACGGCGACCGTGCAGGCCATGGCGGCGCGCGCGCCCAGAAGTGCCGTCGCCGCCCCCAGGGCGAAGCCGGCCACGTGCCAGAAAGGCGTAAGCAGCGTCGGGCGGACGCGGCGGTCCGCGACCAGCTTCTCGAAGACATTGAGATGGGCGCGTTCCTGCTCCAGAAGGCGCCGCAGCACGTCGCCTTTCTCGGTCTCTCCCAACACGGCCACCTGGCCTTGGTAAATGCGGACGGCGCCGTACTCGCCGGCGTGATCGACCCGGATCATCCGCTCGACGGCCTCCGCCGGCGACGGATCGCCGGGCAGCCGTGAGGCCGGGGACCGTCGCGTCTCGGTCATGGGTTGCTTCCTTTCCGCAGGATGCGCGCGGCCCACAGGGCGGAGGCCGCCAGGGCGAGCGAGGCGAGCGCGTTGAAACCGGCGATCGAGATTCCGAAAAGCGCCCACGGCACCTCGTCGCAGCGCGCGGGCTCCGTCGCCCGCAGGCTTTGCCGAAGCATCTCGAGGCTTTCGCTCTCGCCGCCGCCTGCGCACGCCGCCGAAAGCGTGAACCAGCCTTGCTCGACGCCGACATGGTAGGAAGCAAGCCCCGCATTGCCGAGGAAAAGCAACGCCAGCACCAGGCAAAGACCGGAAGCCGCCCTGGCCTCGGGCCGGAACAGGAAGGCGAGAAGGGCGATACCCGCCGCCAGCCCGTAAGGGAGGCGCTGGTAGAGGCAGAGCGCGCAGGGCTTGAGCCCGGCAAACTGAAAGCCGTAGGCGACCCCGAGGGCGCCCACGCTCAGCGCGAAAAATCCCAGAAACACGGCCCTTCGGCTCACGCTCATAGGACGTATTTTAGGAGAAGGGCGAGCCCGATCGCTACCACGAAGACCAGGACCGAAAGCGGCGCCAGGTTCTTCTCGACGAAGCCGCGGATGGAGGGCCCGAAATACCAGAGCAGCCCCGCCTCGATGTAAAAGCGAAGCCCGCGCCCAACCAGCGAGGCAAGCAGGAAGGGCGGGACAGCCATGCCGACGGCGCCGCTTGCGATGGTGATCACCTTGTAGGGAAAGGGCGTGAAGGCGGCGCCGACCACGATCCAAATCCCCCACGCCCGGTAATGGGTCTGGAATTCCACAAACGCCGCCGTGAAGCCATAGAAATCGAGAAGCGGCCGACCCACCACCTCATAGAAGAAGAAGCCGATCCCGTAACCGAGCAGCGCGCCGGCCACCGAAGCCATCGTGCAGAGCCCGGCCAGAAAGAAAGCGCGTTCCCGCCGGGCCAGGCACATCGGCACCAGCAGAAGATCCGGCGGCACCGGAAAGAAGGCGCTTTCCGTGAACGAGACGGCGGCAAGCGCGGCAAAGGCCCGCTTGCCCGCAGCAAGCCGCATCGTGGCGTCGTAGAGGCGTTTCAGCATCAACCGATCCGGCCCCCCCCCGCAAGGGGCGCGACCAAAAGGCGCAACACGGGCGCCAATAGAACCCGCGGGACGGACCTTGGCAAGACCCGCCATTGACCGGAGCTTCCCGACGGTTAGGATAGCGACCCCTAAGGCCCCTGTGGCGGAATTGGTAGACGCGCCAGACTCAAAATCTGGTTCCGGCAACGGAGTGGGAGTTCGACTCTCCCCGGGGGCACCAGGTTTCGCAGCGCACACCCCACCTCATGGCTTCCGCCCACGCCTGCCGCCTATGCGCCGTGCTCGCAAGGTGGCGCGGCGTGCGTCGGCATCCGCGTCAAGCGCGTCCGCGTCAAGGGGTGGGTGTCGGGCGCGGCGCGTGCGGCAAGGCTTCTTCCATCGCGCACCGCCAGCTTGCGTAGCGCCGGCGCAGGCCGGGCGCAGGCTGCGGCGCGAAGGTTCTGGCTTCCGCCGCGGGCCAGGCGGCCGGACAACCGGCCACAAGATAGGCAAGACCGCGCGCCGTCGCCTCGCGGAATTCGGGGCAGACGACGGCAAGCCCGCTTACATCGGCCAGCCGCTGCGCCAGCCCGGCCAACGCGGCAAGCCCGCCGGTCAGCCGGACGCACCGGAGCATGGGCGAAAGACCTCGAAGCGCTTCGAGGTTCACTGCCAGCAGGAAGACGATGCTTTCCAGCACGGCGACGATCCGTGCCGGTGCTTCGCCCGCGCCCACGAAGCGGGAGGGAAAATCCGGCACCCAATAGGGCGAGCCGAGGCCCGACACCCCGTTCAGGAAAAGCGGCGGGCGGGTCGCCGCCGCCAGCCAGGCTGGCGCCTGCCGAAGAACATCGGCGAGCCGCAGGCCGAGTTCGCCCGCCACCGTTTCCAACGCCACGCCAGCACCGTTTACGGTGCCCTCGACGACATAGAGCGGACGACCGTTCTCTTCCAGGACGACACCGCTCAAAAGCCCGGGCAGCCGCACCGGCTTGTCGCCGACAATGCGCTGGACGAAGGCGCCGGTCCCGATATTCGCGAAGGCGTCCTGCGGCGCGGGCGCCCCACCGGCGAAGAGGGCCGCCGCCTGATCGCCGGTCATGACCCGGAAGGGAATCCGCCACGCGCCTGCCTCGAAATGGCCGAAGGCGTGCCGGGTGGGAACGCAGGCCGGCAGCGCCACCCGCGGCACGCCGAAAAGGTCGAGCAGGTCCGCCGCCCAGTCGCGAGTCTGGAAATCCCACAAGAGCGTGCGCGAGGCGTTCGCCGGATCTACGACATGGGGCCGTTCGGCAAGCAGGCGAAACAGCAGAAAGCTTGCCATCGGCCCAAGCGCCAGGCGGCCTTCCGCAAGGGCTTCGCGCACGCCGGGCAGGTGATCGAGGCACCAGCGAAACTTGCTCGCCCCGTAATGGGCCGACAGCACGAGGCCGGTCCGCGCGTGGACGCGCTCCGCCTCCCCCGCAAAGCCGGCCAGCCACTTGGCGGCGCGCCGGTCCTGCCACGAAAGGACGGGCGAGAGCGCCGCACCCGTCCGCCGGTCCCAGCAAACCAGGCTCGAGCGCTGGGTGGCGAGGCCGCCGGCCGCAACCGCCGCGGCCCACCCGCCAAGCTTGGCCAACACCCGTTCGGCCACCTCGCGGACGGAGGCGGCAACGGCGTCCGCGTCCTGCTCCACCCGGTCGTCGCCGGAACGCAAGGTGGCGACCGGGGCCTCGGCCATCGCCTGCGCGCCCGCTTGCGAATCGAAGACGATGGCGCGGGAGGCGTGCCCGCCTTGGTCGATCGCGAGGTAAAGCGGTGTGGAAGCGGTCGAAGCCATGATCCCGGCGGCCCTTCGCTATGATCTAGGTGCTGGCGGCGCAAACCGGTCCAACGCTACCATCGCCGCCTCGGGAAAACCCCTCTTATTCGCGGGAGCGCGGTAAGGCCGCGGCATGTTCGACGATCGCAAGGACGCCGGGAAAAAGCTTGCCGCCAGGCTTCGCCGCCTGGCCGGCGAAAAGCCAATCGTCTTCGCCCTGCCGCGCGGCGGCGTCGTCGTCGGCTTCGAGATCGCCAAGGCGCTGAAGGCGCCGCTCGACGTCGTCCTCGTGCGCAAGCTCGGCGCCCCGGACCAGCCGGAACTCGCCCTGGGCGCCGTCGTCGAGGGGGAAACGCCCGAACTCGTCACCAACCCCGAGATCGTCGCCGCGCTCGGCCTTTCCGCAAGCGATCTGGAAAAAGGCAAACAACACCTTCTTCGGGAAATCGCCGAGCGGCAGCGGCGCTACCGCGGCGGCCGGAAGCGGACGCCGGCGACCGGCCGGACGGCGATCGTCGTCGACGACGGGATCGCGACGGGGGCGACCGTGCGGGCGGCGCTCCGGGTGCTCCGCAAGGAAGGCCCGAAGCGGCTCATCCTCGCCGTTCCCGTGGCGCCACCCGAGACCCTTGAACGCCTGGCGCAAGACGCGGACGACACCCTTTGCCTGGAAGCGCCGCCCGATTTTGGCGCGGTCGGCTTCTACTACGCGGACTTCCGCCAGACCGCGGACGCCGAGGTCGTCGCCCTTTTGCGGGCGGCGGAAGCCTTCGCCTGAAATCCTAGTAGGCCTTGGCCGCGTTCAAGGACCAGTCGTAGTCATCGCCGGCAATGGCCGCCACCCCCGCCAGCGCTTCCCGTAAAGGCGGGGCGGCGTAGGCGCGAAGATGCCGGAGCACGCCGGCCGCGCCGCCGAAATCCTCGCCGTACCAGGCGTAGATGCTGGAGACGACGAGCTTTCCCCCGTCGAGGCGCGCCCCGCGCGGGTGGTTGACATAGGCGCTGGCCGCCGCCTCGAGTCTTTCCTCTATGCCTTCCGCCGCGTAAGGCCGCGCGTCGAGGTTCGGGCAGCCGATGGCAGCGCAATTGACGGCGTAGTGGACGCGGGGGTCCCGCCAGATGGGGCGCAGGATGCGGTGTTCGATGTCGTTCAGGGAAAGTTCGACCCCTTCCACCGTCACGAGCTTCGCGTCCCATGGCCCGACCGCAAAAAAGCCGGGCGAGATGCCGATGTCGCGGATGGTGGCCACCGGGTAATGATCGAGGATCACCCGTACGGTAAGCGCGTTGTAGAAATTGACCCAGTAGGCGAACTGTTCGTGCCGGTTGAGCCGACCGACGGCGGTTTTTTGCAACGCGTCGAGATAACCGGCAAGAAGGGCGCGGGCCTCCGCCGTGACGGAGCCATAGGCGACCCGGTTAACGCCGTCCGCCGACGCCACGACGTAGCGTTCGAGGAAGCGACCCCAGGCCGCGTGATCGACGCGTGCGCGCGATTCCGCGTCCACCACCTCCCAGCGCGCCCAGGGTTCCGCCTTCGGGGCCGAGAGAAAATCGCCGATACCGGCGGCGGCCACCGGCGGCGCCAACAACGCCGCCCACAGCAGAACCAAGAAAATCGGGCGCGGCGAATGCATGGGCGCTGTCCCCTTATCCCTCTCTAGTGCGGCAAGCCTACTACAAAGGAAGCGGCGAGCGGCTTTACAAGCCGTTGAAGAAAGCCGGACCGCGCCATGGAGACGTAACCGATTTGCCATATTGGCCGTCTATTTTTTGTCCGGCACCTGAAAAACCATAAGCCGCACCCCTTAAGTCTTCAAGGGAAAGCCCCATGGAAGAGATGACCAACAAAAGAATAGGGGGCACCGAGGCGATTGAGGCGAGGGGTCCGACCCGCTTCATCAACCGGGAGCTTTCCTGGCTTGCCTTCAACGAACGGGTTCTGGAGGAAGCGGTGAACCCCCGCCACCCCCTTCTCGAACGGTTGCGTTTTCTTTCGATTTCGGCGAACAACCTCGACGAGTTCTATATGGTGCGTGTCGCCGGTCTCAAGGGCCAAGTCGCGGCTGGCGTCGCGAGTCCAAGCCAGGACGGGTTGACACCGACCCAGCAGCTGGAGGCCATTCGGGCAAGCGTTCTCCGACTCATTCGCAAGCAGGACGCGATCTGGCGCACCCTCAAGGACGCGCTATGGGCGGACGGCATTGCCGTCATCAAGCCGGATGAACTGACGGTGGACGAACGGGCGTGGCTCAAGCCCTATTTCATGGAGCATATCTTTCCGATCCTCACGCCGCTTGCCGTCGATCCGGCGCACCCCTTTCCGTTCCTTCCCAATCTCAGCCTCACGCTCGCCTTACGGCTCAAACGCGAAAAAAACGGCAAGACCAAGACACTGACGGCGCTCCTACCCTTGCCGCGACAGACCGATCGCTTCATCCGGCTGCCCGCTCGAAACAAGGAAATCCGTTTTATCGCCATCGAGGACTTGGTCGTTCTTTTTCTTGATTATCTTTTCCCCGCGCTGACGGTAACGGGCCTCGGCGTTTTTCGTATCATTCGCGACAGCGAAATGGAAATTGACGAAGAAGCGGAAGACCTTGTCCGCGTTTTTGAATCTGCGCTCAAGCGTCGGCGGCGCGGCAACGTCATCTGGTTTACCGTTCAGACGGACATGCCGGAGGACGCGTACACCTTCGTGATCAAAAAAATCGGCGTCGCCAAGGAAGATGTCATTCCGACCGAGGCGCTTCTGGGCATAGCGGATATCGCCCAACTCATCGCCGACGAGCGGCCGGACCTTAAGTTCCTGCCGTTCACGGCGCGGTTTCCAGAGCGCATACGCGATTTCAACGGAGACTGCTTCAGCGCAATTCGCCACAAAGACATCATCGTTCACCACCCGTATGAAAGCTTTGACGTCGTCGTGCAGTTCTTGCGCCAGGCAGCGCGCGACCCGAACGTCCTCTCCATCAAACAAACGCTTTACCGGACCAGCGAGGATTCGCCCATCGTTCGCGCCCTAATCGAGGCGGCCGAGGCCGGCAAGTCGGTGACTGCGCTGGTCGAGCTTAAGGCCCGTTTCGACGAGGAGGCGAACATCCGCTGGGCGCGCGACCTGGAGCGCGCCGACGTCCAGGTCGTCTATGGTTTTATTGACATAAAGACACACTCGAAAATATCGCTCATCGTCCGTCGCGAGGGATCGGAAGTGCGCAGCTATGCGCATTTTGGCACCGGGAACTACCATCCGGTAACGGCCAAGATATACACGGACCTTGCTTTCTTCACCTGCGATACCGTGCTTTGCTGGGATGCCGCCAACCTGTTCAATTTCATGACGGGCTACGCCTCCCCGGAACACCTTGAAAAGATCGTCGCCTCGCCGATCAACCTGCGGGAACGCCTTCTCGATCTGATTGGGGATGAGATCGCCCACGCCAGGGCCGGACGGCCAGCGGCGATCTGGGCAAAGATGAACGCTCTCGTCGATCCGGAGGTAATTGACGCGCTCTATCAGGCCTCTCAAGCCGGTGTTACGATCAAGCTTGTTGTTCGCGGCATCTGCTGTCTGCGTCCGGACGTTTCGGGCTTGTCGGAGAATATACAAGTGAAAAGTATCGTCGGACGTTTCCTGGAACATTCCCGTATCACCTGTTTTGGCGCCGGCCATGGGTTGCCCTCGCCGGCCGCGAAGGTTTTCATCTCTTCCGCCGACTGGATGCCGCGTAACTTTGACTGGCGGCTTGAGGTTATGGTGCCGATCGAGAATTCGACCGTGCATTCCCAAGTTCTGGACGAGATCATGGGCGCCAACCTGGCGGACGAGGCCCAAAGCTGGTTCTTGAACGCCGACGGGACCTACCGACGGGTCCAGGCCGGGAAAGACGCCTTCAGCGCACACAACTATTTCATGACGAATCCCAGTCTTTCTGGCCGCGGCAGTGCGCTCAAGAACGCGAAAATACGCCCCAAGCTGGTCGTTCGGAAACCTCTCTGAGCCATGCCCGCGAAACTGGCGCGGCCGTTGGCCGGGAAAAACCAGAAGCGACGTCGCGTCGGTGTCATCGACGTCGGCTCGAATTCGATTCGCCTTGTCGTCTATGACTGCTCCGGCGCCGTTCCTTACCTCATGTTCAATGAAAAGGCCCTGTGCAGCCTGGGGCGCGGGCTTGCCGAAACAGGCCGGCTTAACCCGACTGGCGTCAAACTGGCGATGGCGACCCTGGCTCGCCTAGTTGCTCTTTGCCGAGCCATGAAATTGCAGCGGACCGTGGCGCTGGCCACCGCCGCCGTACGCGAAGCAACGGACGGCATGGCCTTCGTCCGCACCGTCGCACAAAACGTCGGCATCCGGCTGCGCGTACTCAGCGGCGATGAGGAAGCGGCGCTGTCGGCGGCAAGCGTACAGGCCGGCATCCCGGACGCCGACGGCGTGGTGGGGGATCTGGGCGGCGGCAGCCTCGAACTCGTCGCACTTCGCCAGGGTAACCAGACTGGGCGCGCCACCCTGCCGCTCGGCCCGTTGCGTCTTCTTGACGCGGGCAGCAAGAAAAAGATAACGCGCATCGTCCAGGAAAGCTTCGATAGCGTGCCATGGTTAGCCGAGATGAAAGGGCGCAATCTTTATCTCGTCGGAGGTTCCTGGCGCGCGATCGGCAAGCTGCATCTTGCCCAATCCCATTACCCCTTGAACGTGATCCACGGCTATACGGTGGCGCCCGTCGAGATGCTGAAGATGACCGGCCAGCTTGCCGCCTTAAGCGGCGCGGCGCTGGAAAAAATCGCCGCGGTGCCGAAGGCGCGGGCGGACGTCTTGCCACCCGCGGCTTATGTGCTCGGCAAATTCATCGAGGCGACCTCCCCGAAAGGAATTGTCTTTTCCGGCTACGGGCTTCGCGAAGGATATGTCTTCCGGCATTTTGCGAAAGACCTGAAGGACGTGGATTCCTTGATCGCCGTCTGCGCGGATCTTGGGGCGCGGTTCGGCCGCTTCGACATCGCCGAAGCTCTCTTCGACTGGATGACGCCGATCTTTCCCGAGGAAACCCAGAAGCAAGCGCGCCGGCGCCGCGCCGCTTGTTACGTAAGCGACATCGCCTGGATGGAACACACACCCTATCAGGCCGAACACGCCTTTTTCCGCATCCTGCGCATGCCGTTCATCGGTACCGACCACGAAACCCGCGCCTTCCTTGCGCTGACCATCCATCACCGCTATGGCGGCCGCATGAACGACGAAGCGACCCAAGGTATCCAAAGGCTGTTGAAGGAGAAGGATATCTGGCGTGCCCGTGCGGTCGGGCGGGTACTTCGGCTTGCCTACACGCTTTCCGGCGGCACGAAAGACCTCATCAAACGCACGCGCCTTTACCTTGAGAATGACGCGCCGCGCCTTTGGGTGCCGAACGATTCGCCAGTCTTCTTCGGGGTGGCAACGGAAGACAGCCTGCGGGCGCTGACCGCGGCCCTGCAGCAGCCGAAGCGGCCGGCAACCGTGAAAACCTAGCTTCGCCAGCGGAGCGTCCGCGGCTCGACCGGGTTGACGAAGGGCCTCCCCTCCGCCTCGCTCGCCAGGTATTCGCGCTTGAGCTTGTAGTACCACTTCGCCTGGGTGTCCGCGTCGTCGATCAGCACGAGCGCGGGATCGAACGCCAACCCCCGCTGCTGCTTCACGACAACGTCGTGGTCCTGTTTCAAGAAGGTTCTCGCCAACCGCCGGACGATCGGCGTGAAAGGGCTTAGCCACGGCATCGTCCAGTAAAGGCACTGGTGCACTTCGGTCTCGGTAGCCGTCAAGGGCGTAACCGCCGTGAGACTCACCGCGGCGTGCCGGTCCCCGCGCACGTGCTCGATCCGGACGCCGGGAAGCGCGTAAGCGATCTCCGTCGTCACGTCCTTGCCAAGCACGCGATAGACGAAGCCGCCCTGGGGATTTGGATGGCGCGCCATGCGGAACCCCATCGGCGCCGGTTCGTAGCGCTTTTCCTTGAGACGCAGGCGGCGGCGCTTCTTCGACTTCCACCACCAGGAGGTATGGACGTAAGGCGCGTGACTCGGGTCCATCAGGCCGATGACGGCGTGATCGATGTGGCAGGCAAAATCCATCGCGATCTGCACCTTGGGCCGGCCCTCGCCCATCCCCGGCACGCGCGGCACTTCCGGCAGCGCGTCTTCGGCCTTTTTCCCGTCGCCCATGTAAATCCAGATATTCCCCTGCACCTCGCGGCAGGGATAGCGGCGCACGCCGAGACGCGAGAGGTTGAACTTCTGCCCTTCGGCGAGGGAGGGGATTTCCGTGCAGCGCCCGCCGGTGTCGAACCGCCAGCCATGGTAGCAGCACACGACCTCGCGGCCATCGAAGCTGCCGTCGCTCAAGGGAATGCCCCGATGGGGACAGATGTCGCGGAGCGCGAAGACGGCCCCTTCGGCGTCGCGCCCGAAAAGGATCGGCTCGCCGAGCAGCGTCTTCGGATGCACCCGACCCCGCTGCAGACACCGCGCCGGCATCGCCAAGTACCAAAGATTGCGAAGAAGGTCCGTCATGCGCCGAAAGGCTCGCCCCTTGATCCCGGGCCGCAAGTCTGCCCGTTTTCACCCGGCGCGTCACCTTTCCCAAAGGGCAAGGGCGGCATTGGCCCGAAAGACCGGCGGCGTGGCTGGCGCGACTTAAGACTTATAAGATTGAAGCCTTAGCCGTCGTAGGGGCGGACATGGGCGACGGCGGTTTTGCTGATGAGGTGCATCTGCTCGGCCTCGTCCAGGAAGGGAAAGAACTGGTTCGGATCGTTCAGCAAATCCTGAATGCGCATGGTCGCCTCGATGAAGACGTGCCCCTTCAAAATCTTCCCGTCGTGCAGGGTGATTTCGACATATTCCCGGACTTTTGGAATTCTTGGCGGCAATCTCGGCACGTGGTGCCGACTGATCTTGGTCATGGAACCCCTCCGCAAGCGCGCCCAATGCTATACGCCCGCTTCACTTAACCGCCGGTTAACCGCGCCGGGCCGACGCTATCCCGGCGGCGGCTTCCTTGCCGCCGCGCCGCGCCTCCGATATATTGCACTGCATCATAACCCGGCCGGCCGAGCGGGAAGGCCTCAACAGGGACGAAGAACGCATGGAAGAATTCCACGGCTACTACCTTGAAGACCTTTCCGTCGGCATGACGGCAGCCTATGCGAAGACGATCACGAGCGCCGACATCATCTTGTTCGCCGGCATTTCCGGCGATACGAACCCGGTTCACTTAAACCAGGAGTTCGCCAGCAAGACGGTGTTCAAAGACCGTATCGCACACGGCTTTCTTTCGGGGAGCTTCATCTCGACGGTGATCGGAACCAAACTGCCCGGCCCGGGCTGCATCTACGTCAGCCAGACGCTTAATTTCAAAGCGCCGGTGAAGGTCGGGGATACCGTCCGGGCGCAGGTCACGATCACGGAGATTCTCCCGGAAAAAAGACGCGTTCGCCTGGAGACGATCTGCCTGGTCGGGAATACGCCCGTCATCGAAGGCGAAGCGCTCGTCCTGGTGAACCGCAAAAGCCAAGCCGCCACCAACGCCGCCTAGAAGCCGGAGCCGATGCGGATTCTTCGCCATACGGCCGACGTTCCGGCGGAAGTTCTCGGGGCGACGGTCGCCCTCGGCAATTTCGACGGCATGCACCGCGGGCACCAGGTAGTGCTGGAGAAGACGCGTGAACAGGCGCGCGGCCACGCCACGGCCGTGCTGACCTTCGAGCCCCACCCGCGCAGCTTCTTCGCGCCCGAAGCGCCGCCCTTCCGGCTCACCTCGCTGCGCGACAAAACGCGGGCGATCGAGCGCTGCGGCATCGATTTTCTCATCGTTCAGCATTTCGACAAGGCGTTTGCCTCCCAGTCCGCGGAAACCTTCGTCCGCCGCACGCTGGTGGGCGACCTTAAGGTCGCCCATGTCGTGACCGGCTACAACTTCCGCTTCGGCCGGGAACGTAAAGGCGATGCGACGCTTCTGCAGGCGCTGGCGGAACGGTTCGGCTTCGCCTTCACGGCGGTAAGCCCGGTGCGGTCCGGGGAAGCGATCTATGCCTCGACGGCGATCCGCGAGTATTTGTGGAAGGGGGAGCCGGCGAAGGCGGCGCGGCTGCTCGGGCGGCCGTGGGAAATCGAGGGCCGCGTCGAGGAAGGGGCCGGACGCGGCCGCGGGCTCGGCTTTCCGACGGCGAATCTGGCGCTTGGCGACCACCTTCACCCGAAGGCGGGCATCTACGCCGTCCGCGCCGGGGTGGACGCAGGCCTCGCCACGGTCTGGCGGAAGGGGGTGGCCTATCTTGGGACCAGGCCCACCTTCGGCGCCGGGAACCTTCTGCTTGAAGTCCACTTCTTCGACGCCGCCCCCGATCTTTACGGCAAGCATCTCCGGGTGCAGATGATCGAATTCCTGCGCGAGGACGCGACCTTCGAGGACGGCGATCACCTGCGGCGGCAGATGGAAGAAGACGCCAAGCGCGCCCGCGAAGTTCTTGCGGCGGCCGACGATCCCGCGTAGGAACGCTGGTGCATGGCGAACCGCTATAAGGATACCGTCTTTCTTCCCGACACCCCTTTCCCGATGCGGGCGAGCCTTCCCGAGCGCGAGCCGGATCTGCTGAAGCGTTGGGAGGAAACGGGCCTTTACCGGCGCCTGCGGGAGACGGCGGACGGGCGCGAGCCGTTTATCCTCCACGACGGGCCGCCTTACGCGAACGGGCATCTCCATATCGGGCACGCCCTCAACAAGATCCTGAAGGATATTGTCAACCGCTTCGCCCAGATGCAGGGCAAGGACGCCCGCTACGTCCCCGGCTGGGACTGCCACGGGCTTCCCATCGAATGGAAGATCGAGGAGAAGTACCGCGCCGCGGGCAAGGACAAGGACGCCGTCCCCCTCATTGCCTTTCGCCAGGAATGCCGCGAATTCGCCCTGCACTGGATCGACGTCCAGCGCGACGAGTTCAAGCGCCTGGGCGTGCTTGGCGACTGGGAGCGCCCTTACACGACGATCACCAAGGACGCCGAGGCGAAGATCGTCGAAGAGCTGGGCCGGTTCCTCCTCAACGGCGGGCTTTACAAGGGCAAGAAGCCGGTCCTCTGGTCGGTCGTCGAGAAAACGGCGCTGGCGGAAGCCGAAGTCGAATACCACGACCACACGTCCACGCAGATCTACGTGCGATTCCCGATCGCGAAGGCGTCGGTCAAGGCGCTGGAAGACGCCGCCATCGTCATCTGGACGACAACGCCCTGGACGATTCCCGGCAACCGCGCCGTCGCCTATGGCGAGGCGATCGCCTACGCGCTGATCGAGGTGACGGGCGTGTCCGAGAAAAGCCTCGCGCGGAAAGCCGAGAAACTTCTCATCGCGGAAGCACTTCTCGACTCCGCCCTTGCCGATGTCGGCGTCACCGACCACCGGGTCCTCGCACGCCTCCAGGGGAAGGAACTGGGCGAGGTTTCCCTGCGCCACCCCCTGTTCGGCCAGGGTTACGATTTCGAGGTGCCGCTGCTGCCCGGCGACCATGTGACGGTCGAGCAGGGCACCGGCTTCGTGCACACCGCGCCGGGCCACGGGATGGAAGACTTCGAGCTTGGCCGGCGCTATGGCCTCGAGGTGCCGGACACCGTTGCGGACGACGGCACTTATTACGATCACGTGCCGCTTTTCAAAGGCCGCCACGTCTTTAAAGTGGACCCCAAGGTCGTCGAAGCGCTCACGCAATCCGGCGCGCTGCTGTGGGCCGGCAAGACGACGCATGCCTATCCCCATTCCTGGCGGTCGAAGGCGCCGCTCATCTTCCGGGCGACGCCGCAATGGTTCATCGCCATGGATCGGCCGGACGCGCGCGGCGAAACTCTGCGCGAGAAGGCCCTGGCAGCCGTCGAGGCGACGCGCTGGATTCCGAAGCAGGCGCGCAACCGCATGTTCGCCATGGTTTCCGAGCGGCCCGACTGGTGCATCTCGCGCCAGCGCGCCTGGGGCATCCCGATCGCCGTCTTCGTGAACCGGAAAACCGGCGAACCCTTGCGCGACGCGAAGGTGCTGGAGCGCACCGTCCGGGCGATCGCCGAGGAAGGGTCGGACGTTTGGTTCACCAGTCCGCCGGAGCGTTTCCTGGGCAACGATTACCCGGTGGAAGCGTACGAGGCCGTGCACGAAATCCTCGATGTCTGGTTCGAGAGCGGAGCGACCCACGCCTTCGTGCTCGAGGCGCGCCAGGACCTTGCCTCGCCCGCCGCGCTTTACCTCGAAGGGTCCGATCAGCACCGCGGCTGGTTCCAGTCCTCGCTTCTCGAATCCTGCGGGACGCGCGGGCGAGCACCTTTCGAGGCCGTCCTGACGCACGGCTTCGTCCTTGGCGAGGACGGCCACAAGATGTCGAAATCCTTAGGCAACGTCGTCGCCCCCCAGGAGGTCGTGAAGGCTTTCGGGGCCGACATCCTCCGGCTTTGGGTCGGCACCTCGGACTACACGGAAGACCTGAAGATCGGGCCGGAGATTCTGAAGCACGCGGCCGACATGTACCGGCGTTTCCGCAACACGCTTCGCTACCTGTTGGGAAGCCTCAAGGATTTCGATGCGGCCGAGCGGGTCGAAACGGCGGACATGCCGGAACTCGAGCGCTGGGCACGTCACCGCCTATGGGAACTTTCCCGGGAAATCCGGAAACGCGCGGCCGATTACGACTACACGTCCATCGTGCTGGCGCTCCACAATTTCTGCACGATCGAGCTTTCCGCTTTCTATTTCGATGTCCGCAAGGACGCCGTCTACTGCGACGGGAAAACAAGCCTGCCCCGGCGCGCCGCACGGACGGTGATGGACGATCTCTTTCATTGCCTGACGGCGTGGCTGGCGCCGGTCCTTTGCTTCACGGCGGAGGAGGCCTGGCTCGCCCGCTTCCCGGATGCGAACGAAAGCGTGCATCTCCGCCTTTTCCCGGACGTGCCGGAAAGCTGGCGGGACGACGCGCTCGCCGCGAAGTGGGAAAAAATCCTTCGTGTCCGAAGCGCCGTTACAAAGGAACTGGAAGCGCACCGCGAGAAAAAAACGATCGGGTCTTCCTTGCAGGCCGTCCTCACGGTCTTCGTGGAGAAGAGCCAGGCCGATGCTTTTAAGAACGTGGAACCTGCGGAAATTTTCATAACCTCTGGGGCAAAAATAACAACAGCGACCGAGGAAACGGGAACGGTTCGCGTGGAGCCGGCGCCGGGCAAAAAATGCGAACGCTGCTGGAAGGTCTTGCCGGAGGTTGGAACCTTGCCGGATCACGACGACCTTTGCCGGCGCTGCGCCGGGGTCGTGCGGGAACTCGCAGACGAAGGAAAGGCGAAACAAACATGATGCGTCTCGGCCTATGGATCGCAACCACCGTTACCGTTCTCGATCAGGCGATCAAGTGGTGGCTGCTGAAACACGCGCTGGCCGGGCCGGAGGCTTTCCAGCCGCTCACCCCCTTCCTTAGCCTCGTGCGCGTCTGGAACCGCGGCATCAGCTTCGGGATTCTGGGCGGCGAGAACGCGCTTGCGCCGATGACCCTGATCTTCCTTGCCTTCAGCGCCGCCTTTTTCTTCATCGTCTGGCTGGGCCGCACGCGAAGGCCCTGGATCGGTTGGGGGTTGGGCCTCGTCATCGGCGGCGCGTTTGCCAACGCGGTTGACCGGATGCGTTATGGCGCCGTTCTGGATTTCCTGGATTTCCATGCTTTTGGCTACCACTGGCCCGCTTTCAACCTGGCCGATGCCGCGATCACCGTGGGTGTGGGGCTGATTTTGATCGACGCCTTGCTGGAGCGCAGGAAATTGCCTACATAAGAAGGCGAACTGGACAGAGACGCGTGCCCGTGCTCCGATTTCGTATCCTTCTCGCGACCTTTTTGCTCGGCTTGGCGCCCATGGTGGCCGGGTGCGAGATCGCCGATGACCTGGTTTCCGGTACGAAAAGCAAGCTGCCGGACGAATTCCAAGTCATGAACCAACCGCCCTTGAGTCTGCCGCCGGACTACGGCCTCCAGCCGCCACGGCCGGGCGCCGAACGGCCCAGCCGGACCGAACCGACAGAGAGCGCCCGCCAGGCCGTCTTCGGCATCAAGGATACCGGACTTTACCGATCGGAAGACGTCAGCGCCGCCAACTGGACGATCGGCGAACGCGCCCTTCTCACGCGGGCCGGCGCCAACCGGGCCGAACCTGGCATCCGTCGCATTCTGAACGACGAAGCGACGGCGATCGCCCCGGAAGACCGCTCGCTCACCGAGAAGCTGCTGTTCATGGGCGCGGAGGACACGTCGACGGACGAAACGCTCAACCCGGGTGAGGAATACCGGCGGATCCACGACCAGCCGGCGCCCACCGCCCCCGACACGGAAACCCCCAAAGACGACGAAACCTTCGGGTACGAGTAAGCGGGCCATCCGGCCAGCTCGATGGTTTGCCCCTTCCGATATGCGGCATGCCCTTTTCTTTCGTTCGACCGCGCGCCTTGCCGGCGCTTTCGCTTTTTTTTGCCTTCTTCTTCCCGCCCCTCTCCAGGCCGGCGTCTTCAACCCGGAAAGCTTCACGCTGGAAAACGGCCTGCAGGTCGTCGTCGTTCCGAACCCGCGCATACCCGCCGTGACGCACATGGTCTGGTACAAGGTCGGCGCGATCGACGAGGCGCCGGGGAAATCCGGCCTTGCGCATTTCCTCGAACACTTGATGTTCAAGGGCACGAAAACGCTCAAGCCCGGCGAGTTCTCGCAGATCGTCGCCCGCCACGGCGGCCATGACAACGCCTTCACGGCGCAGGATTTCACCGCCTACTACCAGACGATCGCCAGCGACCGGCTCGAACGCGTCATGCGGATGGAAGCGGACCGGATGGTGAACCTGGCCCTGACCGACGCGATCGTGCTTCCCGAACGCGACGTCGTACTGGAAGAACGCCGGATGCGATTCGAAAACGACCCGAGCGCCATGCTTTCCCTGGAAGTGGAGGCGATGCTTTACCGCAACCACCCCTACCGGAAGCCGATCATCGGCTGGGCGCACGAGATCGCAAGCCTGACGACGGAGGACGCGCTGCGTTTCTACCGGCGCCACTACGCGCCGAACAACGCGATTCTGGTGGTCGCCGGCGACGTGACGGCAAAGACGCTTCGCCCGCTGGCGGAGAAGATCTACGGCGCGATTCCGGCCCGCGAGATCGGGACCCGCGCCATCCCGACCGAACCCCCCCTGACCGAGGACGTGACGCGCCGCGTCGTGCTGCACTCGACCGAAATCCGCCAGCCCCTTTTCCTCCGCCGCTACTTGGCCCCGAACCAGCGAACGGCCAAGGCGGGAGAGGCCGAGGCCCTCCAGGTGCTGGCGGAAATTCTCGGCGGTGGCGGCACCAGCCGTCTCTACCGGGGGCTTGTCGTCGATCAAAAGATCGCCGCCACAGCCGCCGCCCATTACGACCCGGTGGCGCGGGGACCGGCGGCGTTCTCGATCCAGGTCGTCCCGGCGCCCGGCGTGGCCGTCGAAAAGGTCGAGGCGGCGGTGGACGCCGAAATCGAAAACCTCGCGCGCGACGGCGTCACGGAGACCGAAGCCGGAGACGCCGTTCGCCGACTGCAGGCGGCGGCGATCTACGCCCGCGACGGGCTTGATACCGGGGCCCAAGTGCTCGGCGCCGCTTTGGCTTCGGGCCTGACGATCGAGGATGTCGAAAGCTGGCCGGCGCGTATCGGGAAAGTGACGGCAGGGGACGTGCGGGCGGCGGCGGCCGACGTTTTCGACCGCAAGCGCTCGGTGACCGGATTTTTGCTGCCAAAGAAACCCGGGGGAACGCCATGAGCCTGGGTGACCGATTGCGGCGCCTGGCCGTCCACGCCGGCGCGCTTGCCTGCCTTCTTTTTTTCCTTCCCTCGGCGGCTTCGGCGCTTGCTATCGAACGCGTCGTAAGCCCGGGCGGGATCGAGGCCTGGCTCGCGCGGGACGCTTCCGTTCCCGTCATCGCCGTCGAGATCGCCTTTCGGGAAAGCGGCAGCGCCGGGGACCCGGCGGGCAAGGAAGGGCTCGCCTATCTCGTCTCCGGCCTCTTGGACGAAGGCGCCGGGCCGATGGATTCGCAGGCCTTCCGCGAAGCCCTCGAAAAACAAGCTATCTCCCTAAGCTTCGACGCCAACCTTGACGATTTTCTCGGAAGCCTGAAGACGCTCCGGGAAAACCACGTGGCGGCGTTCGACCTTTTCCGCCTCGCCCTCTCCGAGCCGCGCTTCGATCAAGACGCCGTCGCGCGCATCCGCAACCAGGTCCTTACGACGATCGCCGCGCGTCTGGACGACCCGGACGCCACCGCCCAGCGCGCCTGGCTGCGCACCGTCTTTCCCGACCACCCCTACGGAAAGCCGCAGCAGGGAACCGCGGCAAGCGTGGAAGCCGTCGTCGCGAAGGACCTGCGCGCCTTCGTTGGCCGCAATCTCGCCCGCGACAATTTGATCATCGGGGTCGCCGGCGACATCACGGCGGCGGAGCTTGCGCCTTTGCTGGACCGCACCTTCGGAGCCCTTCCCGCCCATCGCCCGGAAGCGACGCCCATCCCCGAAACGAAAGCGAAGGGCGAGGGTGCGGAAACCGTGATCGAAAAACCGATCCCGCAAAGCGTCGTCGTCTTCGGCCAGGCCGGCGTGAAGCGGGACGACCCGGATTACTACGCCGCCCAGGTTCTCAACCACATCCTCGGCGGCGGCGGGCTGCAATCCCGCCTGGCGAAGGAAATTCGCGGCGCGCGCGGGCTTGCCTATGCGGTTTCCACCTATCTCTATCCCCTTGATCGGGCTGGCTTATGGGTGGGCCAGCTCGCCACCCGCAACGATCGGGTCAAGGAGAGCCTCGATCTCCTCCGCGCCGAGTGGAAGCGCATGGCGGAAACGCCCGTCACGAAAGAAGAACTGGAAGACGCCAAGACCTACATCACGGGCGCCTTTCCCCTTTCCCTCGACAGCACCGGGCGGATCGCCTCGGTCCTTCTCGCCATTCAGAAATATCACCTTGGAATCGATTACTTCGAACGCCGCAACGCATACATCGCGGCGGTTTCCGCGGACGACCTCCGCCGTCTCGCCAAACGGCTTCTGAACCCCGATGCGCTTGCCGTCGTCGTCGTCGGAAGCCCGAAAGGCCTCGCCGCACCCGGCGCGGCCGAATAGTTCGGGCCGCCGCCCCTGTTCGCCCGGCGGACCTTCTGCTAGTCTTGCCGGAACAAACACCCCCCCGGACACGCCCGAAATGCTCTATCGGCACGTCATCGAAACCTGCTTCGACACGGCAATTGGCGAAGGCGGGCTGCGGGAAGAGGCGTTCGAGAAGTGGCTGGCGCGGACGGCTTCCGGACTGGCGCGTCTGCGCAAGCACCGGGCCGAGGAAACGCTGCCCCTTCTCAAGCTTCCCGACGCCCGTGACGATCTCGTCCGGCTGGAGCCTCTCGCCCGGCAACACCGGGAACGGTTCGACCGCGTCGTCCTTCTCGGCACCGGCGGGTCGAGCCTGGGCGCCCGCGCGCTCGCCGCCCTGGCGCCGTCGGAAAGAAAGCCCCGTCTTCTCTTCTTCGACAACGTGGACCCGTGGTCCTTCGAGAACCTCTTCCGCAACGCCGACCCAAGGAAAACCGGGTTCCTAGTCGTCTCGAAATCCGGCGGCACGGCCGAGACGCTCACCCAGTTTCTGACCGCGCTCGATTGGGTCCGCCAACACCTCGATGAGAAAGCCGTCCCGGAGCGCTTTACGGTCATCGCCGAGCCCGGCGAGAACGCGCTCCGTCACCTGGCGGCGCGGTGGGCAATTCCCTGCCTCGACCACGACCCGAAAATCGGCGGCCGTTTTTCCGTGTTGTCGCTGGTCGGCCTGCTGCCCGCCATGATCGCCGGCCTCGATCCGCGCGGCGTGCGCGAAGGGGCGGGGCGCGTCCTCGATGCGACGCTGGCGGCGAATAACCCCGCCGCCGCCGAGCCCGCGATCGGGGCCGCCCTGCACGTGGCCCTCGCCGAAACCCGGCATCTCAGCCAGACCGTCTTCATGCCCTACCTCGACCGCCTCGACGGCTTCGGCCTCTGGGTCCGGCAGTTGTGGGCGGAAAGCCTCGGCAAGCAAGGCCGCGGCACCACCCCGATCCAGGCCCTCGGCACGGTGGACCAGCACAGCCAGCTGCAGCTTTATCTCAACGGGCCGAAAGACAAGTTCTTCACCCTTTTGTTCGCCAACACGGTGGGCCAGGGGCCGGAAATCCCGCCCGCACTTGCGGCGGATCCCGACCTTCGCTGGCTCGCCGGCCGGCACATGGGGGACCTGCTCGAAGCGGAAGGCCGGGCCACCGCCGAAAGCCTTGCCCGTCATGGCAGGCCGGTGCGCGTCTTGCGGATCGAGGCGCCGACCGAGGCGGTGGTCGGCGCGCTGCTCATGCATTTCATGCTGGAAACCATCCTCGCCGCCGATCTTTTCGGGGTGGACGCGTTTACCCAGCCGGCGGTCGAAGAGAGCAAGCGGCTGGCCCGCGAATACCTTGCGGACGGCGCGCCATGACGATCCGCAGGCTTCCCGAAACCACCGTCAATCGAATCGCCGCCGGCGAGGTGATTGAACGGCCGGCTTCCGTCGTCAAGGAACTGGTCGAAAACGCGATCGACGCCGGCGCGCGCCGGATCGAGGTCGTCATGACGAACGGCGGCCGCAGCCTCATTCGCGTGACGGACGATGGCGGCGGCATGACGGCCGAGGAGCTTGCCCTTGCCGTCGAGCGGCACGCGACTTCGAAACTGGACGACGACAGCCTGCAAAATATCGCCACGCTCGGCTTCCGGGGCGAGGCGCTCCCCTCGATCGGCGCCGTCGGCCGGCTTACGATCACCAGCCGGCCACCCGCCGCCGCCATGGCCCATGCGATTCGCCTCGAAGGAGGAAGGAAAGGCGCGGTCGCGCCGGCCGCCCATCCGCCGGGCACGCGTGTCGAGCTGCATGACCTTTTCTTCGCCACCCCCGCCCGTCTCAAATTCCTGAAGGCGCCGAGGACCGAGCTTCAGCACGCCGTTGACGCCGTCCGGCGGCTGGCGATGGCACACCCCGAGATCACGTTCCACTTTTCCGACGGCGAACGCACGCTGTTGCAGCTTGAATCGGTCCAGGGCACGCTTTTCGACGCCAGGCTCGACCGCCTGATCCAATGCGTAAGCCGCGCGTTCGCGGAAAACGCGCTGCCCATCCGGGCCGAGCGCGAGGGAATCGGGCTTGGCGGCCACATCGGCCTGCCGACGTTCAACCGCGCCAATGCGCGGATGCAGTTCTTCTTCGTGAACGGCCGGCCGGTGCGCGACCCGCTTTTTCACGGCGCGGTTCGCACCGCCTACCGCGACGTGCTGGCGCGCGACCGCCACCCCGTGCTTGCCCTTTTCCTTGAACTCGCGCCCGAGCTTGTGGACGTGAACGTGCACCCAACGAAGGCGGAGGTGCGGTTCCGGGACGCCGGCCTCGTGCGCGGGTTGCTCATCGGCGCCTTCCGCCACGCCCTCCACGAGGCCGGGCACCGGGCGTCGTCGTCGGTGGCGGCGTCCGCCCTTGGCGCCTTCCGGGCCGAGCCTGCCCTTTCCTTCGCGAACGGCGCTGGGCGGGAACGGGGACTGCGCGAGGCGGCCCCCGCCTACCACGCCTCCCTGCCGGGGACGGCTACACCATCGGCGCGAACGCCGGACGCGGAATCGGCCGAGCCCGAGCCTGCCGCCCATCCCCTGGGCGCGGCCCGCGCCCAAGTGCACGCGACTTACATCCTCGCCCAGACCGCCGACGGCATCGTGATCGTGGACCAGCACGCCGCCCACGAGCGGATCGTGCTGGAGCGCATGCGGGCAGGTCTAAGCGGCAAGGGAATCGAACGGCAAATCCTTCTTATTCCCGAAGTCGTCGAACTGCCGGAGGAAAAGGTTCAACCCCTTCTCGATCGCGCCGAGGAGTTGGCCGAGTTTGGCCTTGTCGTCGAATCCTTCGGACCCGGCGCCGTCGTGCTTCGCGAAATCCCGGCTATGCTGGGCCTGGTGAACCCGCAAGGGCTGATCCACGACCTGACCGACGATCTTGAGGAGTTCGAGGCGGGCTTGAGCCTGCGCGAAAGCCTCGACCGCGTCGCGGCGACGATGGCGTGCCACGGCAGCGTCCGGGCGGGAAGGCGGCTGACGGCGGAGGAAATGAACCACCTTCTGCGCCAGATGGAAAAAACGCCGCACGCCGGTCAATGCAACCATGGCCGCCCGACCTACGTTGAGTTGAAATTACAAGATATTGAACGCCTGTTCGGAAGGCGCTAGGAAAGAAGACATGAAAACACCCGACGAATCCAACCACCTGGTTGACGGCGTGCGCAATTTTTTCAAGTCGCGGACGCCGATCGAACTGATAGCCCTTGGCGCGATAGCACTTCTCGTCATCGATCTCCTGCTCGTTCCCATCCGGGCGACGACGCTTATGCTGGTCGTTGTCGCCACCTTGCCGTGGTGGCTTCCCTGTCTCCGGGACTACTTTTGGGCGGGTGCGCCGCTGGCCGAGCCCGAGCCCGAACCGATGGAATCCGACGAAAACCCACCGCCGGAAACGCCCTTCGACGACACCGATCAGTACGGCGCCTGAACCGGGGTTTCCGCCATTTCGTGCCCCAGAAAAAGGGCCTTCGCCTCCCCGTAGCGGCGCTCGTCGAGGAGGCGGAAGCCTTCCGGCAAAAGACAAAGCTCCCTGGCGCCGGTCTCGAGGACGACGACAGCACCTTGGCGAAGCCAGCCTTCCCGCCGAAGTGCGGCGAGCGAAGGCCCACCCAAGTCTTGCCCATAGGGCGGGTCGAGGATCGCAAGCCCGACCGGCGCCGAAAGGTGGCCGGGCCTCCTGGCATCCCGCCGCAGAATCGCGACGCGGGCTTCCTCGCCCAGGCTTGCCGCGTTCTTCTGAAGAATCGCGACCGCCTTGGCGTCGGTTTCCAGGAAGGTGACGAAGGCAGCCCCGCGGGAGAGAGCCTCGAAACCCATGGCGCCACTGCCGGCGAAGGCGTCGAGAACGCGCTCGCCGGCGGGAAACGGATCACCCTCTTGCGAAGGACGGCGGTGGGCAAGCCAATCGAAGATCGCCTCGCGCACCCGCAGGGCGGTGGGCCGGATGCGCCGGTCCTTCGGTCCCTCAAGCCTTCGCCCACGGTGCTTCCCGGCAACGATCCGAAGCGTCATCCGCCTTTCTCCGCGCCTTCGCTCAAGAGAGCCGCAACAAGCCGCGGCGGCACCTCGCGCACCTCGCCCCTGGCGAGACGGCCGAGTGCGAACGGCCCATAGGCGATGCGGATAAGACGATTCACCGTAAGGCCGAGATGCTCAAGCACCTTGCGGACTTCGCGGTTTTTCCCCTCGGCCAGCGAGACGGCAAGCCACACGTTCGCCCCCTGCACCTTTTCGATGCCCGCCGCGATCGGTCCATAGCGGATGCCCTTCACGTGTATGCCCTTGGCCAGACCGGCGAGGGCGGAAGGCGTCACTTGGCCGAAGGCGCGAACCCGGTAGCGCCGCTGGAAACCTTGCGCAGGGTGTTCGAGCTTGCGCGCCAGCCTGCCGTCGTTGGTGAGCAGAAGCAGGCCTTCCGAGTTGAGATCGAGCCTGCCCACCGAAACGAGGCGGGGAAGCACGGCCGGCAGATGGCCAAAAACGGTTGCCCGGCCCTGCGGGTCGCGGTGCGTCGTCACCAGCCCCTTCGGCTTATGGTAAAGCCAAAGCCGCGGACGATCGGCGCCCGGAAGCGGCTTGCCGTCCACCGCGATGCGGGTGTGGCGCGTGACATTGACCGCGGGCGTTTCCACCACCTTGCCCTCGATGGCAACGCGACCGGCAAGGATCCAGCGTTCCGCTTCGCGCCGCGAACAGAGGCCGGCGCGCGCGATCCGTTTCGCAAGCCGTTCGCCGCCAACGCGCGTTTCCTTCGCCTTCATGCGCCTTCGGCGGCGGCGACGAAGGCGGCGAAGATTTTCGCGTCTCCCTCGCTCACCAGATATTCCGGGTGCCATTGGACGCCGAGGCAGAAGCGGCGGCTTGGGTCCTCGATCCCTTCGATGACGCCGTCGGGCGCCACCGCGTCAACCACCACGGCGCCGGCCACCGTTTTGACCGCCTGGTGGTGGGCGCTGTTGACGGCGAGGGTGCGCGCGCCCGTGATGCGGTGCAGAAGCGAGCCTTCCGCGACCGCGACGGCGTGGCCGGGTTCGTTCCTCGGGTTGGGCTGTTCGTGGGCAAGGGCATTTTTCACTTCGTCCGGGATGTGCTGGACGAGCGTCCCGCCGAGCGCCACGTTCAGAAGCTGCTGGCCGCCGCAGATGCCGAGGATCGGCAAATTCCGCCGGTGCGCCGCTCGCGTGATGGCAAGCTCGAAGGCGGTTCGCCGGTCCTTCGTGGTGACGCTCGCGTGCCGCTCCTTCACCCCGAAATGGGTCGGGTCGATGTCGAAATCGCCGCCGGTGACGACCAGGCCGTCGATCCGCTCGAGATAGGCTTCCGCCAGGTCCGGCTCGTCCGGCAGCAGCAGGGGAAGGGCGCCCCGCTCGACCAACACGCGGACGTAATTCTCGCGCAGGGCGTACCAGGGAAGCTTCGAATAACCGCCCGGGCCCTCCCGGTCGAGCGTCAAGCCGATGACGGGTGCGTGCATGGCCGGACTGTAGGACGCCGACGGGGCTTACGGCAACTCGTCCGCCGCCACTTGACGGGGGCCCGCCCCCTCTTCACTCTCGCCCCATGCTTAGAAAGCCATCCCCTTTCCTGACCGCGGCGGAAAAAGAAGCCGAGGCGGCCGGCCTGCGGGGCGAGGTCCCGGTCGGCGCCGTCCTCGTCGATGGCCGGACGGGGAAGATCGTCGCCGCCTTCGGGAACGAAACGGAAGCCCTTGCCGACCCTACCGCGCATGCCGAAATGCTTTGCCTGCGCGCGGCGGCTAGGAAGCTCGGTAGCCCCCGGCTCGGCACCTGCGACCTTTACGTCACGCTCGAACCCTGCCCGATGTGCGCGGCGGCGATTTCCTTCGCGCGAATCCGGCGGCTTTATTTCGGCGCCTACGACCCGAAGGGCGGCGGCGTCGATCACGGGCCCCGCATCTTCGACCAGCCCACCTGCCACCACCGGCCGGAAACTTTCGGCGGCATCGACGAGGCGTGCTGCAAGGCGCTGCTCAAGACCTTCTTCGCCGAACGCCGCAACGAAAAGACAGCGCCGCAACGGACACGCCCATGACGCCCGAGCAGGCGAAGCGCGTCCAGGCAAGCTTTGCGAAGCTGTTTGCGCGGGCGGATCCGGTGGCGGACGCCTTCTACCAGCGGCTTTTTGCGCGCGACCCGAGTTTGCGCGCCCTCTTCAAGGGCGACATGCGGGAACAGGGGCGAAAGCTGATGGCGATGCTCCGCATGCTGACGCGGGCGGGCGAGGACCTCTATGCCATTCTGCCCGCCATCGAGAATCTGGCTTTCCAGCACGTCCGCTTCCACGTGACAGCGAAGGATTACGACACCTTCGGGGAGGCGCTGCTGGAGACGCTGGAACGCGAACTCGGCGCCGACGGCTCGCCGGAAACGCTCGCGGCCTGGCGGCAGGCCTATATCGAAATCGCCGGCTTCATGAAAGAGGCCGCCGCCGACGTCGTCCGCTGAAAAAGGCCGTTTTTTATCCTTTTCAAGGATGTCTCGGTCTTCGCTCTTCAGTTTTTCTTAAACGCTCCCGACCGACAATCCAGGCGCCGTTGTCCGGAAAGGATAGGAGCAAAAAATGTCACCGGAAGAAGTTCGACTCGTCCAAACCACGTTCCACAAAGTAAGCCCGATCGCCGAAGACGCGGCGGCGATGTTCTATGGCCGTCTCTTCGAGATAGACCCTACCTTGCGCCCCCTGTTTAAGGGCGACATGAAGGAACAGGGGCGCAAGCTGATGGCGATGATCTCCCTGGCGGTGAACGGGCTTGGCAGCCCCGACAAACTCGGCTCCGCCGTCCGCCAGCTTGGCACGCGCCACGCCAGCTACGGCGTGAAGGCGAAGGATTACGACACCGTCGGCCAGGCCCTTCTGTGGACGCTCGAAAAGGGTCTTGGAGATGCCTTTACGCCGCAAGCGCGGCAAGCCTGGACGGCGGTTTACGTGCTGCTCGCCTCGATGATGAAGGAAGCGGCGGCGAAGGCGGCTTAAGTCTGCTTGCCGATGGCGCGCCAGCCGATATCCCGGCGGCAGAAGCCGTCCGGCCAATCGATCCGGCCCACCGCCTCGTAAGCCCGGGCTTGGGCGTCTGCGATCGTCTCGCCGAGGGCGGTGACGCCAAGCACGCGCCCGCCATCGGCAAGCACGCGGCCGCCCTCCGCCCGCGTGCCGGCGTGGTGGACGACGACGCCGGGCAGCGCCGCCGCGGCGGCAAGCCCGCGAATTTCGGTTCCCCGCTTATAGGCGTCCGGATAGCCCTGCGCGGCCAGCACGACGCAAAGGGCGGCTTCCTTCCGCCAGCGTAAGCGGACTTCATCGAGCCGCCCCTGATAGGCGGCGACAAGGGCGGCGAGCAGGTCCGAATCGAGCCGCGCCATCAGCACTTGGCATTCCGGGTCGCCGAACCGGATGTTGAATTCAAGCAGCGTGACGCCGGCCGATCCGATCATGACGCCGGCAAAGAGAACGCCGCGGAAGGGACATCCCTCCTCGGCCATGCCGCGGACGGCGGGCAAGAGGATGCGTTTCTCGATCTCGGCGGCAATGGCGTCGGTGACGACCGGCGCCGGCGAGTAGGCGCCCATGCCGCCAGTGTTGGGGCCGGTGTCGCCATCGCCCACCGCCTTGTGGTCCTGGGCGGCGGCCAGCGGCAGGACGTGCGCGCCGTCGACCAGCGCGAAGAAGCTCGCCTCCTCGCCTTCGAGGAATTCCTCGACGACGATCTCGCGTCCGGCCGCGCCGAAACGCCCGCCGAGCAGCGCTTCTTCGATCGCCGCCTCGGCTTCGGCGAGGCTGTGGGCGACGGTCACCCCCTTGCCGGCCGCAAGCCCGTCCGCCTTGACGACGACCGGGATTTTTTGGGTGCGCAGATAGGCCTTGGCGGGGCCGGCTTCCGTGAACCGCGCGTAAGCCGCCGTCGGGATCCCGTGCTTCACGCAGATATCCTTCATGAAGCCTTTCGAGCCTTCGAGGGCGGCGGCTTTCCGGCTGGGCCCGAAGGTGGGAATGCCCGCCGCTTCCATCGCGTCCACCAGACCCAGCACGAGGGGGGTTTCCGGCCCGACGACGACGAAGGCGATCCGTTCCTTCTCCGCAAACCGGACGAGGCCCGCCACGTCCTCCACTGCGATCGGCACGCAGTTCGCAAGCTCGGCGATGCCGGCGTTACCCGGCGCGCAATAGAGGGCGCCGCACAATTCCGACGCCACCAGCGCCCGAGCAAGGGCGTGTTCGCGGCCGCCGCCGCCTATGAGAAGGACGCGGCCTGGAAGCGCTGGTGTCTTGGTCATTTTTTCCTGCCTCTTGGCCTTTGCGTTTCGCGAAACCGGGCTCCTTGGTATCATCCGAACCCATGATGGACAATCCACCCGCGGCGGGGAACGAGCCCGGCCTTGCAGAATATGAATATAGCGTAAGCGAACTCGCGCTCGCCCTCAAACGCACCGTTGAGGAAGCCTTCGGCCGGGTCCGGGTACGCGGCGAGATTTCCGGCTTCAAGCGCGCGGCGTCCGGCCACCTCTATTTCGCGCTGAAGGACGAGAAGGCGGTGCTGGACGCCGTCTGCTGGCGGGGCACGCGGCTTGGCGCCGAACCGGCGGACGGGCTCGAGGTCATCTGCACGGGCCGGCTCACGACCTACCCCGGCCGCTCGCGCTACCAGATCGTCGTCGAGGAGATGGAATTCGCCGGTGAAGGCGCGCTTTTGAAGCTGCTCGAGGAACGCCGCAAGAAGCTCGCCGCCGAAGGCCTGTTCGACCCGGCCAAGAAGAAGCCCTTGCCCTATTTGCCGGAGCGGATCGGTGTCATCACCTCGCCGACCGGGGCGGTGCTGCGGGACATTCTGCACCGGCTGAACGACCGCTTCCCAAGGCCCGTCCTTCTGTGGCCGGTGGCCGTCCAGGGCGAAGGCGCCGCGAGTGCCATCGCCGCCGCCATCGAGGGCTTCAACCAACTGCCGAAGAAGGGGGCGATTCCGAGGCCGGACCTTCTCATCGTCGCCCGCGGCGGCGGCAGCCTGGAAGACCTGTGGGCGTTCAACGAGGAAAGCGTCGTGCGCGCCGCGGCGGCCTCGAAGATTCCGCTCATCTCGGCGGTCGGCCATGAGACGGACACGACACTCATTGATTTCGCCGCCGACCGGCGCGCGCCGACCCCTTCGGCCGCGGCCGAGATGGCGGTGCCGGTGCGGGCCGAGCTTATTGAATACGTGCTCGACTGTACCCGCCGGCTGGGAGGCGCGACGGCTCGCCGGCTGGAGACGCAGCGCGCCCATCTCAAGGCGCTCGCCCGCGGCCTCGTGGACCCGAAATCCTTCCTCGAGATGGCGGCGCTCCGCCTCGATGAGTGGACGGACCGCCTCAAGAACGCGATGGAGAAGGCGCTGATTTCCCGAACCGCGCATCTCGCCGGTTTGGGGCGCGGACTTCCCCACCCCGGCGAGCGGCTCCTCAAGATAGAAAGCGAGCTTGCCTTCGCCGGCCACCGCTTGAAGGCGGCCGGCCGGGAAGGCCTGAACGCGCGCGCCCAACGCCTGGCCGAACAGGGCCGCCTGCTCGAAAGCCTTTCCTATACGCGCGTGCTCAAGCGCGGCTTCGCCCTTGTCCGCGACACCGCGGGCGAGCCCATCACCTCGGTCCGCCAGACAACGCCCGGCCTCGTGGTCGGGATTCGTTTCGGCGACGGCGAGGTGGGTGCCGCCATCGAAAGGACGCCGTCGAAAAAACGCCCCCGCAAGACCGAACAGGGAGACCTTTTTTGATTGCGCGATCGGTGCCTGCCCTTTGCCTTGTGTTTCTTCTTGCCCTCGCCCCGCGCGTTGCCTTCGCCGAGCCGGACTTTCGTTTCGAAGGGGCCTTCGCGCAAGGCGGCCTGGTTATGGGCAAGGCGCCGCCCGGGGCGACGCTTCACCTCGACGGCAAAGCCGTCCGCCTTTCCAGGGAAGGCGACTTCGTGATCGGCTTCGGCCGCGACGCCGCACTTAAGGCCCGGCTTGCCTATCGCCTGCCCGACGGAGCGGAAGGCGCGCTTGCCCTCGCCATAGCTCCCAGGGAATTTCCCGTCGAGCGGGTGAACGACCTGCCGCAGGGCCTCGTCACGCCTCCCCCGGCCGACCTCAAGCGCATCCAAGAGGAAAGCGCCGCCCTGGCCAGAGCCCGCGAAGCGGACAGCGCTGGGTCTTTCTTCAAAAGCGGTGTCGCCTGGCCGGTCTTGGGACGGGTCAGCGGCGTCTTCGGAAGCCTGCGAATCCTGAACGACGAGCCGCGCAGCCCGCACGCCGGCACCGACATCGCGGCCCCCAAGGGAACGCCGGTGGCAGCCGCGATGGACGGCACCGTCGCCGACGTCTACCCGGATCTCTTTTTTACCGGCAAGACCGTGCTGCTCGATCACGGCCACGGGCTTTTTACGGTCTACGCCCATCTCGACCGCATCGACGTCACGGCGGGTCGTCGCGTGCGGAAGGGGGACCCGATCGGTGCGCTCGGCGCCAGCGGCCGGGCAACGGCCCCGCATCTGCATTGGGGGATGAGCTGGCTTGGGGTCCCCCTCGACCCCGAGCTTGCCGCAGGCCCCATGCCGAGGCCGGAAGCGGCCGTCTCAGGGGCTGCGGAATAGGGGCCGCAGAAGCGTCTCAACGGCATCCACGTCTTGCCAGACGAGACGGACGGGGAAGACGATGACGCGGTCGCGGAAGTCTTCCGGCAGGCGGACGGCGTCCTTTGCCGTCGTGATCGGGAGGGCGCCAAGGCTCTCCGCGTCGCGAACCAGCGCCTCCACTTCTTCGCGGCGGTAGACGTGGTGGTCGGGAAAGGCGCGCGTCCCCGCCAGGGTAAAGCCGGCCTTTCGCAGGCTCGCGAAAAATTTCTCCGGCCGCCCGATGCCGGCGAAGGCAAGGAAGCGATCGCCCTGCCGCTCCGCCATGTCGGAAGCCGGCACCAACTGGGCCCGCAGCAGCCGGCCCTGGCCGGCAAGGCTCTCTCCGACCCCGGCTTCGTCCTGCCCCACGAGGACGACCGCCTGGGCACGCTGGAGGCCCGCCGCCACCGGCTCGCGCAAGGGTCCCGCCGGGACGACCCGGCCATTGCCGAAACCGTACGCGCCGTCCACGACGAGGAGGGAAAGGTCCTTCTCGAGAGAGGGGTCCTGGAAGCCGTCGTCGAGGACCACGCAGGCCGCCCCGGCGGCGGCGGCGGCCCGCGCCGCCGCCGCCCGATCGGCTCCCACCCAAGTCGGCGCCGCCGCCGCCAGCAGCAGCGCCTCGTCCCCCACCTCGGCCGCAAGATGGCGGGCCGGATCCACTTTGGTAGGGCCTTTGAGTCTATCGCCATACTCACCGCCATACCCGCGGCCGAGCAGGTGGACGTTGATCCCCTTGCCCCGAAGATGATGCGCAATCGCAAGGGTCACCGGTGTCTTTCCGGCGCCGCCGACGACCAGATTGCCGACGCAAATCACGGGTATGGCTGCCCGGTATGGCTTGATAAAGGCCCGGCGGAGCCACCCGCCCAAACCCCAGAGAAGGCCCATGGGGCCAAGCACGAAAGGAAGCCACCCGCCCTTTGCCCAGAAGGCGGGGCTATGCATGGGGGGCTTCCGCTCGCGGCGGGATCGGACCTTCGAGGTAGGGCTTGAGACGTTCGATGACGCGGTCGAGGACGCCCGCTTCGCTGGCGGCCCGCGCCGCCCCCGCCGCCGCCAGCCGGCGGGCCTCCGCCGGCGCCTTGAGCAGCCGGTCGACGGCCACCGCCAAGGCGTCGCCGTCCACGACCTCGATGGCGCCATCCGCCGCCTTCAGGGCGCGCGCGATGGGGGCGAAGTTTTCGACGTGGGGCCCGTGCAGGATCGCGCAACCGAGCCGGGCCGGCTCCAATAGGTTCTGGCCGCCGTGGGGAACAAGAGAGCCGCCGACGAAGGCAATCGGGCTCAGGCGGTAGAAGAGGCCAAGCTCGCCCAGCGTATCGGCGAGATAGATGTCGGTGGCGGCATCCGGCGCCTCGCCGGCCGCGCGCCTCGCCACCCGCAGGCCCTCGCCTTGAAGGCGGGCGGCCATCTTGCTGCCGAGATCCGGATGCCGCGGCACGAGAAGCGTGAGCAGCCCCGGATGCGCCGCCTTGAGCGTGCGATGAACGGCCCCGGCCAGACGGTCCTCGCCGGGATGGATGCTGGCCGCCAGCCAGACCGGCCTTCCTTCCAGCCGCGCCTTCAAGTCAGCCAGCGCCTTCGCATCGAAGGGCAGCGTCTCGGCGGCGTATTTGAGATTGCCGACGCAAACCACATTCCCGGCCCCCAGCGCGCGCAGCCGCGAAGCCGTCTCCTCGCTCTGGGCGAGGGCGAGGCGAAAGGTCTTCAGGAGTGCGCGCGCGAAACCGCGGGTCCGCCGCCAGCCGCGAAAGGAACGGTCCGAAAGCCGCGCGTTCAGAAGGACCGCGGGCAGACCGCGCGCGGCGATTCCTTGCAGGAAATTCGGCCAGAATTCCGATTCGACCCAAAACACAAGGGCCGGGCGCCAATGGTCGAGGAAACGGTCCACCGCCATCGGCAGATCGACTGGAAGGAACTGGTGGATAGCGCCGTCGGGCAGCCTTTCGCCCATCAGCGCCGCCGAGGTGACGGTGCCGGTCGTGACGAGGAAACAGCGATCGGGCGCTTCGCGGCGCAGCCGATGAATAAGCGGAAGAACGGAAAGGGCCTCCCCCACGCTTGCCGCATGCACCCAGACAAGCGGCCCCTCGGGCCTCGGCACGGCGGTGAAACCGAACCGTTCCGGAAGGCGCGCACGGTGTTCCTTTCCCCGCCGCATCCGCCAGCGCAGGTAGCAGCGGACGGTCGGGGCGGCCAGCACCGTGGCGACGCGGTAGAGGAAAAACGCGCTCATTCTTCCGCCGCCGCCCGAAGAACGGCCTTCGGTTTCTTCGCCGCGCCGGGGTCCGCCTTGGGGATCGGCGGGTGGCCGTATGTCGCATCGGCCTCAAGGGTAAGCGCGTATAGCCTGTCCTCGACCAGTTGGCGAAGCCGCTCGACGGTCGCTTCATCCGGGTTCTTCGGCACGTAAATGGGCTCCCCCCACGCGAAGTGCCCGCGAGAAAAGGGGAAAGGGACGAAGAAACGATCCCAGGAGGCCAGCATCCGGCCGCGCTCGGCCGAGAAGGCGAGTGGCAGGATCGGCACGCCGGCCAACCCCGCGATCACCACGATGCCGGGCTTCGCCCGCATCCGGGGCCCACGGGGACCGTCCGGCGTGATCCCGATCGTCTTACCGGCGCGAATCGTCTTCAGAAGACCGCGAAAGGCCTTCATGGCACCGGCGGTGGCCGAGCCTATGACCGTGCGGATTCCAAAATGCGCCTGGGCGCGGATGCTGATGATGCCGTCCCGGTGACCGGAGTTCAGCTGCACGAAGGGCTGATTGCTTTGCCACGCATAGGGCATGAGAAGCATCCGCCCATGCCAGAAGCAAACGATGAAAGGCTTGCCCGCGTCCCACAGGGGCTTCGGGTGCGCTTCCCCTGCGACCGACCAGCGGCCCGTTCGATAGACGCAGAAGATATAAAGCGCGATCAGCGCGCCGAGAAACCGCTGAACGAAATTAAGACCTATGATTCGCTTGCGAAACTGCACCGATCACGCCTGCGCCAGGTTCCGGCTCGCCGTCTCCGTCTCTTCTGCGAACTGGAGCGCGTAGAGTCTTGCATACGTCCCGTTCCGGGCCATCAGCTCGGCGTGCGAGCCCTGCTCGACGACCCGGCCCCGATCGATGACATAAATGATATCGGCGTCCTGAATGGTGGAAAGCCGATGGGCGATAACCAGCGTCGTGCGGCCTTTTTTCAGCACGCGCAGGGCGGTCTGGATCTGGCGCTCCGATTCCGTGTCGAGGGCCGACGTCGCCTCGTCCAGAAGCAGGATCGGCGCGTTGCGAAGCATGGCGCGAGCGATCTCGATGCGCTGGCGCTGGCCGCCGGAGAGCTTGACGCCCTGTTCGCCGATAACCGTATCGTAGCCCTTGGGAAGTTCGCGGATGAATTCATCGGCGGCGGCCATCTTCGCCGCCGCGACGACTTCGTCCTCCGCCGCGTCGGGCCGCCCATAGAGGATGTTCGCGCGCACGGTATCGTCGAACAGGCCGACCTCCTGGCTGACAAGCGCGATCCCCGAGCGCAGGCTCGCCATGGTCACGTCCCGGATATCCTGACCGTCGATCGCGATACGGCCCCGGTCAACGTCGTAGAAGCGCGGAATCAAATTCAGGATCGTTGATTTTCCGCTGCCCGAGGGCCCGACGAGGGCGGCCGTCCGGCCGGCCGGCACGGCCAGGGTTATGCCATGCAGGGCGGGGCTTTCCCGCCCATAGGCGAAATGCACGTCCTCGAAAAAGATCGCCGCTCCGGTCACCTTAAGCGGCTTGGCGGACGGCCGATCCCCGATCGCGGGCTCAAGGTCGAGCAGCGCAAAGACGCGCGCCGCCGCGGCCAGGCCCTCTTGCAGGGTCGCGTTCAAATTCGCGATGCTTTTCATCGGCTGGTAGGCCATCAGAAGCGCCGCGATGAACGAGAAGAAGGCACCCGACGTCGTCGCGCCGGTGATGACCTGGCTGCCGCCGTAGAAGACAACGAAGGCGATCCCGAAACTGCCCAGCAACTCCATCACCGGCTGGACGATGCTGCGGACTCGCGTGGATTTGAAAGCCAGGCGGAAGATGTTCTCGGCAATGTCCGCGGCACGGCCCGTTTCATAGCTTTCCATGCCATAGGCCTTGACGTGCCGGACGCCCTGGAAGGTTTCGTCCAGAAGCGCGGTCATTCCGCCGACCGCCTGCTGCATGCCCGTCGAGATTTTGCGCATCCGGCGTCCGATCCGCACGATCGGAAGGACGGCAGCCGGATAGATGAAGAAGGTGAAAAGGGCAAGGAACCAGTCCTGGTAGAACATGACGCCGATGAGAAAGATGAGCGTCAGCGAATCCTTCACCATCCCGGTCAGCGCGTTGGCGACTCCCGCCCGCAGAAGCTGGAGGTCATGGGTGAAGCGGGAAATCAGCGTGCCGGTGGACGCGCCGTGAAAGAAGGCAAGGTCCGCCCGAATCAGATGCGCGTACATGCGAACCTGGATGTTCGCGACGATCCGCTGGCCGACGAAGTTCATCAGCACCGCCTGGCCATAGGTTGCGAATCCCTTGACCGCCGCGATGACCAGGATGGCGACCGGCACGAGGATCAGCATCCGCTTGTCGTGTTTTAGAAAAACGTCATCCAGGACCGGCTGCATGATCCAGGCGTTCGCCGCCGTCGCCCCGGCGACCAAGAACATCATTGCCCCGGCGGCGACGAGCCGGCCGAGATAGGGCCGGATATTCTCCCGGAAAAGCCTGCGCACGAGCGCCTGCGTCGTTTCGTTCAGCTTGGGAAGAGAAGAAGACATGGCCTGCGCTATCGGTGGATTTTGCGGCGCAAAAGATAGCACGCTCCGGCAGCTCCGGCCACCGTCCGCGGCACGCTAGAGGCCGGCCACCGTCATGCCGTCGATCCGCAGGGTCGGCGCGTCGGTCCCGAACCGGAAAACAAGGTCGTCAGCCGGGGTGGCGTTCCGGAACATCTCGCGCAAATTGCCGGCGATCGTGACCTCGCTGACCGGGTAGGCGATCTCGCCCCGCTCAACCCAAAAACCGGCCGCACCCCGGCTGTAGTCGCCGGTCACGCCGTTCACGCCCATGCCGATCAGCTCGGTCACCAGGAAGCCTTGCGGGATGTCCCCGAGGAGCGCCTCGGGACTGACGCTTCCCGGCTCGAGATAGAGGTTCGTCGAAGCCGGCTGCGGCGGCGAGGAGATGCCCCGGCTGGCATGCCCGGTCGTCGCCAGGCCGAGCTGGCAGGCCGAACGAAGATCGAGGAGCCAGCTTGCGAGGACGCCGTCCTCGACGAGGGCGCGGCGCGCGCCGGCCACCCCCTCGCCGTCGAAGGGCCGCGAAGCCAGACCACGCCGACGGTAGGGATCGTCCACAATCCGCAAGCCGGCCGCGAAAACGCGCGTGCCCATGGCGTCTTTCAGGAAGCTCGTGCCCCGGGCAACCGCGGCGCCGTTGATGGCGCCGGCGAAATGACGAAGCAGACTGCCCGCGACCCTCGGCTCATAGACGATGGGCAGGGTAGCGGATCGCAGCTTCTTCGGGCGCAGCCGGCGAACCGTCCGCTCACCGGCTTTCCTGCCAACCGTCTCCGGCGGCTCGAGGTCTTGCGCGTAACGGGCGCTGGTAAATTCGTAATCGCGTTCCATGCCTGTGCCGCTGCCGGCAAGCACGGAGACGGAGAGGCCGAAATGGGTAGTGGTGTAAGCACCGGAAAACCCGTTCGTGGCGAGCAGCGCCACGCGGCTACGCCGAAAGCCTGCCTCCGCCCCTTCCGAGTTCGTTACCCCCGCAACGGCAAGCGCCGCCCCTTCCGCCGCGCGCGCTTTTTTCAGCAGGTCCTCGACGGCGGGCTCAAACCCGTCGCAAAGATCGAGATCGCGGATGTCGCGAGCGAGCGCTGCCGGCTCGGCTAAGCCGCAAAAGGGATCCTCCGGCGCCGTCTTCGCCATGGCGACGGCGCGTTCCGCCAGCGTCTCGAGGGAGGCCTTGGAAAGGTCCGTCGTCGAGACGATGGCCTGTCGCTTGCCGACAAAGACACGCAAGCCGAGATCCGTGCTTTCCGCCCGCTCCACCCCTTCCGAACGGCCGAGCCGGTAGGGCACCGAAAGGCTCGCCCGTTCGACGAGCAGGGCGTCGGCCGCGCTCGCGCCAAGGGCGCGGGCCTTTTTCATCGCGGCTTCCAGCAAGCCCATCGCGTCCGGGACGGCGGCCATGATCGTTACTCCACGAGACGAGGCTTGGCGGGTTCCGGCGGGGCGAGCGTCTCACCGCTTTCCTCGACCTCCAGCTCGACGATACGCTCCGCCCGCTTCGTCACCTTCTCGGCCGAGGTGCGAATCTCCCGGAGATCTTTCTCGGCACTCTGAAAGTGCTTCTGCAGATTATCCGCGCGCCCGTCCAGCCGCCCAACGTCGGCCAGCAGCGCTATCACTTCCTTCTGGATTACGTGGGCCTGCTCGCGCATGCGCACGTCCCGCAAGATCGCGCGCACCGTTGTCAGCGTCGCCCACAGCGTCGTCGGCGAGACGATCCAGACCCGCGCCTTGTAGGCTCGATCGACGACGTCCTGGAAGTTCGTGTGGAGCTCGGCATAGACCGCTTCGCTCGGCAGAAAGAGAAGGGCGGAATCCGCCGTCTCGCCGGGGAGAATGTAGCGTTCGGCAATATCGGTTACGTGCTTGAGGATGGCCTGGCTGAACTCGCGGGCGCGCTGTTTCTTTTCGGTTTCCGTCCCGGCCTGCAAAAGCGCGCGGTACCCTTCGAGCGGGTATTTCGCGTCGATCGCGATCGGCCCCGGCGGGTTCGGAAGCTCGATCAGGCAATCCACCCGCTTGCCGTTGCTCAAGCTCGCCTGAAAACGGTAGGCGGAAGCCGGCAGCACGCCGCGCACGATATCCTGCAACTGCACTTCCCCGAAGGCGCCGCGCGCCTGCTTGTTCGACAGGATGTCCTGCAGCCCCACGACCTGGCTGGAAAGCTCGGCGATGTTTTTCTGGGCGGCGTCGATGACGGCCAGCCGCGTCTGCAGGTCGGTCATCGTTTTGGTCGCCTTCTCGGCCGATTGCGTAAGCCCGTCGTTGAGCCGCCTGGAAACCTGATCGAGCCGCTCGCCGATGGCGCGCTCCTGTTCCTGCAGGCGCCGGGCGAGCTGGCTTTGCGCCTCGCTTTCGGTTTGCGCGATCTGGTCGAGCCGGCCCTCGAGCCCGGCCAGGCCGCCGCGGCGCTGCACGAGCAGGGCCGTAAGGGCGCCGGCGGCAAGCCCCAGCAGAAGGACGAGCAGAAGCGTTAAGTCCATGCCGGCCATCCTACCCAAATTGGCGCGGCTTCACAAAAGAGGTATGCTGAATCATGGCGATTTTACCAGTCATTACAGCGCCGGACCCGCGGTTGAAGGTCAAGGCGCGGCGGATCGAGGGCGTGGACGACGCGACCCGCCGGCTGATGGACGACATGCTGGAAACGATGCACGCAGCCCCCGGCATCGGCCTTGCCGCCCCCCAGGTCGGGGTGGCGAAACGCGTTCTCGTCGTCGACGTTGCGCGCGAAGGGGAAACGCCATCCCCCCTGAAAATGGCCAATCCGGAGATTCTCTGGGCCTCCGACGACAAGGCCGTCTTCGAGGAGGGCTGCCTTTCGCTGCCCGACCAGTTCGCGCCCGTCGCCCGCCCGACGAAGGTCCGCGTCCGTTACCTGGATTGCGAAAACGAGATTCGGGAGATCGCGGCGGAAGGGCTGCTTGCCACCTGCCTCCAGCACGAGATGGACCACCTCGACGGCGTTCTTTTCGTGGACCACCTTTCCCTGCTCAAGCGCAACATCATCCTGCGCAAGCTTACCAAGCTGAAAAGGGCGCAGGCGATCGCCGGATGAACCCCCTTACGCTTGCCTTCCTGGGCACCCCCGACTTCGCGCTTCCGACGCTTCGCCAGTTGATCGCGGCGGGGCACGCGATCGCGGCCGTCTATGCGAAACCGCCGAAGCCCCGCGACCGCGGGCAGAAGGTGCAGGCCTCCCCTGTCCAGGCTTTCGCGGAAGAACATGGGCTTCCGCTGCGCATGCCGACCAGCCTGAAGGGCGAGGCGGAAGCAAGCGCCTTTCAAGGCTTGCGACTCGACGCTGCGGTGGTCGTCGCCTACGGCCTTCTGCTGCCGAAGGCGTTCCTGGAAGCGCCGCGGCTCGGCTGCCTCAACCTCCACCCCTCTCTCCTGCCCCGCTGGCGGGGGGCCGCCCCCATTCCGCGGGCCATCCTGGCGGGCGACGCCATGACCGGGGTGACGATCATGCGGCTGGACGAGGGGTTGGACAGCGGCCCCATCCTGCTGCAGGCGGAAACCCCGATCCATGCGGCCGAAACCGCGGCCGGCCTGGAAACGCGCCTGGCCGCCCTTGGCGCCGATTGCATGCTGGAGACCCTCGAAGGCTTGAGCCGTGGCGCGCTGCAAGCGCGACCCCAGCCGACGGCGGGCGTTACCTACGCCGAGAAGCTCAACCGCGCCGAAGGCGAACTCGACTGGCGAAGGACGGCGGCGGCACTTCACCGCCGCGTCCGCGCCTTCGATCCGTGGCCGGGGGCCTGGTTTCTGCTCGGCGGCGAGCGCGTCAAGGTGCTGGCGGCGGAAGCCCGCGAAGCGCCTGCCGCGAAGCCGCCCGGCACCGTGCTCGACGACCGCTTGACGGTCGCCTGCGGCGAAGGGGCGATCCGCATCCTCACCCTCCAGCGTGCCGGGCGCGCGCCCCTCGCGGGGGAAGCCTTCCTGCGCGGCCATCCCATCCCGGCCGGCACCCGGCTTGCTGTTCCGGCCGGCGCCGTCGCGCCATGAGCCGCTACAAAATCACCATCGAATACGACGGCCGGCCCTTCGTCGGCTGGCAACGCCAGGCGAACGGCCTCGCCGTACAGGAAGCGATCGAGGACGCCATTTTCGGCCTGGCGGGCGAGCACGTCACCGTGAACGGCGCCGGGCGGACGGACGCCGGCGTGCACGCCCTTGGCCAGGTCGCCCATTTCGATCTGGCGCGCGATTTCCCGCCGGCCACCATCCGCGACGCGTTGAACGCGCTGGTTAGGCCGCACCCGATCGCCGTGTTGGAAGCAGAAGTAGCGGACGCCGCTTTCGACGCCCGCCGCTCAGCCAAGGCGCGGCACTACCTCTACCGCATCCTCAACCGCCGGGCGCCGCCCGCCCTCGAACGCGGCCGCGTCTGGCAGGTGGGAACGCCGCTCGACACGGACGCCATGGCGGAGGCGGCGGGCGCGCTGATCGGCAAGCATGACTTCACGAGCTTCCGCTCGACCTTCTGCCAGGCGGCGTCGCCCGTGAAGACGCTGGACAGACTTGCCGTCGAACGGCAAGGCGAAGAGATCCGCGTGCACGCCGAGGCGCGCTCCTTCCTCCACAACCAGGTGCGCATCCTGGTCGGCACGCTGAAGCAGGTCGGCGAAGGGCGGTGGACGAAAGCCGACGTCGCGGCGGCGCTGGCCGCGTGCGATCGCAGGGAAGGGGGCGCCACGGCGCCGGCGGAAGGGCTTTATCTGCGCGCCGTGTGCTACTGAATGCGCGCGTTACCGACCGGCAAAAAATTTTTCGAGAACATTGCGGTAAATCTTGGTCAGCGCTTCGAGGTCGGCAAGGGCTACGCGTTCGTCCACCTTGTGCATCGTGCTGCCGCCGAGTCCGAACTCGACGACGGGGCCGGCGTCCTTCAGGAAGCGCGCATCCGACGTGCCGCCGGCGGTGCCGAGTGCCGGCGTCTTTCCGGTCACCGCCGCGACGGCATCCGCGACGAGCCCGCTCAAGGCCCCGGGCTCGGTCAGGAAGGCTTCGCCCGTCACCCAGATTTCGAGGTCGTAGGCGATGCCCGCCCGATCGAGGCCTTGCCGCAGCCGCTTCTCCAGGCGCTTGGCGGTGAAGGTGTCGCCGAAGCGCACGTTGAAGCTGGCTTCGATCTTTGCGGGGATCACGTTGGTCGCCGGGTTGCCGACATCGAGGCTGGTGATCTGCAGGTTCGACGGTTCGAAATGGGCGCTTCCCGCATCGAGAGGTTCGCCAAGAAGCGCCGCCAGCAGCCGCAGCATTTTCGGGATAGGGTTGTCGGCCAGGTGCGGGTAGGCCGTGTGGCCCTGCACGCCCCGCACCGTGAGCTTGCCGCTGAGGGCGCCGCGCCGCCCGATCTTGATCATCTCGCCAAGGGTCTGCGGGTTGGTGGGCTCGCCGACCAGACAGGCGTCGAAGCGTTCCCCTTCGCCGATCAGCGTTTCCAGCGCCTTGCGGGTGCCGTTGACGGAACGGCCCTCCTCGTCGCCGGTGATGAGCAGCGCGATCGAACCGCGAAAGTCGCCGCGCCGTTCGCTCAGGAAAGCGGCCGCGGCCGCGGCGAAGGCGGCGACGGCGCCCTTCATGTCGACAGCACCCCGGCCATAGAGAAAGCCGTCCACGATCTCGGCCTTGAAGGGCGCCACCGACCAGGCGGCGGCGTCGCCGACCGGCACGACGTCCGTGTGACCGGCAAAACAGAAAAGAGGGGTACCCTCGCCCACCTTGGCATAAAGGTTCTCGACCGTCTCCATCGCGTCCGAATAGGCAAGCCTGCGGCAGCGGAAGCCAAGCGGCCGGAGGGCGTCCTCGAGAACACCGATCGCGCCTTCGTCCTTCGGTGTCACGCTCGGGCAGCGGATAAGGGCTTGGGCAAGCGCCACTACGTCGAGGGAAGTCGTCATTCGCGCAGCAGCTCGTTGATCGAGGTTTTCGACCGTGTCCGCTCGTCCACCCGCTTGACGATCACCGCGCAGGCCAGCGACGGGCCGGGCCTGCCGTCGGCGAGCGGCGCACCGGGCAGCGCGCCCGGCACGATGACGGAGTAGGCCGGCACCCGACCGTAAAAAATTTCGCCGGTCACGCGGTCGATGATCTTCGTCGAGGCCCCGATATAGACCCCCATCGCCAGCACGGCACCTTCCTCGACGATAACGCCCTCCGCCACCTCCGACCGCGCCCCGATGAAGCAATTGTCCTCGATGACGACGGGGCTGGCCTGCAAGGGTTCGAGCACGCCGCCGATGCCGACGCCGCCGGAAAGGTGGCAGTTCTTCCCCACCTGCGCGCAGGAGCCAACCGTCGTCCAGCTGTCCACCATCGTGCCTTCGCCGACATGGGCGCCGACGTTCACGAAGGAAGGCATCAAAACGACGCCGGGGGCGATGTAGGCGGAACGCCGGACGATGCAGCCCGGCACGGCGCGAAAGCCCGCCTCGCGGAAACGTCTTTCATCCCAGCCGGCAAATTTCGAGGGTACCTTGTCGAACCAGATCGCCGCCTGACCCTCCATTCCCGGCCCGCCGGGGATGGGGGACATGTCGGCCAGCCGGAAGGAAAGCAGGACCGCTTTCTTCAGCCACGCGTTGACCTGCCAGCCGGCGGCCGTCCGTTGGGCGACGCGGAGCGCGCCCGAATCCAGCGCCGCCAGCACCGCCTCGACGGCCTCGACGGCTTTTCCCTTGGTCTTCGGCGACAATTGCGCGCGCATCTCCCAGGCGGCGTCGATGTCGCGCTCAAGGGCTTGAATATCCATCTGGGTTTCCTCGCTTTTTGGTCGGGCGCCACACCGGCGGCGAAGATGGGACAGCCCCCTTCCCCTGTCAACAGCACCTCGCCCGCCACGCCTCAAGGACGGCCGGTGACCGTCTCCAACCATCCGACAAGGTCGTCGGCGACATGGTGGATGTGCGCTTCCCACAAAGCGGCGTCCACCGAACCCTCCGGCGTGCGCAGCCACACCGTCGCCATGCCGAACGCTGCTGCCGGCGCCAGGTTCTTCGGCAAATCGTCAATCATCGCCGCCCGGGCGGGCTCGATTCCGTGGCGGTCGAACAGGCGGCGATAGACCTCGGGCTCCGGCTTGGGAAGAAAGTCGGCGGCGGCGATATCGAAGACGTCGTCGAAGTGCCGCGCCACGCCAAGCCTGGAGAGCACTTCCGCCACATGGGTGGCGGGACCGTTCGTGAAGATGAACTTCCTGCCCCAAAGTTTTTCCAGCACCGCATCCAGATCGGGATTCGCCAGAACGGGCGAAAAATCGACGGCGTGGACGTAGTCGAGATAGCCGGCCGGGTCCACCTCGTGATGCTGCATCAGGCCGCGCAGGGTGGTGCCGTAATGATGGAAGTATTCCTTCTGAAGGCGATGCGCCTCGTCTTCCCCGACGCCGAGCAGATCGCAGATGAATGCCTTCATCTTGCGATCGATTTGCGCGAAGAGACCGCAGTCCGCCGGGTAAAGCGTGTTGTCGAGATCGAAAATCCATGTCTCGACGTCTTCAAGGGCCGGCGGCCGGCGGCGGGGTAACGGAACATCCATGGCGTTTCGCGGCGGAACCCTTAAAGCCCCAAGGCTTGCCGCCCCCAAGGCGCTTGAGGAGCCGGTGGAAGGGCCGTGCCTGAAGGGTTCCTTAACCACCCTTTCTTAAGATTCCCCCAAGAGATAAGCCGACGTTCCAAAACAAGCAAGGCGAGGGCGACGCCGAATGAGCGGACCGCTTGCATCAAGGTTACCCGACGCGCCGCGGGCCAGTCCGGCGGCGGCGCGTTTGCTATCCCTGTTCGAGGACGGCGGCGCCATGGCGGGTGCGACCTTCCCGGCGCTGCTGGCCGACGGCGCGGGGCAGATTCTGCGCGCCAACCCGCAGGCCGGCATTCTTTCGGCGGGAAGCGCGGCCGAGCTCGCCACCCTCATCCGCGAAACCTTTCTGGCTGGCGTGGCGCGGCACGTCGAGGTCCAGCGCGTCGAAGGCAGTGGCGAAGCCGCGCTTGAGCTTTCGCTCATTCCCCTGCCGGAAGACAACCTTGTCCTCGTCCTTGCCACCGACGTCACGCTGGACCGCAACCTGCGCAAAGCGCTGATCGAATCGCGCCAGCGCTACAAGGCGCTCGTCGAGACGGCGAGCGACTTCGTATGGGAGACGGCGGCCGACGGCACCTTCGCCTTCGTCTCGCCGAAGGGCGCCCTTGGGTTCGATGCCGAAGCGCTCATCGGGCGCGGCGCGGCGGAACTGCTTTTCGACGCGGCGGAGACCGGGTTTGCCCTTCCCTTCACCACGCGCCGGGAAGTGAAGGAGGTCGAGCTTTGGTTCCAGAGCGAAAGCGGCGAGGCGGTTGCCCTCGCGATCTCGGCCCAGCCGATATTCGATGCGGAGGGCGTCTGGTCGGGCGCCCGCGGGACATGCCGGGACGTGACGAAGGCCCGCCTGCATCAGATGGCGCTTGCCCGCTTCCAGAACCGGGAACGCCTGCTTCTTTTTCTCGTGCGGACGATCCGGGACGAGGTCGCGCCGGACGCGATGCTGGCGCGGGCGGCGACCGCCATCGCGCACGCGGCGAACGCCGACGGCTGCCGAATTCTTACCCTGGACGAGGCCGGCCGCTTCCGCCAAGGCGCCATCGAAGGCGAAGCCCCTGCCTTCGAAGACGAGGCCCTGGCCAGCCAAGACCCGCACGAGCCCGCCCCCGCCCTCTTCGAGGAAGTCGGCCACGGCCACGGCCTCGTGCTCGCGACCTGCTACCGCAAGCGGCGAAACGGCGCGGTAAGCCTGTGGCGCAAGGGCAAACCCTTCGGCGAAGAGGACAAGGAATTGCTGGCCGGCGTCGCCGACCAGATCGGCATCGCGAATGAGCAGATCGCCGTTCACCAACGCCTGCTTCGTCTTTCGACGACGGACGCGTTGACGGGCCTTCTCAACCGACGCGCCTTTCACGAGAAACTCGATCGCCGTTTCGCGCGCGTGGCGCAAGGCCGGGAGCGGGCCGCCCTTTTTTACCTCGACCTCGACAATTTCAAGCAGGCGAACGACCGCCGCGGCCATGGCGCGGGCGATGCCGCCCTCAAGAAGGTCGGTGAAATCCTTCTGCGAAACACCCGCAGCGGCGACCTCCTCGCCCGCCACGGCGGGGACGAGTTCGCGCTGTGGCTGGAAAACACGAACGCGAAGGCGGCCGGGGAAAAGGCCGCCGCCCTGCTTGAGGGCGCGGCCGCGCTGGCCGATTTTTCCGGCGGGGTGGACGCCCCCCTCGGCTTCTCGATCGGGATCGCCGTCTTCGATCCGGACCACCCGGAGAACCTGCACCATCTCCTGAACCGGGCGGACGCCGCCATGTACCGGGCGAAACGCGGCGGCAAGGGCGGCTACGTCCTCGCCGATGCGGCGCAGGAGAAGGCGGAATGAACCGGCTGGGGCCCGCGAAAATCGGCTACGAGAAGGCGAAGGCCCTGGCCCGCGACGAGGACCCGCGCGTCCGCCGCGAGCTTGCCGCGCGCGCCGACGTCCGCCCGGAAGTTCTTTACTACCTGGCGGAAGACGCGGACGTAGAGGTGCGGGCGGCGATCGCCGCCAACGCGACCACCCCGGTCAAGGCGGACCTCCTGCTGGCGCGCGACACGGACGACGACGTCCGCCAGCGGCTCGCCCGCAAGATCGGCCGCCTGGTGCCGAACCTGCCGGAGGACACCCGGGACCGGGCCCGCGACTTAACCCTAGAGGTGCTCGAGGTCCTCATGCAGGACCGTCTGCCGCACGTCCGCCGGATGCTGGCCGAGGAGCTGAAGGCGACGGCGAAGGCACCGGCCGACGTCATTCGCCGGCTGGCTCAGGACCCGGCGATCGAGGTCGCCATGCCGGTCCTCGAATTCTCGCCGCTGCTGACGGAGGCGGACTTGCTGGCGATCCTCGCCGCGGGCCCGGTGGAAGAAGCGATCGCCGCGATCGCCCGCCGGAACGGCGTGTCGGAACCCGTCTCGGACGCCATCGTCGATATGGAAAGCGTCCCGGCGATCGCCGCCCTTCTCGCCAACCCGGTGGCGCAAATCCGGGAAGAAACCCTCGACCGCATCGTCGCCAAGGCGCCGGGGGTGCGGTCCTGGCACGAACCCCTCGCCCGCCGGCCGCATCTGCCGCCACGCATCCTGCGAAAGCTGACCGATTTCCTTGCCGTCTCGCTTCTTCAGACGATGCAAAAACGCGGCGATCTGGAGCCGGAGACGGCAAAACTGGTCGCCGCCGCCTTGCATGCCCGCGTCCGGAAGGAAGAAGTCGAAGAGGGGGACGCGGGGGACGCGGAAAGCGAAACGCGGGAAAGTATCGCGCAGGAAGTCCGCAAGCTCCATGCGAAAGGCGCGCTCGACGAAAAAGCGGTCGCCCTGGCCTTAGGCGCCGGCCAGCACGCCTTCGTCACCGAAGCCCTGGCCGTGCTCGGCCGGATTCCCGCCAAGATCGCCGAACGCGTCTTGAACGCGGGCAACGCCTTTGCCGTCGCCGCGCTCAGCTGGAAGGCGGGGCTTGGCGCGCGCTTGGCCTCCCGTATCCAGACGCGCCTTGCCCATATCCCGCCGACGGAGGCCTTAAGCGTCGAGTCGGACGCCTACCCGATGAGCGAGGACGCCATGCGCCTCCAGCTCGATTCCTTCCAACCGGCGCCGGACCGGACACCCGCGGAAGAGCAGCCGACGAGCGCGCACGAACCGCCGCCGGACCAAACGCCCGAAGACGCAAAACGCCGCACGGGCCCCATCGACCCGGATTGGTCGATGGACGGCGCCGCACGGCCGGTCCGGCGCGCGGTCGAGCCGGACTGGGCGGCAAGGCGGCCTGCCCGGTCGCAGGTCGCCGAGCCGGACTGGGCGCGGGAAACGCCGGCCGACGGGGCGGCAGGGGATAGGGGGGATACGCAAGAAGAACAAGAAGAAATCGGCGCGACCGGCGAAGCCGAAACCGCGGCAAGCTTGGAAGAAGCGTTGAAGGAAGGGATGGACCCGGCCGCGCCGAGGCCGAAAAAGCCGGCCTCGATCCTCTAGCCGGCCTCGATCAACGTGCCGACGCCGTGTTCCGTAAAGATCTCAAGCAGCAGCGCGTGCGGCACGCGCCCATCCAGAATGACGGCGGCGCCCACCCCCGCCCGGACCGACGCCAGGCAGGTTTCGACCTTCGGGATCATGCCGCCGTGAATCGTGCCATCGGCCACGGCGGTTTCAACGGCGCTGGCCGTCATCTCGGGGATGAGCGCGCCTTGCTTGTCGAGCACGCCGACGATGTCCGTCAATAAAAGCAGGCGCGTCGCGCCCACCGCCGCCGCGACGGCACCCGCCACCGTGTCCGCGTTGATATTATACGTCTCGCTATCCGCGCCGATGCCGATCGGCGCGATGACCGGGATGATCCAGGATTTAACGAGCGAGACGAGCGTTTCCGGATTCACGTGGGTCGGTTCGCCCACGAAGCCGAGATCGAGAACGTTTTCGATGTTCGAATCCGCGTCCCGCTGGGTGCGCTGCAATTTTCTCGCCTGGATCAGATTTCCATCCTTTCCGGAAAGGCCCACCGCTTTGCCGCCGGCCGCGTTGATCGCCGCGACGATTTCCTTGTTGATGTTGCCGGCCAGCACCATCTCGACGACCGTGACGGTTTCCTTGTCCGTGACGCGAAGCCCGTCCACGAATTCGCTTTTGATCTTGAGCCGCTTCAGCATCTCGCCGATCTGCGGCCCGCCGCCATGCACGACGATGGGATGAATACCGACCTGCTTGAGCAGGACGACGTCACGGGCGAAAAGCTTGGCCAGCTCCGGATCCCCCATCGCGTGGCCGCCATACTTGATGACGAAGGTTTCGCCGGCGTAGCGCCGCATATAGGGCAGCGCCTCCGAAAGCGTCTTCGCCTGGGCGAGCCACTTGGGGTTGACCTCGAATTTTTGTGCTGCTTTCTGCTCGGTTTTTTTCTCCGTCATGGTGCGGCACTCTAGTGGAATTCGCCCCCCCGCGCCAGCCGGGCCAGGCCGGCGCGCAGTTCCGGAATGCCTTCGCCGGTCCGGGCGCTCGTCACCAGGATTTCCGGATGGACCGGCCCGTGGGTCAGCGATTCCTCGGCGGTGGCGCGCAGCGCGGCGGCCAGGGCGGCGGTCGTCGGCTTGTCTCCCTTCGTCAGAACGATCTGGACGGAGACGGCCGCCTTGTCCAACAGGGCGAGCAGTCGGCGATCGACTTCCTTCAACCCGTGGCGGGCGTCCACCAGTAGAAGCACGCGCTTCAAGCTGGGCCTTGTCTTGAGGTAGCATTCGACGAGCGCCGTCCATTGCCGCACGGCCTGCTTGGAGGCGCGCGCGAAGCCGTGGCCCGGCAGGTCGGCAAGCATGAGTTTCTCGTCCAACCGAAAAAGGTTGATCTGCTGGGTGCGGCCCGGCGTCGTCGAGATGCGGGCCAACGCCTTCCGCCCGGTGAGGGCGTTCAGCAGGCTCGACTTGCCGACGTTCGACCGCCCGCAAAACGCCACTTCCGGCAATTCCGCCGGCGGAAGAACGGCAAGGCTCGTGGCACCGGCCACGAACGCGCAAGGACCCGCAAAAAGCCGCCGCCCGGCCTCCAGCGCCTCTTTTTCCAAGGAAGGCTTCAAGGCGGGGTTTTCAGCCCCGGGCGGCGCCTTTTCCGTTGCGGTCATCGGTGTTCGCCTCTTGAGGTGGCCTTGGGCGGCCTTGCGGAAGCTTCAAGCGTTCGACGATTGCTTGCTCGTCTGGCGCAGGATCATCCACTGCTGGGCGATCGAAAGCACGTTGTTCCACGCCCAATAGATGACCAGCCCGGCCGGGAACCGCGCAAGCAGAACCGTGAAGATGATGGGCATGAGCTGGAAGAGCTTCGCCTGGATGGGGTCGGCCGGCGGCGGGTTCAGCTTGAACTGCGCCCACATCGTTATACCCATGACGATCGGCCAGAGACCGATCTGCAGGAAGTCCGGCAGCGTCCACGGTATCAAACCGAACAGATTGAAGATCGAGGTGGGGTCCGGCGCCGAAAGATCCCGAATCCAGCCATAAAACGGCGCGTGCCGCATTTCGATCGTCACGAACAACACCTTGTAGAGCGCGAAGAAGACGGGCAGCTGTATGAGCACCGGCAGGCACCCGGCCAGCGGATTGATTTTCTCCCGCTTATAAAGCTCCATCATTTCCTTGTTCATGCTTGCGCGGTCGTCTTTGAAACGCTCGCGCAGCTCCATAACCTTCGGCTGCAGCAATTTCATCTTGCTCATCGAGCGATAGGACTTGTTGGCAAGCGGGTAGAAGAGAAGCTTGACCAGGACCGTCATCAGAAGGATGGCAAGCCCGAAATTGCCGAGCAGGGTGTTCAGGTAGTCGAGCAGATAGAAGATCGGTTTCGTCAGAAAATAGAGCCAGCCGAAATCAACGCTGCGATCGAAAAGCGGAACGTTGAGCGTGTTCGAGTAACGGTCGAGCAGGCGGACCTCCTTCGCGCCGGCGAAGAAATGGCCCGTCGTCTCCAGCGTTCCCCCCGCCGGAACCGTCGCCCCGGCGCCCAGAAAATCCACCTGGTACTTGTCATGGCCATCCGCCAGACGATGGGTGAAGCGGTAGTGGCTGGGGCGCGCCGGGTCCGGGATGAGCGCGGCCTGCCAGTACTTGTCCGTGATTCCGATCCAGCCGTCCGGGCTGTCGCGTTCCATGACGCGCGCCGCGGCGAGATCGTCGTAGTCGATCTCCTCGAGGGTGTGGTCGAAGACGCCGAGCAGCCCTTCATGCAGGATGAAGAAGCCCGCCGTCTTCGGGGTGCCGGTCCGGGAGAGGAGGCCATAGGGATGCAGCGTGACGTCGTGTTGGCTGGCGTTCCTCACGCTGTCTGTAACGGTGAAAAGATACGCGTCGTCCAGCGCGACGCGGCGGGTGAACTCAAGCCCCTGGTCGTTCCGCCAGGTAAGGGTGATCGGCTTGTCCGGGGTAAGCGTCGTGGCCGTCGTTTGCCATACGGCATCGGCGCCCGGCGTTTCGACGGCGCTATCCCCGCTCATCCAGCCGAACTCGGCGTAATAGGGCGCCGCCGACGCGGCCGGGTGCAGAAGAACGATTTCCGGGCTCTTGGGGTCGGTCGTCTCGCGGTAGGCCTTGAGCGCCAGGTCGTCGATCCGGCCGCCCTGGAGGCGGATCGAGCCGCGCACGCGGCCCGAAACGATCGGAATGCGCGCATCTTCCACCGCCGCGGCGGTCGAACCGTTCGCCGCCGCGCCGTTGGAAGGCGGCCGCGGCGTGTCACGGATCGGTGCGGGCACTTCCGGAACGGCGGCGCCAGATTTCGTTTCCTCGGTCGGGGTTACCGGCGGGGGGTAGTAATAATCGTAGAACGCCTGAAAGCTGAGCAGGATTCCAAGCGATAGGACGACGGCGAGAATAAGGTTGCGTTGTTCCATCATTCTTCCGTCTCAGGAATTCGGCATTTCGCTTTGCCGAGGCGACGACGGGCCGGGCACGGGATCGAAGCCATGGCCGCCGAAAGGATGGCAGCGTAGAATCCGGCGAAGCGCGAGCCAGCTTCCCCGGCCCGGCCCGAAACGCGCGATCGCCTCGCCCGCATAGTCCGAGCAGGTCGGAAGGTACCGGCAACAGGGCGGCAGCAACGGCGAAAGCGTCCACCGGTAAAGCCGGATGAGCGCTTGCAAGAGTAAGGTGAGTCCCCTCATGCCTTCCCCCTCGGGCCGGCGCCACCCGCCGGCCGCGGCCCGGCAAAAGAATCCAACCGTTCGAGAGCCATTCCCAGATCCTGAACCAGCGCCCCATAGGGGCGGGTAAGCGAGGAACGCCTTCCGATCACAACGTAGTCGCGGCCGGCCTTGCCATGGACCGCGAGCACCTCGCGGACGGCGGCCCGCAAACGGCGGCGAACCCGGTTCCGCGCAACTGCGTTGCCGACCCGGCGGCTCACCGTGAAGCCAATTCGTAAGCCCTTCTCCTCAGACCCGTCTGCCAAGGCGGGTCGGGGAGCAACCTGCAGAATTAATCCGGGAGTGACCCACTTGCGACCCCGGCCGGCGATCCGCAGGAAATCGGCCCGGTGCGTCAGGCGCCCGACCGACATCCCAAGCCCCTTAAGCCGACAGTCGCTTGCGGCCCTTCGCGCGACGGTTCGCCAACACCCGCCGGCCGCCGACCGTTGCCATCCGGCTGCGAAAACCGTGGCGGCGCTTGCGAACCAGGACACTCGGTTGATAGGTGCGTTTCACGATCGACTCCGTCCGGCGGTATCATACCTCGTAGGGCCCGGTGTATAAGGGCTTGGGACGGGCAAGTCAACGCCGGCGAGGGCGGTCCGGGCATCCTCGCGCGCTTCACGTTTTTTTGATAACCTGTTGACTTGGCGAAGCTCTCGGCGCCCGTTACACCCCAATCCTGGTTCATACCGCGGGGGAAGGGAAACCGCAAAAACCGCCATGACCGATCCGCACCGTCCCGAGGCCAGCCCGCCGGTCAAGCCGGAAAACCGGTGGCGGTACCTGCCGATCGCTTTCCTCGCCGTGGGGCTTTTCGCCTTCTTCGCCTTCGGCCTCCACCGCTATATCGCCTTCGAGACCCTCAAGGCCCACCGGGCCGAGATGCTCGACTTCGTCGGGCGCCATTACGTTCTGGCGATCCTGCTCTATGTCGCAGGCTACGCCCTCGCGATCGCCTTCTCGATTCCGGGGGGTGTCGTTCTGACGGTGACCGGCGGGTTCCTGTTCGGGCTCACGGTCGGCACCCTTGCCACCGTGGTCGGCGCCACCCTTGGCGCGGTCGGCCTCTTCCTCGCCGCCAGGCTTGCCTTCGGTAACGTACTCCGCCGCAAGGCCGGCCCAACCCTCCGCAAGATGGAAACCGGCTTCCGGGAAAACGCTTTCCATTACCTTCTCGTGCTCCGGCTCGTGCCGCTCTTTCCGTTCTGGCTCGTCAACCTGGCGGCCGCCCTTTTCGGCATGCCGCTTTCGGTTTACCTGCTCGCCACTTTCATCGGCATCGTTCCCGGCACTTTTGTGTATACAAGCATCGGAAACGGGCTGGGCGCCATTTTCGACCGCGGGGGCGCGCCGGACCTCAGCCTCATCTTCGATCCGGCGATATTGATCCCTATTCTGGGGCTTGCCCTTCTGGCGTTGCTTCCCATCGCCTACAAGAAATTCCAAACCCGGCGCGCGGCCCACGACGGAGAATCGCGATGACGGACCTGCTCACCCCGGACCTGTGCATCATCGGCGCCGGCTCCGGCGGCTTGTCTCTGGCGGCAGGCGCCTCGCAGATGGGCGCCGAAACCGTGCTGATCGAACGGGGCCGGATGGGGGGGGATTGCCTGAACACCGGCTGCGTGCCGTCGAAATCCCTGCTCGCCGCCGCCCATGTGGCGGAAACCATCCGGAAGGCTCACCTCTTCGGGGTGAAGGTGGCGGTGCCGGAGGTCGACTTTCCGGCCGTCCAGCGCCACGTGCGCGACGTCATCGCGGCGATCGCGCCAAACGATTCGGTCGAACGTTTCGAAGGCCTCGGCGTGCGCGTCATCCAGGCGGAAGGACGCTTCGCCGGCCCCCGCGAGGTGGCGGCCGGCGGGTTCCGCATCCGGGCGCGGCGTTTCGTCGTTGCCAGCGGCACGCGCGCGCGCGTGCCGGCGGTCCCGGGCTTGGAAAGCGTCCCCTATTTCACGAACGAGACGATCTTCGACAACACGGCGCTGCCCGAGCACCTGCTCGTGGTCGGCGGCGGGCCGATCGGGATCGAGATGGCCCACGCCCACCGCCTGCTCGGCGCCCACGTCACCGTGCTGGAAATGTCCAGCATTCTGCCGCGGGACGACCCCGAGCTCGTCGAACTTCTCCGCCAGCGGCTGCGCGGGGACGGTATCGATCTCCGCGAAGGCGTCGCCCTCGCCCGCTTCGAAAAAAGCGGCGAGCGGATCGTCGCCGTGCTGAAAGGAAAAACGTCCGAGGAGCGGATCGAAGGCTCGCACCTTCTGATCGCGGCCGGGCGCCAGGCAAATATCGAGGGGCTTGGCCTTGAGGCCGCCGCCGTCGCCTACGACCACAGGGGTATCCGGGTAAACGCTCGGCTTCGCACGACGAACCGTCGGGTCTATGCGATTGGAGACGTCGCTGGCGGCCCCCAATTCACCCACGTCGCCAACTACCACGCCGGAATCGCGATCCGGAACCTGCTTTTCCGCCTGCCGGCGAAGGCCGACACGGCGAACGTCCCCTGGGTCACCTACACGAACCCCGAGCTTGCCCATGTCGGGGCAAGCGAGGAAGCGGCGCGCAAGACCTGCGGAACGATCCGCGTTCTGCGCTGGCCGTTTGCGGAAAACGACCGCGCCCAGGCCGAGCGGATCACGGAAGGGCTGGTCAAGGTCGTAACGGACGGCAAGGGACGTATCCTCGGCGCCGATATCCTGGGCCCCCGGGCGGGCGAACTGATCCAGCCCTGGGCGCTGGCGATCGCGCAAAAGCTCAGGATCGGGGCGATGGCCAACGTGGTCGCCCCCTACCCAACCCTCGGTGAGACAAGCAAGCGGGCCGCCGGCAGCTACTACGCGCCGGCCCTGTTCGGGGAGCGCACCCGAAGGCTGGTTCGCTTCCTGGCCCGATTCGGCTAAGAAAGCCGGCCTGTGGCGGCGGCCCGGGCCCTCTGTGCCGAGACGGCAAGCCGGGGTAAGATAGCCCCCATGAAATGGCAAAAGTTTCCCTTGCCCGGGTTGGCGACCAGCCTTTCGGCCCGCCTGCTCGTTCTCACGATCGCTTTCGTGATGATGAGCGAGCTTCTGATCTTTTTTCCCTCCATCGGCAACTTCCGGATCGCCTACCTCCAGGAACACATCAACGCCGCCCACGTCGCAACGCTTGCGCTGGAGGCGACGCCTTTGCGCGAGGTCAGCCTGGCACTGGAAGAAAAACTTCTCGACAACGCCCGCGTCGACGAGGCGGCGACCTTCCGGGAACGCTCGACGACCTACATGCTCCGGCGCGCCATGCCGACACCGATCGAGGTGAGCTTCGATCTTCGGGAAGGCAACTTCTTCACCTTCATCCGGGATGCCGTCCAGACGATGACGCAGAAGATAAACCGCGTCATCCAGGTGACCGGCGTGCCAACGACGGCGACGGACTCCATCGTGCGCATCGTCATGGACGAACAGCCGTTGCGCGAGGCGATGTACGACTTCGGCATCCGCGTTCTCGCGCTTTCCATACTCATTTCCGTGATCACCGCCACGCTCGTCTATATCGCGCTGCACCGCCTCTTCGTTCAGCCGATGCGGCGGATCACCGCCAGCATGATGGCTTTTCGGGAATCGCCGGAAGACGCGACGCGGCACTTACCCGCCAGCCGACGTCGGGACGAAATCGGTATCGCCCAGCGCGAGCTTGCGCGCATGCAGGAAGAACTGCGGGCGGCGCTGGCCCAGAAGACGCGCCTTGCCGCCCTCGGCGAAGGGGTGACGAAAATTCATCACGACCTTCGCAATATTCTCTCGACGGCCTCGCTCGTCTCCGACCGTCTCGCCTTAAGCAGCGACCCCGAAGTGAAACGCCTGACGCCGAGACTTCTCGACGCGATCGACCGGGCCGTGAAGCTTTGCACGCAGACCCTGGCCTTTGCCCGCGAGGGCCCGCCGCCGCTCCAGGTTTCGCAGGTATCCCTTCGCAAGCTCATGGACGAGGTCGGCGCCAGCCTTTCGTTCGCCGAAAACGAGGGGCGCGTCTTCGCCATCGACAATCGCCTGCCGAACGATTTCGTCCTGGAAGTGGACCGCGACCAATTCTTCCGGGTGCTGACGAATCTCGCCCGCAACGCCGTCGAGGCGGGCGCCCACTGGCTGACGGTTTCGGCGACGATCACCAAGAACGACGTTACGATCGACGTCGCCGATGACGGCCCCGGCATCCCGGCCAATATCCAAAAGCGCCTCTTTCATCCCTTCGCCGCCTCGGCGCGCGCCGGCGGCACCGGCCTCGGGCTTGCCATCTGCCAGGATCTGCTGGAGGCGCACGGCGGCGGACTTGCGCTGGTGCAGACGTCCAGCCAGGGCACCCTGTTCCGCATCCGCCTGCCCGCCAAGCTGCACGTCCCCTCCCGCCGGCGACGCTTGTTCCAGACCGGCGGGTCCGCCGCATGATCCACCGCCCATCCTGCGGGCACGGCGCGAAATCCCCGGCCGCGAAACCCCTGGAAGTTTGAGCGATGACCATGGACGAGCGCATCGTTCGCTATACCCGGTGGGTGATCCGCTGGCGGTTTGCCATCTTGTTCTTCTCGCTCGCCGCGGTGGCGCTGGCGGGTATCGGCATGGGCCGGCTGCAATTCGAGAAGGACTACCGCGTCTATTTCGGCGAGAACAACCCGCAACTCAAGGCCTTCGAAGCGCTGCAGAACATTTACGCCCGCAATGACAATGTTCTCTTCGTGCTGGCGCCAAAGGATGGCGACGTCTTCACGAAAGAAACCCTTGACGCCGTCTGGGCGCTGACGGAGGCGGCCTGGCGAACCCCCCATTCGACCCGCGTCGATTCGCTCACGAACTACCAGCACACGCGGGCGGCGGGCGACGAGTTGCTCGTCGGCGATCTGGTGCCGGCCCCCAATGCCCTGACACCGGAAACGCTCGAAGAAATCCGGCGCATCGCCCTCTCCGAACCGCTTCTTGTCCGCCGCCTGGTTTCCGAGAAGGGACATGTCACCGGCGTCAACGTGACGGTGCAACTAAAGCGCGGCGACCCGAGGGCGGAAGAAGAGACCGTTGCCGCCGCCCGGGCGCTGGCCGACGCGATTCACGAATCCCATCCGGACATCGACATCTACCTTACCGGCCTCGTGATGCTGAACGCCGCCTTCGCGGAAGCCAGCATCGCGGATATCGAAACGCTTACGCCTTTGATGTACGGCTTGTTGCTGCTTGCGATCGCCTTCACGCTGCGTTCGGTTACGGGCACGGTCGGTACGATCTTCATCATCGCTTTTTCCGCCGTCACCGCCATGGGGATCGCGGGCTGGATCGGCATCCAGCTGACGCCGTCTTCCGTCGGCGCGCCGATCGTGATCATGACGCTGGCCGTCGCCGACAGCGTTCACCTGCTGCTCACGATGCTTGCCCTGATGCGGAAAGGCAAACCGCGCGAGGAGGCTCTTTCCGAAAGCCTCCGCGTCAACGCGCAGCCGGTCTTTCTGACCAGCCTCACGACCGTCATCGGTTTCCTGAGCATGAATTTCAGCGACGCCCCGCCCTTCCGCGACCTCGGCAATATCACGGCCATCGGCGTTGTGGCGGCCTATTTCTATTCCATGCTGTTTCTGCCGGCGCTGGTCACGACGTTTCCGGTGCGCGTCGGGAAGAAGAAAGCCGGCCCGTTCGAATTGCCGATGGAAGGAATCGCCAATTTCGTCATCCGCCACAGAAAATCGCTGCTTTACGGGATGACGGCCCTTCTTCTCCTGGTCGGCTCCGTGATCCCGCGCATTCAGTTCAACGACGAGTGGGTCGGCTACTTCGACGAGAAACTGCCCTTCCGGCAGCACACGGAATTCGTGATGAACAACTTGACCGGCATCTTGATCGTTGACTACTCCCTCAACGCCGAGGGAAGCGGCGGCATCGCGGAGCCGGAATACCTGCAAAACCTGGAGCGCTTTGCCGAATGGTGCCGGGCGCAGCCCGGCATCGTTCACGTGAATACGATCACGGACACGTTCAAGCGGCTGAACAGGAACATGCACGGGGACGACCCCGCCTGGTACCGCCTGCCCGAAACCCGCGAGATGGCGGCGCAGTACTTGCTTTTGTATGAATTTTCGCTTCCCTTCGGGCTCGACCTCAACAACCAGATCAACGTGGATCGCTCGGCCACGCGCTTCGTCGTCACGACGAAGAACATGGACACCGAATCCCTCAAGACGCTAACCGCGAGATCGGAAAACTGGCTGCGGGAGAACGCGCCGCCCTATATGTGGGCGGAAGGCAGCGGGCCCTCGATCATGTTCGCCCATATTTCGGAACGCAACATCCGGAACATGCTGGGCGGCACGGCGGTGGCGGTGCTCCTCATCGGCCTGACGCTCGTCTTCTCGCTTCGCAGCCTTAAGATCGGGCTCTTCAGCCTGATTCCGAATCTGGTGCCGATGGTGCTTGCCTTTGGCTTCTGGGGCGCCATCGTCGGCCAGATCAACGTTTCCTCGGCCATCGTCGCCTCGATCTGCCTGGGAATTGTCGTGGACGACACCATCCACTTCCTGAGCAAGTACCTGCGCGCCATGCGGGAAATGAAGCTGAGCGCGACGGACGCCGTGCGCTACGCCTTCTCAACCGTGGGCATGGCGCTGGTGGCGAACTCGTTCATCCTTGCCATAGGCTTTCTCGTGCTGACGTTTTCGACCTTCAAGGTGAACGAAACCTTCGGGCTGCTGTCGGCGATCACGATCGTGCTGGCGCTGGTCGCCGACTTTTTCCTCCTGCCGCCGCTTCTGATGTGGCTTGAAGAGCGAAAGGGAAAAAGCCCGGCCGGCACCGCCTAGGCGGCGTCCAGGCGGCGAAGGACGTAGTGCAGGATGCCGCCGCTCTTGAAGTATTCCGCCTCGTCCGCCGTATCGATCCGGCAAAGCAGCCGCACGGTTTCGGCTTTTCCGTTCGCCCGCGTGATCCGGCATTCCACTTCCATCCGGGGCCGTATGCCCGCCTGCAAGCCCAGAAGGTCGAAGGTCTCGCTGCCATCGAGGGCGAGCGTCTTCCGGCTGACGTCTTCCGGAAAACAAAGAGGGAGGACGCCCATGCCGATCAGGTTGGAACGGTGGATGCGCTCGAAACTTTCCGCGAGCACGGCAAGCACGCCCAAAAGCCGCGTCCCCTTCGCCGCCCAGTCGCGGGAGGAGCCGGTGCCGTACTCCTTGCCGGCCACGACGACGAGCGGCACGCCTTCGCGGGCATAGGCCATTGCCGCCGCATAGATCGACATGGCCTCGCCGTCCGGCAGGTGGCGGGTGACGCCGCCTTCGGTGCCCGGCGCCATTTCGTTGCGAAGGCGAATGTTCGCGAAGGTCCCCCGCATCATTACCTCGTGATTGCCGCGCCGCGCGCCGTAGGAGTTGAAGTCGGCCTGCGAAACGGCGTGTTCGAGCAGGTATTCGCCGGCCGGGCTTGCCTTCTTGATGGCGCCGGCCGGCGAGATGTGATCCGTCGTGACGCTGTCGCCCAGGATGGCGAGCGGACGGGCGGACCGAATATCGCCGATGGCCGCCGGCTTGCTTGCCATGTCGACGAAATAGGGCGGGTGCTTGACGTAGGTGCTGGCGGCGTCCCATCGGTAGGTCTCGCCGGAGGGCGCCTCGATTTCACGCCACTCCTTAAGGCCTTCGAAGACGTTCGCGTAGCGCTTCCGAAACATGGCGGGGGTAAGCGACTTCTCGATCACGGCGGCGATTTCCTGGTTGGTCGGCCAGACGTCGCGCAGGTAGACGGGCTTGCCGTCCTTTCCTTCACCAATCGGGTCGTTCTTGAGATCGATGGCGACGGTGCCGGCCAGGGCGTAGGCGACAACGAGCGGGGGCGAGGCAAGGTAATTCGCCTTCACGTGCGGGTTGATGCGGCCTTCGAAGTTGCGGTTGCCGGAAAGGACGCCGGCGACGACAAGCTCCTTCGCCTCGATGGCCTTGGCAATCTTGGGGTCGAGCGGCCCGGAGTTGCCGATGCAGGTCATACAGCCATAGCCGACGAGATTGAAACCAAGCGCATCGAGGCTGTCCTGCAGCCCGGCGGCGGCCAGATATTCGGTGACGACCTGCGAGCCCGGCGCCAACGAGGCCTTCACCCAGGGCTGGCGGCGAAGCCCTTTCGCGATGGCCTTCTTGGCCAACAGCCCGGCGCCGATCATGACGGCGGGGTTCGAGGTGTTCGTGCAGCTCGTGATGGCGGCGATCACGACATCGCCGTCGGCCAGCGCGTGGTCCATGCCCGCGATCGGCTGGCGGCGAGGGGTGGCGCTGCCCGCTTCCTTCAACCCCTTTTCGAAGGACGGCTTCACCTGCGAAAGCAACAGGCGGTCCTGGGGCCGCTTCGGCCCGGCGAGGCTGGGTTCGACCGCGCCCAAGTCCAGTTCAAGGATCGCCGTGAAGACCGGGTCCGGCGTTTTCGCGTCGCGCCACAGGCCTTGCGCCTTTGCGTACGCCTCGACGAGGGCGATCTGGTCGTCCTCGCGGCCGGTCAGGCGAAGGTAGCGGAGCGTTTCCACGTCCACCGGGAAGAAACCGCAGGTCGCGCCGTATTCCGGCGCCATGTTGGCGACGGTGGCGCGGTCGGCGAGCGGCAGATGATCGAGACCGGGACCGAAGAACTCGACGAACTTGCCGACGACGCCCTTCGCCCGCAGCATCTGGGTGACCGTGAGCACGAGGTCCGTCGCCGTGGCACCTTCGGCCAGTTTGCCCGTCAACTTGAAGCCCACGACCTCGGGGATCACCATCGAGATCGGCTGGCCCAGCATGGCGGCCTCCGCCTCGATGCCGCCCACCCCCCAACCGAGAACGGCGAGACCGTTGACCATGACGGTGTGGCTGTCGGTGCCGACCAGGGTGTCGGGGTAGGCAAGGGCCGCGCCCTTTTCTTCCACGGTCCACACGACGCGGGCCAGGTATTCGAGATTGACCTGATGGCAGATGCCGGTTCCCGGCGGCACGACGCGGAAATTATCGAACGCCTTCTGACCCCAGCGAAGGAAGGCGTAGCGTTCGTGGTTGCGCTCGAACTCCTTGGCGACGTTTTCCTGAAAAGCGGTCTTGGTGCCCGCAAAATCGGCGGTGACGGAATGGTCGATGACGAGATCGACCGGCGAGAGCGGGTTGATCGTCTTCGGGTCACCCCCCATCGCGACAACCGCGTCCCGCATCGCCGCGAGATCGACGACGGCGGGAACGCCGGTAAAATCCTGCATGAGCACGCGGGCCGGACGGAAGGCGATTTCGCGCTCCGAGGTCCGCTTCTCCGCCCACTTCGCCAGCGCCTCGATATCCTCGACCGTGACGGTCTTGCCGTCCTCGAAGCGCAGCAGGTTTTCCAAAAGCACTTTCAGCGAAAGCGGAAGCCGCGAGACGTCCCCAAACCTTCCGGCGGCGGCGAGGGCAAAATAGTCGTAGGTTTTATTGCCTAGCTTTAAGGACGTTCTCGCCTGCAAGCGATCCGAGCCGGTTTGCGACATACACCCTTCCTCCTTAGCTTTTCTTTAAGAAGAAAAAAACTTAGCATGAATTCACTTCCCAGTCCTTAAGCGACCGGCGCCGGCTTGACCCTGTGTTTTTATCTGGGCTAGGAAGGCCAGCGCTTCGGGGCTTCTCTTGGCCACCCGCTCGAAGCCCCTGAAACGAACGAGACACGGCACGGCATGGCGGAATTCACGGGCCACGAACTGACCTGCCTGCGCGGGGAACGCCGGGTTTTCGCAGGTGTCGCCTTCCGGGCGGCAAGCGGCGACGCCCTCGTGCTGCAAGGCCCGAACGGCGCCGGCAAGACGAGCCTTCTGCGCCTGATGGCGGGCCTTGGCGCGCCCGCCAGGGGCACCCTCCGCTGGGACGGCGCCGACATCGCGGAACATCCCGACGCCCACCACGCGCGGCTTTGCTTCGTGGGCCATCTCGACGGCGTCAAGCCGGCCTTCAGCGTGCGGGAAAACCTCGCCTTCTGGGCGGCGATCGGCGGCCATGGGGAAACGGCAAGGGTGGCGGCGGCGCTTGACGCCTTCCGGCTGCTGCCGCTCGCGGACTTTCCGGCGCGCTTTCTTTCGGCCGGCCAACGCCGGCGCCTCAACCTTGCCCGCCTGCTCGCGACGGAAGCGCCCCTTTGGCTGCTGGACGAACCGGAAGCCGCCCTCGACCGCGAGGCAAGGGAAACGCTGCGCGAGGCCATCGCCGGCCACCGGCGCGGCGGCGGCATCGTCGTTGTCGCGACCCACGGCGAGGCAACGCCGCCGGCAGGCATTCCCCTCGAACTGCGCTTTGCAAGCTCGGGGGGGCGCGCCGCATGAAGCGTTTTCTTCTTCTTCTCCGCCGCGAGCTCAAGCTTGGTCTCCGCCACGCGAACGACAGCCTGTCGGCGGTCTTCTTCTTTCTTTTGGCCGCACTTCTTTTCCCGTTCGGGGTAGGGCCGGAGGCGGCACTTCTGGCCCGCATCGCCGCCGGCGTCATCTGGGTAACGGCGCTGCTCGCCGCGATGCTTTCCTTCGAGCGCCTATTTCAGACGGATTACGACGACGGCAGCCTCGATCTTCTGGCCGTAGCGCCGGTGCCGCTCGAAGCCGTCGTCCTTGCAAAAAGTATCGCGCACTGGCTGACGACCGGTTTTCCCCTGCTCGTCGCCAGCCCAGTCCTCGCCCTGCTCCTGCAGCTTCCCCCGCAAGCCATCGGCACGCTGATGCTTGCGATGCTGATCGGCACGCCGACGCTGAGTTGCCTGGGCGCCATCGGGGCGGCGCTGGTCTTGGGCGCCAGGCGCGGCGGCGTGTTGTTGTCGCTTTTGCTGCTGCCGCTTTTGGTGCCGGTCCTGATTTTCGGCGTCGCCGCGGTTGAGGCGGGGGCGGCGGGCCTTGACGCCACCCCGCGGCTTGCCGCGCTCGGCGGCTTCCTCGTGCTGGCAGGCGGCTTTTCGCCCTGGGTAAGCGCAGTGGCCTTGCGCCAAGCGCTGGAATAGACTGCGGGCGACCCCGATGTTCCATATCGCCAATCCCAACCGTTTCCGAAAGCAGGCCGAGCAGATTCAGCCGTGGGCGGCAGGCGTGGCGCTCGCCACCCTTGTCGGCGGCCTCTTTCTCGGCCTCTTCGCGTCGCCGCCCGACTACCAGCAGGGCGAAAGCGTGCGCATCATGTATGTGCACGTGCCTGCCGCCTGGATGGCGCTTGGGGTCTACACCCTGATCGCGGTGGCGAGCGGGCTTTTCCTGGTCTGGAAGTACCCGCTGGCCGATGTCATCGCCCGCAGCGCCGCCCCGATCGGAGCGGCCTTTACGTTCGTCACGCTCGTCACCGGCGCGCTTTGGGGAAAACCGACCTGGGGAACCTGGTGGGTGTGGGACGCCAGGCTCACCTCCGTCCTGGTTCTTTTCTTCCTCTACCTCGGCTATCTCGCCCTGCAAAACGCCTTCGAGGACGGCCCGCGCGGCGCCAAGGCAGCCGCCGTGCTGGCGCTTATCGGCTTTGTCAACGTGCCGATCATCAAATGGTCGGTCGAATGGTGGCACACGCTGCACCAGCCGGCGAGCGTCCTGCGCCTCGGAGGCCCTTCGATCCACCCTTCCATGCTCCTCCCTCTCCTGCTGATGGCGACGGGCTTCGCCGCCTATTTCGTGGCCTTGCTCTTCATTCGCATCCGCAGCGCGCTTCTGTTGCGGAAAATCCGCGCCCTTCGCCTTGTCCGGGCCGGGGCGGGCACGCATAGTGAAGAACACCCGCATCCGAACCCATAGAAGAGGCGACATGGACGCAATCGAGAATTTTCTGGCGATGAAAGGGGTTGGCGTGTTCGTCTGGCCCGCCTTCGCCGTGGCGCTGATCGTGCTGGGGGGGCTTCTGGTCGTGAGCCTTTGCGAGTTAAGGGCGCGCGAGCGGACCCTGCGGGCGCTTCAGCTAGACGACGCGGACGAACGCAAGCCATGACCCGCAAGCGAAGGCGGCTTCTGTTCGTGCTGTCCGGTCTCCTTGCTTTGGGCGTCGCGGCGACGCTTCTTTTTTCCGCGCTTGAGGAAAGCCTCGTTTTCTTCTATTCGCCTTCGGACCTCGAAACCAAAATCCTGGCGCGCGATGAGCGCGTCCGGATCGGCGGGCTGGTCGAGGAAGGAAGCCTCAACCGAGACGGCGACGGGCAGATCGTGACCTTCCGGGTGACCGACTTCCACCGCGCGCTCACCGTTCGCTACCGAGGCTTGCTGCCGGACCTTTTCCGGGAAGGCCAAGGCATCGTCGCGGAAGGAAGGCTTGGCGCGGACGGCGTGTTCGAGGCGAGCAGCGTGCTCGCCAAGCACGACGAGAACTACATGCCGCCGGAAGTGGCGGACGCCTTGAAGCGGGCCGGAAACCGGCCGGAAGCGGCACCGGAATGATCCCGGAAATCGGCCATTACGCGCTGGTCCTGGCGTTGTTCGCGGCGGGCACGCAGGCCATCCTCGGGCTTTTCGGCACGGCCCGGAAGGACGCCTACTGGGCCCTGGCGACGGGGCCGACCGCCTCGACGCTGTTCCTGTTTCTGGCGATCGCGTTTCTCGCCCTCACCCACGCCTTCGTCGTTTCCGATTTTTCGGTGTGGACGGTCGCCAACTATTCCCATTCCGCCAAACCCCTGCTCTACAAGCTGACCGGCGTTTGGGGAAACCACGAAGGCTCGATGCTGCTTTGGGTTTTCATCCTCGCCATCTACGGCCAGGCGATCGTCTCCTTCGGAAAAAAACTGCCGCCTGTGCTGCGCGCCGGCGCCTTGGGCGTGCTCGGCCTGCTGGCGGCGGGGTTTCTCCTCTTCATCCTTTTCACCTCGAACCCGTTCCTGCGCCTCGACCCGGCGCCGCAGGACGGGCGCGGCTTCAACCCCTTGCTGCAGGACCCCGGGCTCGCCTTCCATCCGCCCTTTCTCTATCTCGGCTATGTCGGCTTCGCCGCCGCCTTCGCCTTTGCGATTGCGGGTCTCCTCGAAGGGAAAATCGACGGCGCCTGGGCGCGGCGCGTCCGCCCGTGGGTGCTGGTGGCGTGGAGCTTCCTCACCATCGGCATCGGGCTTGGCAGCTGGTGGGCCTATTACGAACTGGGCTGGGGCGGCTTCTGGTTCTGGGACCCGGTCGAGAACGCGTCGCTTCTTCCCTGGCTTGCGGGGACGGCACTTCTGCATTCCATCGGCGTCGTCGAGAAACGCGGGGCCTTGAAAAGCTGGGTCGTGCTGCTGGCGATCCTGGCTTTTTCCTTAAGCCTGATCGGGACCTTTCTCGTGCGCTCCGGCGTGCTGGTTTCCGTCCACGCCTTCGCAACCGACCCGGCGCGCGGCGTCTTCATCCTGGGTCTTCTCGCCGTGGCGATCGGCGGGTCGCTTGCCTTGTTTGCGTGGCGCGCGCCGAAACTGAAGGCCGAGGGAAGCTTCGCGCCGATCTCGCGGGAGGGCGGGCTGCTGCTCAACAATCTCCTTCTGGTGACGGCGGCGGCCAGCGTGTTCCTGGGCACGCTTTACCCCCTGCTTCTGGACACGCTAAGCGGCGAGAAGGTTTCCGTGGGCCCGCCCTTCTTCAACGCGACCGTGCTGCCGCTTTTGATGCCGCTTCTTTTGGCGATGGGGATCGGGCCGTTCCTGCCCTGGAAGAAGGCGGACGCGATGCCGGTCCTCCGCCGGCTTTGGATCGCGGGCATTGTCGCCCTCGCCGCCGCTGGCGCCGCGGCGGCGCTGGGGTCTGGGAAATCGCCGCTTGCCCTGCTCGGACTTTGGCTCGCCGCCTGGCTTTTCGCCGGAACATTTTTTCTCGTCCTGGAACGGCTCCGGCTCTTCCGCCTGCCCTGGAAGGAAAGCTTCCGACGCCTGCGCGGACTTCCCGCCGACTTCCTCGGCATGGCCATCGCCCATGGCGGGATCGCCGTGCTGGCGGCCGGCGTTACCGCCGCGACCCTTTGGCAGACCGAAAAAATCCTGGCGATGACGCCCGGCGAGAGCGTGACGATCGCAGGCTACGACCTGCGCTTCGAAGGCGTCGAACTGGTCGCCGGCCCCAACTACGAGGCCGAGCGCGCCACCTTCCACGCCGAGAAAAACGGTAAGCCGGTCGCCACCCTCACGCCGGAACGGCGTTACTACCCGATCGAGCGCCAGTGGACGACGGAAGCGGCGATTTACACCACCGGCTTCGCCGACCTTTACACCGTGATCGGCGAACAGGCGCGGGCGGACGGCCCGCGAACCGTGCGGCTCTATCACAACCCGCTGGCGCCCTGGATCTGGATCGGGGCCTTGCTTGCCGCCCTAGGCGGCGGGGTTTCCCTGGTTGGGCGCGGCCGCGGCCGGCGCCCGCCAAAAGCCGCGCGCGGAAAGGCATAGCCATGCGGGCCAAATTCTTCCTGCCGCTCGTGCTGTTTGCCGGCCTCGTCGCCGTTTTCCTGTTCGGACTCAGGCTCGACCCCTCGCGCGTGCCCTCGCCCTTGCTCGACCGGCCGGTGCCGGCGTTCGCGCTGCCCGACCTCGAGGGCGGCGAAGACGGCCTCAAGACGGCCGACTTCCTGGGCGGGCCGACGCTCGTCAATTTCTTCGCCTCCTGGTGCCTGCCCTGCCTCGTCGAGCACCCGCTGCTTCTCCGGCTTGGCCACGAGGGGCGCGTCCGCATCTTCGGCGTCGCTTACAAGGACAAGCCCGAAGACACGGCGCGCTGGCTTGCCGAGCGGGGTAACCCTTACGACCGGATCGGGGTCGACCGCACGGGACGCGCCGCCATCGAGTGGGGCGTCTATGGCGTGCCCGAATCCTACCTCGTGGACGGGGAAGGCCGCATCCGCTGGAAACATGTCGGCGTATTGACGCCGGAGGTGTGGGAGGAAGACTTCCTCCCCCGCCTTGAAGGAGTTGGCAAATGAAGGGATTTATAGTCGCGCTTTTTCTCGTGCTGGTGTGGCCGGCCTTTGCCATCGGGCCGGACGAGATGCTGGAAGACCCCGCCCTGGAGGCGCGCGCCCGCGAGATCGGAAAGGAGCTTCGCTGCCTGGTCTGCCAGAACCAGTCCATCGACGATTCGGACGCCGAGCTGGCGCGGGATTTGCGCGTCCTGATCCGCGAGCGGCTTAAACGCGGCGATACGAACGCCGAAGCCATCGCCTTCGTCGTCGCCCGTTACGGCGACTACGTCCTCTTGCGGCCGCCCGTCAAGCCTTCGACCTACCTCTTGTGGCTGGGGCCGCTTCTTATCCTGTTGGCCGGCGGCTTCGGCCTTGGCCTCTATCTGCGGCGGCGCAAGCAGGCCGCCCTGGAGGTGCAGGCGCTTTCGCCCGAGGAGGAGCGCCGCATCCAGAACATACTGGATCGGCACCGATGAGTATTTTCTGGCTGATCGCCATCGCGATGACCGGGCTGGCGCTTGTTCTGCTGGTGCGCCCCTTCATCCGCCGGCGTGAAAAGATCGAAGCCCTCTATGCCGAGGGCGGCGACGGCGCGCTCTACCGCAACCAGCTGGAGGAACTTGCGCGCGAGGCGGAAGCGGGCACGGTGCCGCCGGAGGAAGCGGAAGCCCTGCGCGCCGAGATCGCCCGCCGGCTGCTCGCGGCGGAAGCGGTTTCCGAAAAACCCCGCTTCCATTTCGACCCCTTGCGGACGGCCGGCGTCATCGTGCTCAGCGTCACGATCGGCGCCGTTATTCTTTACGCGTTGCAAGGCTCGCCCTTGCTGCCGAGCCAGCCCTACCGGGCGGCAAGCGCCCAACGCGACCCGGGCGGCGAGATCGCGCATCTTGTGGCCAAGCTCAAGGCCGAGCTGAAAGAAAACCCGGACAATCTCGAAGGCTGGACCCGGCTCGGCCAAGCCCACCAGTTCCTCGCCCGTTACGACGAGGCGGCGGACGCCTACGCCCAAGCCATCAGCCTTGCCGGCACCGAGCGGCCGGACCTTCTCTCCCTTTATGCCCAGAATTTGGTGCTGTCGGAAAAAGGCAAGGTAACGCCGGCGGCAAGGCGCGCCTTCGTTTCCGTCCTCGACTACGACCCGAAGGACGTTGCCGCCCGTTATTATATTGGCCTCGCCGACGCCCAGGACGGCGACACCGAAGCCGCGCTCGGGCGCTGGCGGGAACTGGCCAGGGACCTGCCGCAGGACCACCCGCTCGCCGCGCCGCTCGGCACCCAGATCCGGATGCTGGAAGAGAACCCCGCGCAACCTGCGCCCGAGTGACGCCGCCTAGCGCAACTCGCCCCGGTGATCGGCCCGCGCGGTGGTGTGGAAATCGAACGGCCCGGGGAAATCGCCGACATGGGCCATGTGGGTGATAATGCCCTCTTCCGCGTCCCAGAGATGGACGTGGAAGCCGGCCGGCTCCAGCGTGTAGCGCACCAACTGCTCGGGGGTAAAGTCGAGGTGGAGCTGGTGGACAGCACTGGGTGCGACGTTGACGATCGCATGCTCCCAATGGACCTGGACCGGCCGGTGCACGTGGCCGCAGGTGACGCGCTGAACCTGGGGATGGCCGCGCAACAGCGCGCGCAGCTTGTCCCCGTTCACGCAACGCAGGCTGTCCATCTCCGGCATCCAGGTGCGGATCGGCGGGTGGTGCATGAAGACGACCGTCGGGCGATCCTTCGCCTCGTTGAGGCGGGCTTCGAGCCAGTCCAGCCGCGCCTCGCAAAGCATGCCGCCGTCCGAACCCGCAACCGTCGTGTCCAAGGCGACCAGACGAAGGGGGTGATCTTCGACGACGTATTGGAGGAAGCCTTCCTTCGGCAGGTAGGCGTGATGGGGGCGCAGGACTTTGCGGAAAGTCTCGCGCTCGTCGTGGTTGCCGGGGATCAGGTAAACCGGAACCTGGATCGGCTTCAGGATTTCGAGGAGAAGTCCGTATTCGTCCTCCCGGCCGCAATCCACGAGATCGCCCGTTACGATGACGGCGTCGGGCTTCGGCTCGAAGGCGCCGAGCGTACCCACCGCCTTGCGAAGAAGCGCGTTGATGTCGAAGGGGTAAATCGCGGGCACCTTCGGCGAACGAACGTGGAGGTCGGTAATCTGGGCAAGGATCATCGCAAAATCCTGACTTTCGTTTGACGTCGGATAGGGGGATGGGAGGCGGACCTTACACCACCCCCATGGCGTTTGAAAGACGGCCGAAAACCGGCCGAAAACGAGAGGCCGGGAAGAAAACGGGGCGGCTGTGCCGGTTGCCCGCAGGCCGGCGATGGTGCTCTATGTCTCCGATATCTCCCCATCCTTAAGACGGCGGGCACGGTTAATCCGACGATGAATCTAAAACCGACATTCCCGTTGCCGCTTTCCTCCCTCGTCGGACTCCTGGCGGGTCTCGTGCTGTTCCTCGGGACAATGGCCCTGCCGCCGCCGGGTGACCTGCCGTTGGCCGGTTGGCGCACGCTTGGCCTCGCGTTGATGATGGCGGTCTGGTGGAGCACCGAACCCGTCCCGATCGGCGTCACGGCGCTGCTGCCGCTGATCGTGCTGCCGCTTCTCGGTATTGCCGACATCGGCGCGGCGGCGGCGCCCTATGCCAATCCGCTCGTGTTCCTGTTCATGGGCGGCTTCTTGCTGGCGGCCGGCGTCAAGCGGTGGGGGCTGCACAAGCGGCTGGCCCTTGCGGCCGTGCGGGCCATAGGCACCGATCCACGCCGGCTCGTGTTTGGCTTCATGGTGGCCAGCGGCTTCCTGTCCATGTGGATCAGCAACACGGCCGCCGTGGTGCTCATGCTGCCGGTCGCGGTCTCGATCCTTTCCGTCGTGGAGGAAGCGCGCGGGACCGGCGAAAACGTGCGCCGCTTCGCGCTCACCCTGCTGCTCGGCCTCGCCTACGCCGCCAGCATCGGGGGGATGGGCACGCTGATCGGCACGCCACCCAACGCGCTGCTCGCCGGCTATCTCTCGGAGAAGCACGGGATCGATTTGTCGTTCGCCGTCTGGTCGGCGGTGGCGGTACCGCTGGTCCTGATCTTCCTGCCGCTTGCCTGGCTCGTCCTGACACGGCTGGTGTACCCGATGACGCCCGATTTCGTGGCGGCGTTTCGGGGGGGCAAGCTGGTCGAGGGGCTGGCTTTAGATGGCGCCATGACGCCAGCCGAGCGGCGCGTCGGCCTGGTGTTTGTTGCAGCGGCCGCGTTGTGGATCACACGGCCGCTCCTCAACCGGGTGCCCGGCCTCGAGGGCCTCAGCGATCCCGGCATCGGGCTGCTTTGCGCCGCCGCGCTTTTTCTGATTCCAAGCGGCGTGGCCACGGATCGCCGCTTCCTGATGAGCTGGCGCGAGGCGCAAGAGATTCCCTGGCAGGTGCTGATTCTCTTCGGGGGCGGGCTCTCGCTCGCGGCGGCCATGGACGCAAGCGGGCTCGCCGCCTGGATAGGCCGGGGACTCGCCGGCCTGGAGGGAGTGCCCATGCCGCTGTTCCTGCTGGCGCTGACCGCGACCGTCGTCCTGCTGACCGAGCTTGCCAGCAACACGGCGACGGTGGCGGCCCTGCTGCCGATCGTGGCGACGATCGCCGCCGGCACCGGCATGGACCTTGTGACCATATCCGCAGCCGTTGCGATGGCCGCCAGCTGCGCCTTCATGCTGCCGGTGGCGACGCCGCCCAACGCCTTAGTTTTCGCAACCGGGCACGTCACCGTCGCCGCCATGATGCGCGCCGGGATCGTCATGAACCTGCTTGCCATCGGGCTCGTGTCGCTCGCGGCTTGGTTGCTTGGGCCGCTGTTGCCCGCCATAAATTGAACGGAGAACCGCCGCCGAAACGCCAGAACCCCAGGAAAACCGAGGGCTCTGGCAAGGCGTTGTCTCTTGGTCGGAGACTCCGGAAAATTTAAGTGGTGGAGCCGAGGGGGGTCGAACCCCTGACCTTCGCATTGCGAACGCGACGCTCTCCCAACTGAGCTACGGCCCCGGAGGCGGCGGGGAGTGTGTTCCTGAGGCCCGCCCAATGTCAAGACTCCCTGCCCGCGCGGCCCCTGTAAACGGGCAGGCCCTCGGACCGCACCCGGCGTTTGCCGGGTTGCGGAGGACGGGCCTTAAGGGTAGGGTTCCCCGTCTTCCTCCTGGCAGGGCCATCTTCGTTCACGCAATGCATTCTTTCCTTCTTCTTCTCGACACCGTGATCGAGCTTTACATCTGGCTTGTGATCCTTTCCGTAGTCTTGAGCTGGCTCGTCACCTTCAACGTCGTGAACACCAGCAACCGCTTCGTCGCCATGGTCGGCGAGTCCCTCTACCGTGTCACGGAGCCGGTGCTGCGCCCCATCCGGCGCGTCCTGCCTTCCTTGGGCGGGATCGACATCTCGCCGGTGATCCTGATTCTCGCCCTGATCTTTCTTCGGAATTTGCTGTTCGAATACCTTGGTTAAAGGATCCCCCTTTTCGGAGCGCGCGGGCGAGCTTTACGTTGCCGTACAGGTGACGCCGAAGGCGAGCCGCACCCGGATCGAGGGCCTGCGGACGGACGCGAAAGGCGAAACCGCGCTCAAGATCGCGGTGACGGCAGCACCGGAACAAGGGAAAGCGAACGCCATGGTGGTGCGCCTGCTGGCCAAGGCCTGGGACCTGCCGCAGGGGCGGATCGCCGTCGTGCGGGGCGAGAAGGACCGCCGAAAAGTGCTGCGGCTTGCCGAAGACCGCAAAACCCTTGCGCGGCGCCTCGATGCGTGGCTCAAGTCCCGCCATGACTGACGCCAAGATCATCGACGGAAAGGCCTTTGCCGCGAACCTGCGGGCCGAGGTGGCGCGTAAGGTTGCCCGCCTGAAGGAAACCGGCGGGCCCACACCGGGCCTTGCCGTCGTCCTGGTCGGCGACAACCCGGCCAGCCAGATCTACACCAAGAACAAGGTGAAGCAGACGGCCGAGGCCGGCATGCGCTCCTTCAAGCACGACCTTCCCGCCACGACAAGCGAGGAGGAACTGCTCGCCCTCGTCGGCCGGCTCAACCACGACCCCGCCGTGCACGGGATCCTCGTGCAGCTGCCCCTGCCGAAGCAGATCAACCCGAACGCCGTCATTGACGCGATCGACCCCTTGAAAGACGTGGACGGCTTTCACGTCGTGAACGTCGGCCGCCTGGTAACCGGCGGCGAAGGCATGATCCCCTGCACGCCGCTTGGCTGCATGCTGCTGCTCAAGCATACGCTCGGCGATCTCCGGGGAAAGAAGGCGCTGGTGCTCGGGCGGTCGAACATCGTCGGCAAGCCGATGGCGTTCCTGCTGCTGCGCGAGCACTGCACGGTGACGCTGGCCCATTCCCGAACCCGGGACCTCGCCGCCGAATGCCGCCAGGCGGACATCCTGATCGCCGCCACCGGCCAGCCCGAAATGGTGCGCGGAAACTGGATCCAGCCGGGCGCCACCATCATCGACGTTGGCATCAACCGGATCGCGGAAAAGGAAGGCGCGGCGCGGCTGGTCGGCGACGTCGCCTTCGCCGAAGCGCTGCCCATCGCCGGCGCCATTACGCCGGTACCGGGGGGCGTCGGCCCGATGACCATCGCCTGCCTTCTGCAGAACACGCTGACGGCGGCCTGCCGCCAGCGGGGCCTCAACCCGGAAAATCTCTAAATCAGCGACGCTTGCGGGCGGCAAGCCTAAGTCTAAGCGCGTTGAGTTTGATAAAGCCCTCCGCGTCGCGCTGGTCGTAGCCGGCGCCCGCCTCGAAGGTGGCAAGCCCTGCGTCGTAGAGACCGACCGGCGATTTCCGGCCGATCACGCTCGCCGTTCCCTTATAGAGTTTGAGCCGCACGGTGCCGGTCACGTTCTTCTGGCTGGCGTCGATTGCGGCTTGCAGCATCTCGCGTTCCGGCGAGAACCAGAAGCCGTTGTAGACGAGCTCGGCGTAGCGCGGCGCAAGTTCGTCCTTGAGGTGCATGGCGCCACGGTCGAGCGTCAGGCTCTCCACCGCCCGGTGCGCGATATAAAGAAGCGTGCCGCCGGGCGTTTCATAGACGCCCCGCGACTTCATGCCGACGAAGCGGTTCTCGACGAGATCGACCCGGCCGATGCCGTGGGCGCCGGCCAGTTCGTTCAGCCTTTGCAGAAGGGCGGCCGGGCTCAAGCGTTCGTCGTCCACGGCGACCGGATCGCCGGCCTGGAAGGTGATCTCGACACGGCCGGGCGTGTCGGGAGCCACCTCCGGGGCGACCGTGCGGAGGAACATGGTCTCCTCCGGCTCGACCCAGGGGTCCTCGAGCGCCTTGCCCTCGTAGGAAACGTGCAGGAGATTCGCGTCCATGGAATAGGGCGGCTCGCCTTTCTTGTCCTTCGTGACCTTGATCCCGCGCCGGTCCGCGTACTCGACAAGCTTCGTCCGCGAGTCCAGGTCCCATTCCCGCCACGGCGCCACCACGCGGATGTCCGGGTTGAGCGCGTAGTAGGCAAGCTCGAAGCGTACCTGGTCGTTCCCCTTCCCCGTCGCCCCGTGGGCGACGGCGTCGGCGCCGGTTGCGGCGGCGATTTCGACCTGGCGTTTCGCGATCAGGGGCCGCGCGATCGAGGTGCCGAGCAGGTAAACCCCTTCGTAGAGCGCGTTCGCCCGGAACATCGGGAAGACGTAGTCGCGGACGAAGGTTTCCCGTAAGTCCTCGACGAAAATCTCCTTCACGCCGGCCGCCTGCGCCTTCGTTTTCGCCTCATCGAGTTCCTCCCCCTGGCCGAGGTCGGCCGTGAAGGTGACGACCTCGCAGCCATAGGTTTCCTCAAGCCATTTCAGGATGACGGAGGTATCGAGCCCCCCGGAATAGGCAAGCACCACTTTTTTCACGTTACCGACCATCGCCGATGCTCCCTTCCACGATTAAAGTCCGCCTTGATTTCCGTTCGCTCGCGGATTTCAACTGGCCGCAGGCGGCCAGGATATCCTGGCCGCGCGGCGTACGCACCGGCGAGGCATAGCCGGCGGCGTTGACGACATCGACGAAGGCGGCGATGGCGGAAGCCTCCGAACAGGCGTAAGGGGCGCCGGGCCAGGCGTTGAAGGGAATGAGGTTCACCTTCGCCGGGATACCCGCAATCAACCGCACGAGGCGTTTCGCATCCGCGGGCGTATCGTTCACGCCCTTCAGCATGACGTACTCGAACGTGATGCGCCGCGAGTTCGCCGCCCGCGGGTAGTTCCGGCAGGCCTCCAGCAAGGCGTCCAGCGGGTATTTCCGGTTGAGCGGCACGAGTTCGTCCCTAAGCGCATCCGTCGTCGCGTGCAGCGAGATGGCAAGATTCACCCCAAGTTCCTCTCCGGCGCGCCGGATCATCGGCACGACGCCGGCCGTCGAAAGCGTAATGCGCCGTTTCGAAAGCGCGATCCCCTCCCCATCCGAGAGGATGTGGATCGCCTTCGCCACGTTCTCGTAATTGTAGAGCGGCTCGCCCATGCCCATGAAGACGACGTTCGAGACGCGCCGCGCTTCCTTCGGGCTCGGCCATTCGCCGAGATGATCGCGCGCGACCATCATCTGGCCGACGATTTCGCCGGCCGAAAGATTCCGCACCAGGCGCTGGGTGCCGGTGTGGCAGAACCGGCAGTTGAGCGTGCAGCCGACCTGGGAAGATATGCAAAGCGTACCGCGGTCTTCTTCCGGAATGTGGACGGTCTCCGCTTCCTCCCCGTCCGCGAAAGCCAACAGCCATTTCCGGGTACCGTCCGCCGATTCCTGAAGCCGGCGAACCACTGGCCGGTCCAGGGCATGGCCTTCCGCAAGGCGGGCGCGCAGCCGCTTGGCCAGCGTCGTCATCTCGGGAAAGCGCGCGGCGCCCCGGTAGTAGATCCAATGCCAAAGCTGCTTCGCCCGGTAGGGCGATTCGCCAAGTTCGACAAGGGCGGCGGCGAGTTCCTCGCGGCTTAAACCGATGAGGCCGCGCGCCACCTTTACCGCCGGCAAGGGCGGCGGCATGAGAGGCGATTTCCGCGTTTCGATCCGGCCATCCATGAGGGCCTCGTGTGTAGCGGGGGAGGCGCGCGACGCGCAACGGGTTTCTTGGGGCCCCAGTCTAGCGCCTATTTCAGGCCGCAGGCGAGGGAGCTTGCCCGGTGAGAGGCCGTAAAGCCGGCCAGCGAATAGGTGTCCGTCGTCTTCGTCCCCCGGCTGGAAACGCCGACAACGACCATCCGCCCCCCCTTCTTCATGGCGACGACCAGCGCCTGGTCCGTTTTCTTGTCCTTCGTCCAGGCCATGTCCCCCTCGGTGAACAGATGGAAAGCCTTGCCGCCGTCAACCGTGAGCGTGGCCTCGCTGCCTTCCTGGAACGGGTAGCCCGCCTGAATGCTCACGACGTCGCGGGTGGACGCGGCGGGCCGGTGGGTTACCAGGATGAAGGCCTCGCCGCGACGGGTATAATCCCCCTCCTGCTGGATCGGCCGGGAGGCGTTGTAGCAAACCTTGGCGGCCTGCTCGATATAGAAATAGGCCCCCCACTGCCCGAATTCGCCGAGCGTCTTGATTTCGTCGGCACGGGTATTTGCCACCCAGGCGGGCGCAAAAAAAAGCAGGGCCGCCGCCAGCGGAAGCAAACCGCGCAGTTTTAAGGGTCGAATTCGCCTTGTCGCGCCGTGCCTTCCCATCGCCTTTCCTTGTCTTTCCGGTTCAGGTAAGAAAATTCCCCAGCAGGGGCTGGGCAAGACTGCCAGTCATACGAGATGGAGCCGAGAAAACCAAGATGCAAGCCGTTCTTTGCCGGGAATGGGGACCGCCGGAAAAACTTTCCTTCGAATCGGCACCGCCGCCCGCCCTTTTCCCGACCGGGGTCCGGATCCGGGTGCACGCGGCCGGCGTCAATTTCGCCGATCTCTTGATGATCACCGGCCAGTACCAGGAAAAGCACCCATTTCCGTTCACGCCCGGCCTCGAGATCGCGGGCACGGTCATGGAATGCGGGGCCGAGGTCGAAGGCCTTGTTCCCGGCATGCGCGTCATGGCCATCCCCCGGCACGGGGGCTTCGCGGAAGAAGTCGTCGCGGAAAGCGCCGCCACCTTCCCGATCCCGGACGGGCTGGATTTCGTCCACGCGGCCGGCTTCGCGGTCGCCTACGGCACCGCCCACGGGGCGCTCGCCTGGCGAGCCGATTTGCAGGCCGGCGAGACGCTGCTCGTCCATGGCGCCGGCGGCGGCGTCGGCCTGACGGCGGTCGAGGTCGGCAAGGCGATGGGGGCGCGCGTCATCGCCACCGCAAGCAGCGCGGAGAAGCTTGCCCTTGCCCGCGCGCACGGCGCCGATGTCGGGATCGATTCGCAGGCGGAGGATATCCGGGCACGAGTCAAGGAACTGACCGGCGGCCGGGGTGCCGATGTCGTCTACGACCCGGTCGGCGGGCCCGTCTTCGATGCCTCGCTGCGGGCGATTGCCTGGGGCGGACGCATCGTCCTCATCGGGTTTGCAAGCGGGACGGTGCCCCAGATCCCGGCCAACGTGCTCCTGGTTAAAAATGTCGCCGCCTTCGGTTTCGCGTGGGGGGCCTATATCGAGCGAAAGCCCGCCCTGGTGCGCGAAAGCTTCGCGACGCTATTCCGCTGGTGGGAGGAAGGCAGGCTTAAGCCCCACGTTTCGGAAACTTTTCCTCTCGCCGACGCGGGGGAAGCCTTAAACCGATTGAAGACGCGGCGGGCAACCGGCAAGATCGTGCTGGTGTCGAAAAGGCCTTAACGGGCCGGCGGCCCCATCGAACAAACGCCAAACGCCAAACGCCAAACGACACTGGCGGAGACGGGGAGAGGAAAAACAATGTCTTCAAAGGTCTACCCGGACGCGATATCCGCCCTCGACGGGATTCTCTTCGACGACATGACGATCCTGGCCGGAGGCTTCGGGCTCTGCGGCATTCCCGAACACCTTATCGCGGCGATTCACGCGGCCGGCGTCAAGGGCTTGACCGTCGTCAGCAACAATTGCGGGGTTGACGGCTTCGGTCTCGGCATCCTTCTTGAAACCCGCCAGATCCGCAAGATGGTCTCCTCCTATGTCGGAGAGAACAAGCTTTTCGAGAAGCTCTACCTGAACGGCGAACTCGAACTCGAATTCAACCCGCAAGGCACGCTGGCCGAACGGATCCGCGCCGGTGGCGCCGGTATCCCCGCCTTCTTCACGAAGACCGGCTTCGGCACGGTCATCGCCGAGGGTAAGGAAACCCGCGAATTCGACGGCGAGCGCTACGTGATGGAGCGGGGCATCACCGGCGATCTGGCGATCGTGAAGGCCTGGAAGGGGGATACGGCCGGCAACCTCGTCTACCGGAAGACGGCGCGGAACTTCAACCCGATGATGGCGACCGCCGCAAAGGTCACCGTCGCCGAGGTCGAGCACCTCGTCGAACCCGGCGAGATTGACCCCGAGCTTGTCCACACGCCCGGCATCTTCGTGCAGCGCATCCTGCACGGGGGCCGTTACGAAAAACGGATCGAGCGGCGGACGACACGGCCGCACCCCGGAAAAGCGGCTTAAGGAGGGCGCGCGATGTCCTGGACACACGAAGAGATGGCGCGACGCGCCGCGAAGGAGTTGCGGGACGGTTTCTATGTCAACCTAGGCATCGGCATGCCGACGCACGTCGCGAACTATATCCCGGAAGGCATGACGGTCACGCTGCAGAGCGAGAACGGCATGCTCGGCATGGGCCCCTTCCCATACGAGGGCGAGGAGGACCCCGATCTCATCAACGCCGGCAAGCAGACGATCACGGAACTCGACAGCAGCAGCTATTTCGACAGCGCCGCCTCCTTCGCCATGATCCGCGGCGGGCATATCGACCTTTCGATCCTGGGCGCCATGCAGGTGGCCGAGAACGGCGACCTGGCGAACTGGATGATCCCCGGCAAGATGGTGAAAGGGATGGGGGGCGCCATGGACCTCGTCGCCGGCGTCCGGAAGGTCGTCGTCCTGATGGAGCACAACGCGAAGGACGGCTCGCCGAAACTCCTGAAAAGCTGCATCCTGCCGCTGACCGGCAAGGGGGTCGTCGACATGGTGATCACCGAGCGTGGCGTCTTCACGATCGGGAAGTCCGGGATGAAGCTCGTCGAACTGGCGCCGGGGGTGACCGTTGAAGACGTCAAGACGCGCACGGAGGCGCATTTCACGGTCGCCGATGGGCTTGCCTGAAGGAAACGCGCTAGCCCTTGCGGCCTAGGGCGGCGACCCGAAAAGGCCGCACCTCGATTTCCCGCCACACCCCGCCGGTCGTGTAAGGGTCCTTTGCGAGCCAGGCGTCCAGCTCCTTACGGGACGGGAATTCGACGATGCAGCAGGAACCCACCATCCGGCCTTCCGCGTCGAGTATGGCCCCGCCTTCAATCATCTCGCCCTTCGCGTGCATCTGGCACGCCCCTTCGAGATGCGCCTCCCGCGCCTGCATCCGGCGCGCAAGCGCGCCTTCGTCCGTGCCGTCCTTGGCAATCACCAGAAATTGCATGGGCTTTCCTCTGTCCTGCCTGCGGAGAAGTATGGCAGCGCGGAGCCGCCTTGGCGAGGCCTTGGCCATTGCCGCCGCGCATCGCCGCTCCTAAGTTGAGGCGATGACGCGACGATCTTCTTCCCGAAAAAGCCGGGTACCCCTTTCCATCCCCCTGCAAGGCGCGCTTTGGATGACGCTGGCGGCCGTCGCTTTTGCCGTCCTTATCGCCCTCATCCGTTACATCGCCGAAAAATACGCGTTCCACCCTTTCGAGATCGCATTCTTCCGTAGCTTCTTCGGACTTGTCTTCATGCTGCCGTGGCTTTTTCGCGCCGGCGTCGGCGCGCTGCACACGGCGCGGCTTGGCGTGCACGTGACGCGCAGTGTCATCGGCCTCTTCGCGATGCTGACCTGGTTCACGGCCCTCACGCTCATGCCGCTGGCCGAAGCCGTCGCGCTCAGTTTCACGGTGCCGCTCTTCGCCACCGCCGCCGCCCCCTTCCTTCTCAACGAAAAGGTCGGCTGGCGGAGGGGCAGCGCCACCTTCGTCGGATTTCTGGGTACGCTCATCCTGCTGCGGCCGGGGACGGCGGCGATCGAGCCGGCGGCGATTCTCGTTCTTCTTTCAGCGGTCGCCATGGCGAGTTCCGTCATCACGGTCAAGAAGCTGTCCCGCACCGAATCGACGAACGCGATGGTGACTTACATGGTCCTCATCCTGACGCCGCTCTCCCTGGTGCCGGCGCTTTTCGTCTGGAAGACGCCGGGTTTCGAGGAGCTTTTGTTCCTGATTGCGCTCGGCGGGGCAGGCACGGCGGGCCATATCGCGATGACGCGCGCCTTCGCCGTCACCGACATAAGCGCCATCCTGCCCTTCGACTATCTGCGGCTTCCCTTCGTCGCCATCCTCGGCTTTCTTCTCTTTCAGGAAGTGCCGGACATCTGGACCTGGGTGGGGAGCGGCGTCATCGCGGTCGCCGCCATCTATATCGCCCAGCGCGAGGCGCGGCTTCATCACACGCCGATAACCCCGGCCTCGGCCGGCGCTGTCGAGGGCACCGATCCGGTGGCGATAGCGAAAGGATTACCCCGCCCAAAGCCCGCGTGGAAGAAATGGCGGGGGCGGAAACGCAAGGAAGAACGACCGGAATCGGGGTAAGGGCTATTTCTCGCGGAGCGAGGCAACCTCGTCGATGAGGCGGGCAAGGTCGATGTCCTTCTGGGTAAGCCCGCCGGCGTCGTGGGTGCTCAAGATGACCTCGACCCGGTTATAGACGTTGAACCATTCCGGGTGGTGGTCGCGTTTTTCAGCCAGGATCGCGACCCGCGTCATGAAGGCGAAAGCCTCGGCGAAGTCGGCGAAATGGAAGGTCTTGCGGATGGCGTCGCGCTCTTCATGCTCGGCCCAGCCGTGGATTTCGTGAAGGGCCGTTGCGCGATGGGCGCCGACGAGCTTTTCGGACATAGGCATTCTCCCTGAAAATTCCCTCCCAAGATGACGCGAGCGGCAGGCAAGATCAAGGAAGGCCTCGAAGCTCAGCCCGGACGGCGGCGCGGATGGCGGGCACAACGTCCCGCTCGAACCACGGATTTTTTCTGAGCCATAATTGATTTCTGGGGCTTGGGTGCGGCAGGGGATAGAAATTCGGCGCGAACTCCCGCCAGGCGCGGACGGTCTCGGAGAGCGTGGGGCGGACGCGCTCGCCCAGATAGCGGGCCTGCGCATAGCGCCCGAACAGCAAAGTCACCCGAATTTCCGGCATGTGCCCAAGCAGCGAAGCGTGCCATTTTGGCGCGCATTCGGGGCGTGGCGGGAGATCGCCGCCGCGGCCCTTCCCCGGGTAGCAAAACCCCATCGGCACGATCGCGATTCGCGTTTCGTCGTAAAACGTCTCGCGGTCGAGATCGAGCCAGGCGCGAAGCCGGTCGCCCGAGGCGTCGTTCCAGGGGATGCCGGTCGCGTGCACGCGGGTGCCGGGCGCCTGGCCTACGATCAGGACGCGGGCGGCGGAGTTTGCGCGCACGACCGGCTTCGGCGCGAAGGGAAGCGCCGCCTCGCAGAACCGGCAGGCCCGAACCTCGCGCAGCAGTTTTTCGAGGGCGGCCGTCATGCCGATACCTTTGCCAACAGCGCGCCCACGAAAGCGGGCACGACGACCGTCGCCGGGCCGGTGCGCTCTTCGTCGAAGAAGGAGCGGCCCTCCGAGGGTTCCAGGTTGAGTTCGACCGTCCGCGCCCGGCCGTGCGCGCGCACCTCCCGCACGAAACCCGCCGCCGGGTAGACGCTGCCGGAGGTGCCGATCGAAAGAAAGAGGCCGCACGCCGCCAGGGCCTCGTAGATCCGCTCCATCTCGAAGGGCATCTCGCCGAACCAGACGACGTGCGGGCGCAAGCCGCCGGCGCGCCGACATTCCGGACAGGGCATTGCGACCGAAAGATCGAACCCGCAGGCGAACACGGCGCGGCACGCCGCGCAGCGCGCCTTCAGAAGCTCGCCGTGCATATGCAGGACGTTTTGCGCGCCGGCGCGCTCGTGCAGATCGTCGATGTTCTGGGTAACGATCCTCACCTCGCCCGGCCATTCGGCCTCAAGCCTGGCGAGCGCCAGGTGGGCGGCGTTCGGGCGAACGGTGTCCGCCAGCAGGCCGCGACGGCGTTCGTTATAGAAAGCGTGGACGCGCGCCGGGTCGCGCCGGAACGCCGCCGGTGTCGCGACATCCTCGATAGCGACCCGCGCCCAGATGCCGTCTCTGTCCCGGAAGGTGGAAAGACCGGATTCTTTCGATATTCCGGCCCCCGTCAAGACGACGATGGATGGGCTTCCCGCGTCTCGCATGGCGGCGTAATACTAGCCCCGGTCGACGAAAAAGAGGTAAGGGTGATTCGCGTTCTCTTCGTCTGCATGGGGAACATCTGCCGCTCGCCGACGGCGGAGGGCGTTTTTCGCGCGATGGTCGAGGCGGCAGGCTTCGCCCGGTTGGTCGCCATCGATTCGGCGGGCACCCACGGTTACCACATCGGCGACCCGCCGGACCCGAGGGCCGAAGCCGCCGCCCGCCGGAGGGGAATCGAGATCGGCCATCTGCGCGCCCGCCAGGTCCGAAAACGCGACTTCGCGGATTTCGATTACGTGCTGGCGATGGACCGCCAGAACCACACAATCCTGCAACGCCTCTGCCCGCCGGACCACGCGGACCGGCTTCACCTTTTCCTGAACTTCGCGGCGGCAACCGAGGTCCGCGACGTGCCCGACCCCTATTATGGCGGCGCTGACCACTTCGACCGTGCGCTCGCGCTGATCGAGGAAGGAGCGGCGGGGCTTCTGGCCGAAATCCGGGCCCGGCTGGCGGACGCCAAGGCGTGAAGACGCTCGAAGCCGCGATCGAACAACACATGGGCAAGCGCCCGAAACGCCTGACGCCGCTTGGCGGCGGCGCCAGCGCGGCGGTCTACCGCGTCGATTTCGAGGACGGCGCGAGGGTGGCCGCCAAAGTCGGCAAGCAAGGAGGCGATCTCGCGCTGGAGGGGCGCATGCTTCGCACCCTTCGCCAAAGAAGCCGCCTGCCGGTGCCGGAGGTCGTCTTCGCCGGGGATACCCTTCTCCTGATGAGCTATGTCGAAAGCGCCGGCCCCATCACGCCCGCCGTCGAAGAGGACGCGGCCGAGCTTCTGGCCAACCTCCACGACATCACGGCGCAGACCTTCGGCTTCGAGGAGGCGACGCGGATCGGCGGCTTGCCGCAGCCGAACCCGTCCACCGCCGGTTGGCGGGATTTCTTCCGCGACCAGCGCCTTCGCTACATGGCGGGCGAGGCGGTAGCGGCGGGCAAGCTGCCGGTCGCCTTTCTCGGCCGCATCGAGAGGCTTGGCGCCCGCCTCGACGAATGGATCGCGGAGGATGCGAGGCCCTCCCTCATCCACGGCGATCTATGGGGCGGCAACGTGCTGGCCAAGAACGGCCGCATCGCCGCCTTCGTGGACCCCGCCATCTATTTCGCGGATGCCGAGATCGAGCTTGCCTTCGCAACGCTTTTCTCGACTTTCGGAGAAACCTTCTTCCGTCGCTATGGCGAGCTTCGGCCCTTGCGGCAAGGCTTCTGGGAGGCGCGGCGTGACCTTTACAACCTCTATCCCCTGCTCGTGCACGTCCACCTTTTCGGCGGCGGCTACGTGAACGCCGTCGAGCGGACCTTGCGGCGCTTCGGCGTCTAGCCGCCGGTGAGAGGGTATTCGGCCTCCGCCACGTAGATCGACCCCTGGTCCGAAAGCGTGCTCGAAAAAAGCGTGAAGTTCCGCACCGCGATGGCATCTTCGCGCAGCGGCTCGTGCTGCAGGAGAAACGCCTGCAGGCGCGGGGCCCGCTGGCCGCGAAGCCTGGCCAGGGTGACGTGGGGAATGAATTTTCTCCCTTCCGGCGGAAGGCCCGCCCGCACGATCGCCGATTCGACCTTTTCCTGCAGGTGAAGAAGGGCCGGGTTTCGCGTAACCCCCACCCAGATCTGGCGCGGGGCCGATCCGTTGCCGAAAAAGCCGAGCCCGCAAAGTTCCATCGCGAAGGCGGGCGGGCGGACGGCGCTTAAGGAATCGTCGATATCCTCCGCCACGTCCTCGGTCACCTCGCCGATGAAGCGAAGCGTAAGATGCAGGTTTTCCGGCCGCACCCAGCGGGCGTTCGGCAACCCGGCGCAAAGCGCGCGCAGACGGGCGCGGACCGCTTCCGGCAACGGGATCCCTACAAAAAGACGCAGCATCGCATGCCTGCCCGCTCAGAGGATGGCGAGGACGTTTTCCGGCGGGCGGCCGAGGGCGGCGCGGTTATTGGCGACGACGATCGGCCGCTGGATGAGTTTCGGATGCTTCGCCATGACGGCGATGAGCCCTTCCGCGTCGAGGTCGAGGTGCTGGATGGCCTTGTATTCGTCTTCGTTCATACGAATAAGGTCCTTGGCGCCAAGCCCGAGCAGGCGCAAAAGCCAACGCAGCTCCGCCGCCGTCGGCGGCGTTTTCAGATAGTCGATCACCGCAGGCTGCACGCCGCGGGACCGCAAAAGCTCGAGCGTCGCTCGTGATTTACTACAGCGTGGATTGTGGTAAATTGTTACGGACATGCTTTTTTTCTCGATTTCCCGCCTTTATAGCGCGATCTGGAAAGCGGGGCGACGGTTTCTGACGCGCCGTCACGCGGCCCGCGGATGGGCACCGGCGTGGGCCGTCGGCGGCCTTTTCCTCCTTTTCTGCAGCGTCCCGGCACCCGCCGGGTGGGCAGCGGAAGCGGCCGGAAACGCCCAAGGCGTAACGCCGGCGGCGGCGGAAACGCTGCTCAAGACCCTGGAGAACGAGGAGGAGCGCGAACGCTTCCTCGAACGCCTGCGCACCCTCGCGACGGTGGCGAAGGAAGGCGAGGCGAAGCCGGAAGAAACTTTCGGCGCGCGGACGGAAGCCCTGCTTATTGGGCGGGTCCGGACCGTGAGCATCGAGCTGCAAGACACCATCGCCGTGCTGGCGGACGCGCCCAAGGCATGGGCGTGGCTTCTCGCCCAGGCAACGGATGAAGCGGCGCGCCAGTATTGGCTCGACGTGCTGCTCTGGCTCGGGCTGGTGTTGACGGCCGGTTTCGCCGGCGAATGGATCGCACGCGCGCTGCTGCGGCCCGCCCGCCGCACCGTCGAGGACCAGGCGGCGGAAAACCCGTTCTTGCGCGCCGGGTTGCTGGTGGCGCGGACGCTGCTCGACCTTTTGCCGATCGCCGCTTTCGCCGCCTTCGCTTACGGCACGCTGTCGCTGACGACGGCCGCCGGCGATGAGCGGCTTGCCGTCATATTCCTGATCAACGCCAACCTGCTTGCCCGCGCCATCCTCGCCGCCGCGCGGATGCTACTCATGCCCCACGCGGGGTCGCTTCGCCTGCTCCCCATCGGCAACGCGACGGCGCGCTATGGCTACATCTGGGCGCGGCGGTTCACCCACGTCGCGGTTTACGGCTTCTTCATCCTGGAGGCCGCCTTGCGGCTGGGCCTCTCCCGCGGGGCCTCCTTGGGCTTCGTCAAGGCGGTCGGCCTGGTGCTGGCGGCGCTCGCCGTCGTCTTCGTCCTGCAGAACCGGAAAGGCGTCGGCGACTGGCTACGGACGATCGGAGGAGCGTTCAAAAAGAAGCCTTTTCCCCTTCGTGGCCTCCGCAACCGCTTCGCCGCCGTCTGGCATATCCTTGCCATTCTTTACATCGTCGTTCTCTTCGGCATCTGGGCCTTGGGAATAGAGGAAGGCTTCGCTTTCGTGCTCCGGGCGAGTCTCCTTTCTCTCAGCGTTTTGATCGCCGCCTGGGTTTTGCTCGCCGGACTTCATCGCCTGATCGACCGCGTCTTCGAAATCAGCGACGCGCTTAAGCGCGACATGCCGGGCCTTGAAGAGCGGGCGAATCGCTACCTCGTCGTTCTGCACTACGCGGTGCGCTATCTGGTTCTTCTCGCCGCCGCGCTTTGGCTGCTGGAAGCCTGGGGGGTCGACGCCTTCGGCTGGCTCACCACCGATTTCGGCCGGCGGGTCTTCGGAACGCTGCTCACGATCGGTCTCGTTGTCTTCCTGGCCGCCTTTTTGGCCGAGCTTGCGACGGCCTTCATCGAGCGGCAGCTCAAGAAATCCGAACGCAAGGACGGGGCCGTCAAGGCCCGCGCGATGACCCTGCTGCCCCTTTTTCGGATGGCGGTTCTCGTTCTCATCACGGTCGTGGCGACCATGATCGTGCTGTCGGAGCTTGGCCTCGACATCGCGCCCTTGATCGCCGGCGCCGGTGTTGTCGGCCTGGCCATCGGTTTCGGCGCACAAACGCTCGTCAAGGACATCATCACCGGCCTTTTCATCCTGATGGAAGATCAGATCGCCGTAGGCGACGTCGTGCGAATCGGCACCCACGCCGGTCTTGTCGAGGGGCTGACGATCCGAACCATCCGCCTGCGGGACCTGGAGGGCAAGGTGCACATGATCCCGTTCAGTTCCGTCGATACCGTCCTCAACATGACGAAGGATTTCTCCTACGCCGTGGTCGAAATCGGCATCGCCTACCGGGAAGATGTTGACGCCGTCATTCCGGTGCTGGAGGAGATCGGCGCCGAGATGCAGGCGGACGCGGCCTTCGCCGATCGCATCCTGGAGCCGATCGAGGTGCTGGGGCTCGACCGTTTCGACGATTCAGCGGTTATCATCAAGGCCCGGATAAAGACGCGCCCCTTGCAGCAATGGGCCACCAACCGCGAATTCAACCGCCGGATGAAGCAGCGTTTCGACGCGCTTGGGATCGAGATCCCCTTTCCGCACCGCACCGTCTACCAAGGCGAGGCCAACCGCGTCTTCCAAGGGCTGGGCCGGTCGCCGAAGGCCCCGCCGACCAACCGCGCGACCCGGACGGGCGGCGGCCGCGGCGGAACGGCGGACGAGGCGGGCGATTCTTACTAGCCTTAGGCGTCTTCCTCCTCGCGCAGCGCCTCAAGGGCCTCAACGTCTTTCGCAGCCAGAACCTTTTGTGCAACTTCGTAGGAAAACCCCGCCCGCGCCAGCGCCGCCAAGTCGCGCGCATGGCGGCCCGGCCTTTCCGCCGACGGCCGGCAGGGACCCAAGCGCCGGCGGCGCACATAGGCGATGGCGGCGGCCAGGTCCGGCGCCGCGGTCCCTTCGCGGAGCTTGGCAACCGCCCCGCCGATTGCCTCGGCCTCGACCCCTTTCGTCCGCAAGTCCGCGTGGATGCGGCGAAGCGCCAGGCCCTTGCGATGCAACTGGGTGACCTTGGCTTCCGCGTAAGCTGCGTCGTTGAGCAGGCCCGAGCGCACATAGCGCTTGATCAAATCCTCGACGATCGCAGCGCCTTCCTCGACGTCCGTGCCGTGAAAGCTGGCCGAGCGGCGGACCTTGTTCATCAGCACGCGCCGGAAATGGGCGACGGACGCGGCGGTGCGTCCAAGATAGAAAAGGGCGGCGTTTTCGAGATAGGTAGGCGTGACGCGCTTCGGCCCACGCGGGGGCTTGCGCCCTTTTCCCGCCGGCTTTTCTTTTTGCGAAGACCCCGCCATCGAACGAAGCATGCCACGGCCACGCCTTTCCCGCCAGCGCTTGCGAGGCGTTTCGGTAAACCCTATCGTGGGCGCGGAGCTTCCGAAGGCTGAAGGGATATTCCGCCCCATGACACCCGAGACCCATCTTTCCGGCCCGGTGAACTGGCTTGGCCTTTGGACGCTTTGCGCCCGGGAGATTCAGCGTTTCCTGAAGGTCTATGCGCAGACGATCCTGACGCCCGTGGTGACGGCGCTGATTTTTTTCGCGATCTTCACGCTGGCGCTGGGCCGGGTGGAAGAAACGGCGAGCGGCCTTCCCTTCGCCCGCTTCCTGGTCCCCGGCCTGATCATGATGGCAATCATCCAGAACGCGTTTGCGAACACGTCTTCCTCGCTGATGATCGCAAAGGTCCAGGGCAACATCGTGGATACCCTCATGCCGCCCTTAAGCGCGGGCGAACTCACGGTGGGCTATGCGGTGGGCGGCGTGATTCGAGGGCTCCTCGTCGGCGGCGCGACGGCGGCGGCGCTTGGCCCCTTCGTGGGGCTGTCGATACATAATTTTTTCTTCCCCGTTTTTCACGCCATCGCCGCCTCGCTCATGCTTTCCCTGCTCGGCACGGTGTTCGGCATCTGGGCGGACAAATTCGACCACATCGCGGCGGTGACGAATTTCGTCGTTATGCCGCTCGCCTTCCTTTCCGGCACCTTCTATTCGATCGAACGGCTGCCCGCCGCCTGGCGCTGGCTGGCCGAGATCAACCCCTTCTTCTATGCGATCGACGGCTTCCGCTATGGGCTAACCGGCCACGCCGACGGCTCGCTGCCCGTCGGGGTCGCGGTGTTGGCGTTGACCAATCTCGCGCTGCTTTTCCTCTGCTACCAGATGTTTCGGACGGGGTACAAACTGAAGCCCTGAACCGGCCAAAGCCTTGCGTTGACAGGGGGCGTTGCAGGCAAGATACTCGCCAGCTTTTCGTGAGCCCGCCCGAGTTTGTGATCCCAGGCAACGCGCTTTTGGGGAGTAAAACGTGATTCCGGCAATCCTGCCCACCTACGCATCGGCCGATATCGCCTTCGAGCGGGGCGAGGGGGTCTATCTCTTTGCGACGGACGGCAAGCGTTACCTGGACTTCGCTTCCGGCATCGGGGTGGACGCGCTGGGCCACGCTCACCCGAAGCTCGTCCGAGCGCTTTGCGAGCAGGCGGCGAAGCTTTGGCATTGCGGGAACCTCTATCGGATTCCGGGCCAGGAACGGCTGGCGGAAAAGCTCGTCGCGGCGAGCTTTGCCGACACCGTCTTCTTCTGCAATTCCGGCGCGGAAGCCGTCGAATGCGGAATCAAGATGGTGCGGCGCCACCATTTCGCGAACGGCCATCCGGAACGCTACCGCATCCTGGTTTTCGACGACGCCTTCCACGGCCGGACGCTGGCGACGCTGGCCGCCGGCGGCCAGCCGAAACATGTCGAAGGCTTTGGCCCTCTCGTCGAGGGCTTCGATCGCGTGCCGTTCGCCAACCTGAACACGCTGCGGGCGGCGATCGGTCCGCAGACGGCCGCCATCCTCGCCGAACCCATCCAAGGCGAAGGCGGCGTACGACCCTGGCCGGTGGAGGATTTGCGGGAACTGCGCGCCATCGCCGACGAGTTCGGGCTCCTGCTTTTCCTCGACGAGGTACAGTCCGGCATGGGCCGGACGGGCAAGCTTTTCGCCCACGAATGGGCGGGGATTTCGCCCGATATCCTGGCCACCGCGAAAGGCCTGGGCGGCGGTTTTCCGGTCGGTGCCTGCCTGGCGACGGAACGCGCCGGCGCCGGCATGACGGTCGGAAGCCACGGCAGCACCTTCGGCGGCAACCCGCTGGCGATGGCAGCCGCCAATGTCGTCCTCGACGAATTGCTGGCGAGCGGCTTCCTTCCCCATGTCCAGCGGATCGGCAAGACGCTTCTTGCGCGCCTGGCTGAACTGGTCCGGCGGAATCCGAAGATGTTCTCAGACGTGCGCGGCAAGGGGCTGATGATCGGCCTCAAGGTAGTGCCGCCCTGCCGCGACGTCGTAGCGGCACTTCGGCGGGAGGGGCTGCTTACGGTCGCCGCCGGAGACAACGTCGTCCGACTGCTGCCGCCGCTGATCATCGAGGAGGCCCACATGGAGGAAGCGCTCGCCATCCTGGAGCGCATCGGCCGGGTGGCCGCATGAGCACGCCCAGGCACTTTCTCGATCTTGCCCGGCTCGATTCGGATACGCTGCGCGGCATCCTCGACCGCGCCAGCGCCTACAAGAACGGCAAGCAAAAACCGCCTTCCCTCGCCGGGAAAACGCTGGCGCTCGTCTTCGAGAAGCCTTCAACCCGGACGCGCATCTCCTTCGAGGTCGGCATGTACGAGCTCGGCGGCGCAAGCGTCGTGCTAAACCAGGTCGATTCGCAACTTGGCCGGGGCGAGACGATTGCCGACACGGCGCGCGTTCTGTCGCGCTACGTCGATGCGGTCATGCTGCGGACGTCGCAGGAGAAAAAACTGCTTGAAATGGCGGAGCACGCCGACGTCCCCGTCATCAACGGCCTGACGGATTCAAGCCATCCCTGCCAACTGATGGCGGACATCATGACCTTCGAGGAACGCCGCGGGCCGATCAAGGGCCGGACGGTCGCCTGGTGCGGGGACGGCAACAACGTCGCCCGCACCTGGGTCCAGGCGGCCGTGCGGTTCGGCTTCGAACTTCGGCTGGCCTGCCCGGCGCCGAGGCGGCCGGCCAAGGCGCTTCTGGAATGGGCGGCCGCCGAGGGGGGGCGCGTTGCGCTTTTCGATGAAGCGGCGGCGGCGGCGGCCGGCGCCGATGCCATCGTCACGGACACCTGGTTCTCGATGGGCCAGCCGGACGACGCGAAAGCGCACCAACTGCTTGCGCCCTACCAGGTGAATGCCCATCTGATGAAGAGGGCGAAAGCCGATGCGCTTTTTCTTCATTGCCTGCCCGCCCATCGCGGCGAAGAAGTAACGGCGGACGTGCTCGACGGCTCGCAATCGGTCGTCTGGGACGAGGCGGAAAACCGCCTTCACGCACAGAAGGGGATTTTGGTCTGGTGCCTAACATAGAAAAGTTTTTTCTGGGAGCGTTTCTTTTGCTCCTTGCCGTGACGATCCCGGCCGCTTGCACGACGGCGCCGCCGGCAATAAGCCAGCCGAGCCTCACCTTCGGCCACCTGCCTCCCATCCGGCTGGGCGTCGACCGGATCGAGATCCTCGACGCTACCCAGCCCTCGATGCAGGCGCCGAACGTCGAACACCGCTTCCCCACCCCGCCGGCGAAGGCCGCGGAGCGCTGGGCGCGGGACCGGCTGCACGCGGCGGTTGGGCCAGCCACCGCCCGCGTCGTCATCCGGAACGCCAAGGTCACGGAGGAGAAGCTGCCAAAGACCAGCGGCCTTACCGGCTTCTTCACCGTCGATCAGGCGGTGCGTTACGACGCCACCCTCGACGTGCTCATCGAAATCGTGGATGCGAAAGGCAAACGCCTTGCCTTCGCCGAAACGCGCGTCGAGCAAAGCCAGACCGTGCCGGAGGATGTGAGCGTGAACGAGCGCGAAGCCTATTGGTTCCGGCTGGTGGAAGCGCTCCTCAGAACGTTCGACGCCGAGATGGAAGCAAATATCCGCACCCATCTTGCCGGCTATCTGCGCTAGAAAAAACGCCTCAATCGCGCCAGAAGTGCGGGGCGAACAGCACCAGCACCGTGAAGATTTCAAGCCGGCCGAGCAACATGCCCGCCGCCAGCAGCCATTTCGCCGCGTCCGGCAGATGGGCGAAATTGCCGTCCGGCCCGATCACGCTGCCGAGCCCGGGACCTACGTTCGCCATCGCCGTCGCCGCCCCCGACGTCGCCGTCAGGAAGTCGAGACCAAGCAGGCCAAGGCCCGCCGCCAGCACGACGAAGCACAGCATGAAAAGAAAGATGAAGCTTAAGACCGAAAAGATGACGGATTCGGAAACCGGCCGGCGGTTGTAGTAAGGCACGAACACGCCGTGGGGATGCAGCAGGCGCTTCGTCTGCGCCTGCATGGCCGCGTACAGCACCTGGTAGCGGAAGATTTTAATGCTGCCGACCGATGAGCCGGCGCAGCCGCCCACGAACATGAGCAGGAAGAAAAGGATCAGGGCGAAGCTGCCCCAGAGATCATAGCTTGCCGTCACAAAGCCGGTCGTCGTCATGATGGAAACGACGTTGAAGGCCGCGTAGCGAAGGGCCTCTTCCACCGCATAGCCGTGCATTGCCCACAACCAGCCGGCCATCAGCAGGACATAGAAAAGAACGGCGCCCAGGAACCAGCGCGCCTGGCTGTCGCGCACAAGGGGAAGCAAGTCGCCGCGGACGGCCCGCAGGTAAAGAACAAAGGGTAGACCGCCGAGCAGCATGAAGACGGTGATCGTCCACTCGATCGCGGGGTTGTGAAAATAGCCGATGGAAGCATCCGCGGTGGAGAAGCCGCCCGTCGACAGCGTCGCCATCGCATGAACAACGGCTTCCAACCAACTCATCCCCAACGCCCGAAGGGAAAAGGCGCAGAGCGCGACCAAACTACTGTAAATGATGACGATGCCGCTTAAAATCTGGGCGATACGCGGCAACGCTTTCTCGAACTTATCCGAGCTTTCCAACTGGAAAAGGCGCATGCCGCCCACCTGCAGGAACGGCAGGACGGCCATCGCCATCACGATGATCCCGATGCCGCCCAGCCATTGCAGGATCCCCCGCCAAAGCAGAATCCCGGGCGGCGCGTAGTTAAGGCCGACGATGACGGTCGAGCCGGTCGTCGTCAGCCCCGACATCGCCTCGAAGAAGGCGTCCGTGTAGGAAAGGCCGAGATTCGCAAAGGCCAGCGGCAGGGCGGCGAAGACCGTGATCGCAAGCCAGCTCAGCGTCGTCAGCAAAAAAGCCTGGCGGATCGTCAGGTGTAGCTTGGTCACACGGCAGGCGAGGACCAACGCGCCCCCGGTGAACAGGGTAAAGCCGGAGGAAACCGCGAAAACCAGCCAGTCCTCGTTCCCGGCCAGCGCATCGGTCGCCGCCGGCACCGCCATCGCCACCGCGAGCGTCGTCAGCAAAACACCGATAACGAAAAAAATGGGCCGGAAGTCGAGCAAGGCGGGTGCTACCTTACGTGTTCGGACCGAAGGAAGCGGATCATCGGAAAACCCGGGCCGCTTGTCCAGCCCGGGCCGCCACCCCCGCCGGTCACGAAGCGGTGGATTGCAATCCCCGCGGCTGGCTAATCATCGCCAGAAACTCGCGCCGGGTTGTCGGGTCGTCGCGAAACGCGCCAATCATATGGCTGGTGATCATTGCGACACCCGGCTTGTGAATGCCGCGCGTTGTCATGCATTCGTGTTCTGCCTCGATCACGACAGCCACGCCTTTCGGTTCCAGAACATCGTGAATGGCGGTTGCGACCTGGACGGTCATTTTTTCCTGAATCTGTAGCCGCTTGGCGTAGACCTCGACGACGCGGGCCAGTTTGCTTATCCCGACGACGCGATGATTCGGCAGGTAGGCAACATGCGCAACGCCAATGATCGGGGCAACGTGATGTTCGCAGTGCGATTCAAAACGAACGTTGCGCAGCACGACCATCTCGTCGTAGCCGTCCGTCTCCTCGAAGATGTTCTGAAGAAACTCGACCGGGTCTTCCTTATAGCCGGAGAAATATTCCTGATAGGCCCGCGTCACGCGATCCGGCGTGTCCCGAAGCCCCTCGCGGGCCGGGTCGTCACCGGCCCAGCGGAGCAAGATGCGGACGGCCTCCTCCGCCTCTTCTTTCGCCGGCCGCGGCGAGGCGACGGCAAGCGAGCGACGGGACGTGGTCGGCTTTGATCTCATGCTACGTTTCCTTTGTCGTTCGTTCGGCAAGGCCGGCAAGAGCGGCCTTTTCCGCTAGTGCAGGGGCGCTTTTTCATGGGGCGAGTCCAGCGAGAAGGCCGGAATGGTGATGTCGAAGGCCTCGCCGTTTTCCGATTCCATTTCATAGGTCCCCATCATGAACCCGCTGGATGTGCGCAGCGGCGTCCCGCTCGTGTATTCGAAGGTCTCGCCTGGCCGTAAGACCGGCTGTTCGCCGACGACGCCCGCGCCCCGCACCTCCTGGACACGCCCCTGCGCGTCCGTGATCCGCCAGTAACGGTTAAGCAACTGGACGGTCTCGCTGCTGCGGTTTTTGATCCGCACGCGATAGGCCCAGACGAAATGCGCGGACTCCGGGTCCGACTGGTCTTCGAGGTAAATGGGCTCAACCGTTACCTCGATCGAGCGGGTGGTCTCCGTGTACATACGCTTCCTAACATCCTGGCGTGCCAAAGGATGGCTTTCCCTATTCTACGACGCGCCAAAACGATGTCCAGCGCGCCAAGAAACCCGCCTTTTCCTAAAGGGTCTCGAACGCCTGGGCAAGGTCTTCCTGAAGGTCTTCCGGGTCCTCTAGGCCGATGGAAATCCGGATCAGATTTTCGCCTATTCCCATGCGAAGGCGCTCCTCCTTTTCGACGTTCTGGTGGGTTGTCGTCGCCGGGTGCGTGATCAGGCTTTTCGTATCCCCGAGGTTGTTCGAGATATCGATCAGTTTCAGCGAGTCGAGGAAACGGAAAGCCTCCTTTTTGCCGCCATTGATCTCGAAAGAGATGACGCTGCCGGCGTCCTTCATCTGGGCCTTGGCGAGGGCGTACTGAGGGTGGCTCGGAAAGCCCGGGTAGCAGAGCTTCGTCACCCGCCTTTCCTTTTCCAGGAAGGCGGCGATCTTGCGCGCGTTCTCGCAATGTTTTTCGACGCGGAGGACCAGCGTCTCGAGCCCCTTCAGCAACAGCCACGCGTTGAATGGGCTTAAAGCCGGCCCGGTGTTTCGCAGGAAACGCATATAGTTTTCCTCCGAGAATTCGGCGCTGCACAGGATGGCCCCACCCAGGCAGCGGCCTTGCCCGTCGATGTGTTTCGTCGCCGAGTAAACGACGATGTCGGCGCCCAGTTCGAAAGGCGACTGCAAAACCGGCGTGGCGAAGACGTTGTCGACGATGAGCTTCGCCCCCGCCTTGTGGGCGAGCTTGGCGACGGCGGGTATGTCGATGATCTCGAGTGTCGGGTTCGAGGGCGATTCGATAAACACCAGCTTCGTCTTTTGGCTTAAGGCGCGCTTCCACTGGTCAAGGTCGGTGCCGTCAACGACGGCGACCTCAACCCCGTAACGCGGCATGACGTCGCAGGCGACGTAACGGCAGGCGCCGAACAGGGCGCGCGAAACGACCAGCCGGTCCCCGGCCCGCAAATAGCCGGCAAACGCGCCGAAGACGGCCGCCATCCCGGTCGCCGTCGCGTGGCAGACCTCGGCGCCTTCGAGCAGCGCCATCCGCTCCTCGAACATGGCGACGGTCGGATTCTTGAAGCGGGAATAGATGTAGCGATCCAGCTCGCCCTTGAAGGCCATCTCCGCCTGCGCGGCCTCGTCATAGACGTAGCCGGAGGTCAGGAAAAGCGGCTCGCAGGTTTCCTGAAATTGGGTGCGGCGCTGCCCGCCACGGACAAGCTTCGTGCTGGGCCGCCAGTTTTCCTGATCGGGTTTCCGTTCCGCCATCCTGCGCTCCTCAAACCTTGCGGCATAGGGAAACCTAAGAAACCGAGAAAAAACCCTGCCCGCCGGGTCAGGGTCGTTACCAGGGACCTTTTAGCGGTTTCTTTTCCGTGGCCGCAAGCCGGTCGAACAAATCACCACGGGGCCTAAACCATAAAAATCGAAGGCCTCGCCGTCAAGCGGCCTTTCCGGCAAGGCGGCGCTTAGGCGACCCCCCGGCTGCAAGAGCTGCCGCCCAACACGCAAAAACGCGCGCAATGCGGATGGTTGAGTTGAACCTGGGCGGCCGCCTCTTCCAGCGTTTCGCCCATCTCGAAGGCGGGATCGTAGGCGATCAGCGTGCAGGCCAGCACGACCGGACGGGTGGCGCCCTTGCGCTTGGCGACCATGCGCGAGGACGCGCACATGACCGAGGTCGCCTCGATGCCCAACGTCTCCCAGCAAGTTTCGGTGATTTCCGGCACGTCCAGCGCCGCGTCCATTTCGGGGAATAGAATCAGGGCTTGCGGATTCCGTGCCGCGACGGCAACGCCGCGCTCGCGGAAAAGCCGGCCATAGCCTTCCCGCATTTCGTCTTCGCTCTCGCCCCAGCAGGTGCGGCCGGCGACCCCGACGTTGAAGCCGGCCCGGCTAAGCCATACGAGGCCGTCGAGTGTTTTTTCCCATGTGTTTTCGCCGCGCTCCCTGTCGTGCGGCGCCTTCCCATAGTGATCCAGCGAAACCCGGACCGCGAGCTTTTCCCCGAAGATTTCTTTCAGTTCAAGCAAAGCCTCGCCGTGGCGCCGCATGGGCCGCATCGCATTCGTCAGAACAAGGACGCGGAAGCCGCGACCAAGCGCGCCCCGAAGCATCTCAAGGAGGTCAGGGTTGAGGAAGGGCTCGCCGCCGGTGAAGGCGATCTCTTCCGTCGGCAGCCGCCCCGCCGCGATTTCATCAAGATAGACCGCCACTTCCGAAGCGGTGATATAGGCCAGCCGGTCGTTCTTCGGTGACGATTCGATGTAGCAATGCGCGCAGGTGAGATTGCAAAGCGTGCCGGTGTTGATCCAAAGCGTCTTGAGGCCGGCGAACGGCACGGTGGCCCGCGACTTTCCGTCCGCGGTCACCATTGGGTCGCGGAACTTGCCTGGATCGAGGGCGGGGGATGGACAAGCAAGGGCGGAATGGTGCATCGGCGCGAATTGTAGCCGGAAGCGCCCCGCAAGGCCATGCGTCACGGTACAAAAACTTTCAGCCGATCCCGCCGGAACCGGCGCTCGCCGTCCCTTCTTCCATCGCTTCTTCCATCGCTTCCAGCACCTCGCCCGCCAGGTAAAGCGAGCCGGCGATCAGAATCTTCGGTTGCGACTCGCTTTTCACGAATCCGCGAATGGCAGCAGCCGGGCTGTCCGCAACCCAAGCCTTGGCGATTCCGGCGCGGCGGGCCGCCGCCACCAACTCCGCCGGCGGAAGGGCGGCGGCACTTTTCCGGATCGGCACCGCGGCCAGGGCGGCTGCCTGGGGCGCCAGCGCCTGCAAAAAGCGAACCGGGTCCTTCGTGTTCAGCATGCCGACGATAAGAAAAAGCGGGCGCCCCCCCGCCTTTGCCCAGGCCGCCAAGGCTTCCGCAGCGGCCGGGTTGTGGCCGCCGTCCAGCCAAAGCTCAGCGCCGGGCGGTAAAAGGTCGGCGAGCGGCCCTTCGCCGATCCGCTGCAGGCGTGCCGGCCATTTCGCCTGCCGCAGGCCTTCGGCCAAGGCGCGCGGGCCGATGGCAAAGCGTTCGAGCCGGCGGGCGGCGGCAAGGGCGGTGCCGGCGTTCGCGATCTGGTGATCGCCGGGAAGGGCGGGCGGCGGCAGGGCGATTTCCAGGCCCCCTTCCCGATAGATCATGCCGGACGCGGTTTTCTCGGCTCGCCATTCGCGGCCCTCCCGGAAAAGGAGCGATCCCGTCGCCGCGGCTTGCGCTTCGATCACCCGTGCCGCCGCCGCGGTTTGCGGGCCGACGACAGCGGGCACGCCGGGCTTTAAGATTGCCGCCTTCTCGGCGGCGATTTCCGAAAGGGTGGTGCCGAGATACTGCGTATGATCGATGGCGATCGGCGTCAGCACTACAAGGAGGGGGCGCGGCACGAGGTTCGTTGCGTCCAGCCGGCCGCCGAGACCGGTTTCGAGAAGCAGCGCGTCGGCCGCCGTCCTCGCTTCCGCGAAGGCGAGAAAGGCGGCGGCGGTCGTGATCTCGAAGAAGGTGATAGGTTTGCCTTCGTTCGCCCCCTCGCAACGCTTAAGCAGGCGGAGAAGATCCGCCTCCCCTATCGGGCGGCTCGCCAGGCAAATCCGTTCGTGAAAACGAACGAGATGGGGAGATGTATAGCGATGCACGCGAAGGCCGCCCGCCTCTAGGATCGCGCCTAAGAAAGCGACGACGGAACCTTTCCCATTGGTGCCCGCCACGTGCACGACGGGCGGCAGCATAGCCTCCGGGTGGCCAAGGGTGGCGAGCAGGCGCCTTATCCGATGCAGCGAAAGATCAATTGCTTTCGGGTGAAGCGCCGATAACCGTTCGAGAATCGGGTCTACCGTCCGCGTCAAGTGTGCACCAAAGCTTGCGGCACGAATCAATCCGGAGAGGGCTGCACTTCCGTCCACGCGATAGGAACGATATCCGCCGCCGGTCCACGGTTGGACAGAATGCCGAGAATGCGCGCCAGCGTGTCGCGAAGCTTGCTTCGCGGCACGACCATATCGATCATGCCGTGCTTGAGAAGGTATTCCGACCGCTGGAATTCCTCCGGAAGCGATTCGCGAATTGTCACCTCGATTACGCGCACCCCCGCAAAGCCGATGACCGCGCCCGGTTCGGCGAGCGTCACGTCGCCCAGCATGGCGAAGGAAGCCGTCACCCCACCCGTCGTCGGGTTGGTCAGAACGACGACGTAGGGCAGGCCCGCCTCCTTGACTTCCTTGACGGCAACCGTCGTCCGCGCCATCTGCATGAGCGAAATCGCACCTTCCTGCATCCGCGCCCCCCCGGAGGCGGGAACGATGACAAGCGGCGCTTCCTGCAGCACGGCAAGCCGGGCTGCCGTGAGGATCGCCTCGCCCACGGCCGCGCCCATGGAGCCGCCCAGGAAATCAAAATTGAAGGCGGCGACGACGGTGTTGACCCCGCCGATCCGGCCATGGGCGACGACGACGGCATCCTTGGCGCCGGTCTTGCTCCGGGCGTCCTTCAGCCGATCCAAATAGCGCCGCCTGTCTCGGAATTTGAGGGGGTCCGCCGGCGCTTCCGGAAGTTCGATCTTTTTGTACGCCCCCTGATCGAACAGCATCTTGAGACGCATCTCCGGCCCCAGCCGCATATGGAAACCGCATTCCTGGCATACCCGCAGATTTGCCTCCAGTTCGCGGCGGAAAAGCATCTGCCCGCATTCCGGGCACGTCTCCCAAAGATTCTCCGGCATGTCTTTTTTGCGAACGAAGGCCTGTATCTTCGGGCGCACGAAATTACGAAGCCAGTTCATGCCACAACGTCCTTTCTGGAAGTTCGCGTTTCTGGCCGGCGGATGGCGTGGCGGACGCCGGCCGCAAGCTCACCTACGAAGCGAAGAACGCCGGCCGCAAGCTCGCCTGACGATTGCCCGGCGGAGAGTCCTTCCTTGATTCTTTCGACGATGGCGGAACCGACGACCACCGCATCGGCATGGCCGGCGATCTCGGCGGCCACGTCGGGCGTGCGGATGCCGAACCCGACCGCGATCGGAAGATCCGTATGCCGGCGCAGGAACCGCAAGGCCTTTGCGACGGCGGCGCCGGGGGCCGCCTTGGTACCGGTAACGCCGGCAATCGCGATGTAGTAAAGGAAGCCGCTGGCGTTCGTGAGGACCTTCGGCAGGCGCGCCGCGTCCGTCGTCGGGCTGGCCAGCCGGATGAAGGGGAGACCGACCGCCGCGGCCGGCAGGCAAAGCTCGCGGTCCTCCTCCGGCGGCAGGTCGACGACGATCAACCCATCGACGCCGGCGGCGAGCGCATCCTTCAAAAACGCATCCACACCGTACACGTAGATCGGGTTGTAGTAGCCCATCAAAATGAGCGGCGTCTTGGAATCTTCCTCGCGGAACGCGCGCACCAGACCGAGCGTGCGCTTCAGGCTGGCGCCGGCCTTAAGCGCGCGCGCCGAGCTGGCCTGGATGGCGGGGCCGTCCGCCATCGGGTCGGAGAACGGCATGCCGAGCTCGATCAGATCCGCACCCGCTCCGGGCAGGCCCCGAAGAATGGCGAGCGCGGTCTCCGGGTCCGGATCCCCCGCCGTGACGAATGGAATGAAAGCGGCGCGCCCTTCTTCGGCAAGGGCGGCGAAACGGCGGGCGACCCGGCCCGCCTTCGGGTGTTTCGGGGCGGCCTTCAAAGTTCAACCCCCAAGGCCGCGGCCACCGTGAAGATGTCCTTGTCGCCACGGCCGCACAGGTTCATGACGAGGAGGTGGTCCTTGGCCAGGCCCGGCGCCACCTTGGCGACATGGGCCAGCGCGTGGGCCGGCTCCAGCGCCGGAAGGATGCCTTCCGTGCGCGCGCACAACCGGAAGGCCTCCAACGCCTCCCAATCCGTGACCGCGACGTATTCGACGCGGCCCGCCTCGTGAAGCCAGGCGTGTTCCGGCCCGATGCCGGGGTAGTCGAGGCCGGCCGAGATCGAATGGGCGTTTTGGATCTGGCCGTCCGCGTCCTGCAACAGGTAAGTCCGGTTGCCGTGCAGCACGCCGGGCGAGCCGGCCGAGATGGAGGCGGCGTGGGCGCCGCTCTCCAGACCCTTGCCGGCCGCCTCGACCCCGATCATCCGCACGTCGCGGTCATCGAGGAAAGGATGGAAAAGGCCGATTGCGTTCGAACCGCCGCCGATGCAGGCAACCAGCGTATCCGGGCCGCGGCCTTCGGCTTCCTGAAGTTGCTTCTTCGTCTCGCCGCCGATCACGGACTGGAAATCACGCACCATCTCCGGGTACGGGTGCGGTCCGGCCGCCGTGCCGATCAGGTAGTAGGTGTCCTCGACGTTCGCCACCCAGTCGCGCAGCGCCTCGTTCATCGCGTCCTTGAGTGTCGCCGAACCGGACGTAACCGGCACCACCTCCGCACCCAAAAGTTTCATGCGGAAGACGTTCGGCGATTGCCGCTCGATGTCCACCTTTCCCATGTAGATGCGGCAGCGGAGACCGAACAGCGCGCAGACGGTCGCCGTCGCCACCCCGTGCTGGCCGGCGCCGGTCTCGGCGATGATGCGCGTCCTACCCATCCGGCGCGCCAGCAACGCCTGGCCGATGCAGTTGTTGATCTTGTGGGCGCCGGTGTGGTTGAGCTCGTCCCGCTTGAAATAAATCTTGGCGCCGCCGAGGTGACGGGTAAAGCCTTCCGCAAAGTAAAGCGGGCTCGGCCGGCCGGCGTAGTATTTTAGATAGTAGGCAAGCTCGCGGGCGAAGGCCGGGTCCTTCTTTGCCGCCGCGTAGGCCTTCTCCACTTCGAGGACAAGCGGCATCAGCGTTTCCGCGACGAAACGCCCGCCGAAGATTCCAAAATGCCCCGCCGTGTCCGGCCCGCCGCGGAAGGTGTTGATCTTCCGCTCTGCCCTGCTTGTCATGCGCGCCCTTATCCCCACTCCGACGTTAAAGGCTGGTAAGCACCGAGAGGAACTCGGCGATAAGCGCCGGGTCCTTGTGACCCGGCGTGTCCTCGACGCCGGAGGAAACATCGACCGACCGCGCCCCGCTCCGGCGGACGGCTTTCGCCACATTAGAGGCGTTGAGCCCCCCCGACAACACCCATGGAAGCCGCCCTTGATAGCCGGAAAGCCATTCCCATTCAAACGCTTGCCCCGTACCGCCCGGAAGGCTGCCGGGCGTTCCCTTGGCGTCGAAGAGAAGCCGGTCGGCAACTTCCTCATAGGGCTTCGCTTCGCCGACGTCGGCGGCCGCGCCGAGCCGGATCGCCTTCATGACCGGCAGATGGAAGCGTTTGCGGATGGCGGCGACGCGGGCCGGGCTTTCCGACCCGTGAAGCTGCAAGAGATCGAGCGGCACCCGCGTCACCACCTTGGCGATCGCCTCGTCCGCCGCGTCCACGAAAAGCCCCACCTTCCCGACCGGCGGAAGGGCGGCCTCGGTCAAAGCCAGCGCCGCCTCCGGCGTCAGATGGCGAGGCGAAGGCGCATAAAAAACGAAGCCGACGAAGCGGGCGCCGCCCTTGGCCGCGGCACGGAGCGCCTCCGGCGTCGTAACGCCGCAGATTTTCGCCTCGACCGTCATCGGACGCCGCCAATCTCGCCGTCAATCTCTAGGGCGATCTTGCGGACGGCCTCCCATGGGTCGGCGGCTTCGGTGATCGGCCGCCCGATGACGAGGATGTCGGCACCGGCGGCGATCGCCTCGGCCGGGGTCGTGACGCGTTTCTGGTCGTCAGCACCGGCGAAGGCGGGCCGGATGCCTGGCACGACGAGCGTGAAATCCTTGCCAAGCGTTTCCCGGATCCGCCTCACCTCATGGGCCGAGGCGACAACGCCGTCGAGGCCGGCGCGTTTGGCAAGTTCGGCCAGGCGAAGCGCGCGTTCCTCCGGCGGTCCCTTGAGGCCGACCGCCTCAAGATCGCCGACGTCGAGACTGGTCAGCACCGTCACCCCGAGAAGGCGGGGTGGCGCGACCTTCGCCGCCGCCGCCGCCTGCGCCGCCGCCGCGGCCGCCGCCCGCAGCATGGCCTCCCCGCCCGTCGTGTGCAGGGTCAGGAAAGCCGGTTGCAAGCCGACGGCGGCGCCGACCGCACCCGCCACCGTGTTCGGGATATCGTGGTATTTGAGGTCTAGGAAAAGCGGCGCGGACGAAACCAAGGCGCGCACACCTTCCGGCCCGAACTTGGTGAAGAATTCGAGGCCGAGCTTGATGCCGCCAACATGGCCGGCAAGCGCAAGGGCAAGCGCCTTCGCCTTGGCCAGATCGGCCGTGTCGATCGCACAGAAAATTCGCCGGGCGGGATCACCACCGTTCATGGGTCGAGGCCCTCGTGCAAAGCGGCTTCCGGAAAGGCGCCCTTGGCGGGCGGGCCGGAGTTTGTAGCAGCCAGGCGGTTATAGCAGATCGGCGCAAACCCCGCCCGGCGGAAGGTTCTAAGGATCGCCGTCCCCCGACAGAAACCGCCGGAAGCCCGAACGCGGCGGCGCATCCGCTTCCCCGAAACGGGTCCGCAGCCGCGCCGCCTCCTCTTCGAGGCCGGCCAGCGCCCGGGCCTCCCGCCGAAAATCCCGCCGGGCGCGGTGGAGAGCAGGCCAGATGGCGAGGAGACCGACAAGGAACCCGAGGGCGGCAGAACCCAGCACCGCCGCGTAGACGGGCAGTGTCACGACATAAGGGAAAGGCCATAGCCGAAGCGTGAGTCCGCCGTGATTGGTAACCGCAAAGAGGACGGCAAAAAGGGCAAAGGCGAAGGCGAAAAACCGAGCCAAAAATCGCATGCTTTGGTCCCGTTCCGGCGGAAAATGTGAGATTCGGACGAAGCTGCCGCCGATCAGGCCTTGCCGTTCAGCCGTTCCCGAAGTTCTTTGCCGGTCTTGAAGAAGGGGATGTATTTTTCAGCCACTTTGACGGTCTCGCCGGTTCGCGGGTTCCGCCCTACCCGGGCGTCCCGGCGTTTCACGGAAAACGCCCCGAAGCCGCGCAACTCCACCCGCTCGCCGTTGGCGAGGGCGGACGTGATCTCGTCGAAGATGGTGGCCACCACGCGTTCGATATCGCGCTGGTAGAGATGGGGGCTTTGCTCAGCGAGGTGCTGAATCAATTCCGATTTTGTCATGGCTGATAGGCTCCTCGCTTCTTGAGTCCCTCTCCGCCTCCCGATCGGCACGGCCAGCGAGTTACGGCAATTGAGGGTGCCAGAGCGCAACTAGGCCGTCAAGGGTAAGCCGTTCAGAAAAAACCGTTTTTCCAAGGAATCCCTCAACCGCCCAGCGCCACAACGGCGACTCAGGGGGGGCGATGTCGCGGATGGGAAGGCCTGCATCGAGGCCGCGTTCCCGGCCGAGCCAGGCAAGACCCTCCTCTTCGCCGCCCAAGGCGTCAACCAGCCGGTTGGCAAGCGCCTGGCGGCCGGTGAACACCCGCCCATCGGCCAGCGCGCGGGCCTCCTCCCGGCCCATACCGCGGCGCTCGGCCACCATGTCGATGAAAAGCGCGAACATGTCATCGACCAGAACCTGGGTGGCTTCCCGCACCTCCGGAGTAAGTTTTTCAAGGGGCGAGGGGGCGGCTTTCAAGGGCGCGCTTTTGATCGCCGCCGTCTCGATGCCGAGCCTTTCCAGCAGCGTCGTGATCTCGGCGGTCTGGAAAATAACGCCGATCGAACCGGTAACCGTACCTTCGCGGGCAACGATATGGTCGGTGGCGATCGCCACCATGTAGCCGCCGGAAGCCGCGACCGTATCTAGGACGGCGACGACGGGCTTGCGCACAGCGACCCGGCGCAGGGCCCGATAGAGCGCCTCGCCGCCAACCATCGTGCCGCCGGGGCTGTCGATATGGACGAGGAGTGCGCGGATGCGATCGTCTTGCGCGATTTTCCGCAAGGTTTCCTCGCGGTCGCGGTCATTGACGATGACGCCGGAAATATCGAGTCTGGCGATGTAGGGGCCGCGCACCGGCGCCCACAGCCGGCCGGCCGCCCCAAGAAGGAGGAGGGCCAAGGCGAGCACGGCGAGAACCTGCCAGAAGGCAAGCCGCCGCTTCAGGCTTTGACGGTCAATCCGGGCATCCGAATCCAGGGACATGAGCCTCCCGCGAAACATGGGCCGCCCGGGCAGCGCGCCGCCGCGGCGGACGTCACCGAGTGGAGGTTTCTTCCTCCGTCTCCTCGGCGGAATCCAATTCTTCCAGGGCTTTCTTCGCGGCCTTTTTCTCGGTCTTCTCCGGCTTCTTTGCCGCCACCTTCTTTTCGGCCCCTTCCTTCGCCTTCTCGGCGGACCTCTTGTTGAAGGCGGCCCCCAGAATGTCGCCAAGGCTGGCGCCGCTGTCGGAGGAACCGTACTGGGCCATCGCGTGCTTTTCTTCCTGCACCTCGAGTGCCTTGATCGAGAGCGAGAGCTTGCGGCTATTCGCGTCGAAGGCCGTCACCAGCGCGTCCACCTTATCGCCAGCGGCAAAACGGTCCGGCCGTTGCTCGCTGCGATCCCGCGAAAGGTCGCCCTTGCGGATAAACGTCGTGATCTGGTCTCCGACCCGAACCTCGATTCCTTTGTCCTGAACGGCCGTCACCGTGCAGGTGACCCGGCTGCCCTTCTTCAGTTCCCCGGCATCGGCGCGGTAGGGGTCTTCGGTCAGCTGCTTGATACCGAGACTGACACGTTCCTTTTCGGCATCCACTTCCAGGATCTTCACCTTGACGCGATCCCCCTTCTTGTATTCGGCAAGCACCTCCTCGCCCGGCCGCGCCCAATCCAAATCGGAAAGATGCGCCATGCCGTCGATATCCTCGGTCAAGCCGATGAACATGCCGAACTCGGTGATGTTCTTGATCTCACCCTCGATGACCGAGCCTTGCGGACAGGCCTCGCGGAACGCCTCCCACGGATTCGGCATACACTGTTTGAGGCCGAGGCTGATGCGGCGGCGCTCGCGGTCAACGTCTAGCACCTTGACCTCGACTTCCTGGCTCGTGGAAACGATTTTGCCGGGGTGCACGTTTTTCTTCGTCCAGCTCATCTCCGAAACGTGGACGAGCCCTTCGACGCCCGGCTCCAATTCGACGAAGGCGCCGTAGTCGGTGATGTTCGTCACACGGCCCTTGAGGACGCTGCCGATCTGGTATTTCGACTCGACGCCCCCCCAGGGGTCCGCCTCCAGCTGTTTCATGCCGAGGCTGATACGCTGGGTTTCCGCGTTGAAGCGGATGACCTTCACCTTGATGGTTTCGCCGATACCCAACACCTCGGAGGGGTGATTAACCCGCCGCCAGGCGATGTCCGTCACGTGGAGAAGCCCGTCCACGCCGCCCAGATCGACGAAGGCGCCGTAGTCGGTGATGTTTTTCACGACGCCCTCGCGAACTTGCCCTTCTTGCAGGCTCGAGATGAGGTCGGAGCGCGCCTCGGCGCGGGATTCTTCGAGCACGGCCCGGCGCGAAACGACGATATTGCTGCGGCGGCGGTCCATCTTCAGAATCTGGAAGGTCTGCGAATTGCCCATCAGGTGGTTGACGTCGCGGATCGGACGTAGGTCCACCTGGCTGCCCGGCAGGAAGGCAACGGCCCCAGTCAGGTCCACCGTGAAGCCGCCTTTCACCCGACCGAAAATCGTGCCCGTCACGTGGCGGCCCTCCTTGAAGGCCTTCTCCAGGTGATTCCAGGCTTCCTCGCGGCGGGCTTTCTCGCGGCTTAAAATCGCCTCGCCGTTCTTGTTCTCCATACGAACAAGATAGACGTCGATGATGTCGCCGATCTTGACCTCCGGCGGCTGACCCGGCTCGGCGAATTCCCGGAGCGACACATAGCCTTCCGCCTTAAGCCCGACGTCGATGAGAACGAGGTCGTTTTCAATGCCCAGAATGGTACCCTGGACGACGCTGCCTTCGAGGCGTTCGTGAACGCCCAGAGACTCGTCCAGCAGGGCGGCAAAGCTTTCCTTGGTGGCCGGAGAATGCTCTCCGGATAGCAAATGTTCCGACACGTATTTTCTTCCTCTTCCCGTCGCAACGGCGGCTCCGATACTGTAGCCGCCCGTCAAGGCCTATCCTTGTCGGCACGCTGCCGCTGCGATCGAATGATTTTCATCGCGGCTTCGAAGGCGGCATCCGCATCAAGTTCGGTCGTATCGAGCGTTACCGCGTCCTCGGCGGGACGAAGGGGGGCGATGGCACGGGTTGCATCCCGCTGGTCGCGCTCCCGCATCTCCCGCAAAATCCGGCTACGTATACCCTTCACACCCCGTTCCCGCAACTCCTTAAGACGCCGTTCCGCCCGGATTTCCAAGCTTGCCGTCAGAAAAAGCTTGGCGTTCGCGGCGGGCAGGACGACGGTTCCGATGTCCCGCCCCTCGACGACGACCCCCTTTTTACCCACCGGCGGGCAGGCGGCAAAGGCCCGCTGCAAGGGCAAAAGACAGGCCCGGACCGCCGGAAGCGCGGCCACCTTGGTCGCCGCCTCGGCAACGTGGTCCTGGCGAAGTTCGGGGTCCTCGAGGGCTTCCGGCGCAAGCCCTTGGGCGGCGGCAACCGCCGCCGCCTCGTCGGAGGGCGCCTGGCCGGCGCGGAGGATGGCCAGGCCGATCGCCCGGTAAAAGAGGCCGGTGTCGAGATGGGCAAGATCGAGGGCGGCGGCAAGGCGGCGGGCAAGCGTTCCCTTGCCCGAGGCCGCCGGCCCGTCAATGGCGACCACGAAGGGGCGTTCCGTCACCTAAGCTTCCTTTCCGTCGTCCTCGGTGAGACGCCCACCGATCCGATTGATGAGCGCGACGAAGCCTGGAAAGCTCGTCTCGATGGGGCTGGCGTCGTCCACCCGCACGGGGCGCTCGGAAACCATGCCGAGGACGAGAAACGCCATCGCGATCCGGTGATCGAGGCGGGTGGAGACGGTACCGCCGCCGCGCGGCCTTCCCCCGCACCCGTGAACGACAAGCCGGTCCCGGCCCACCTCGACATCAACCCCGCAAAGACGCAAACCTTCGGCGATGGTGGTGAGCCGGTCGCTTTCCTTCACGCGCAGTTCGGCCAAGCCGTTCAGGACCGTCACCCCCTTCGCGGCGGCGGCGGCCACGGCCAGGATCGGGTATTCGTCGATCATGGAAGGCGCGCGCGCGGCCGGCACCTCGACGCCGACCAGCAAGGACGCCCGGATGAGAAGATCGGCGACGGGCTCGCCGCACGCTTCGCGAAGGTTCCGCCACTCGAGCGCGGCGCCCATCTCCTGAAGTGTCGTATAGAGACCGGTGCGCAAGGGGTTGGCGCCAATTCCTTCGAGGGTGACGTGCGAACCCGGGACGAGCAGCGCCGCCACGGCGAGAAAGGCGGCCGAGGACGGGTCCGCCGGCACCGTGACGTCGCGCGCCACCAGTTCCGGCTGGCCGTCGAGCTCGATCACCCGTCGGCCGTCCGGCATGTCCGAGACGCGAAGGGTGGCGCCGAAATGGCGCAGCAGGCGCTCGGTATGATCGCGGGTCGGTTGTGGCTCGACGACCGTCGTGCGGCCCGGCGCGTTGAGGCCGGCCAACAAAATGGCCGATTTCACCTGGGCCGAGGCGACGGGCAGGGTGTAGGCGATTGGCAGCGCCGCCCTTGCCCCCACCACCGCCATCGGCAGCCGCTCGCCGGAACGGCAGACGAAATTGGCCCCCATTTGCATGAGCGGCGCGACGACCCGGCCCATCGGCCGCCGGCAAAGCGACGCGTCCCCGGTGAGAAAACTCGCAAAAGGGTGGGTGGCGAGCACGCCCGCCAGCAACCGGACGCCGGTGCCGGAATTGCCGAGATCGAGAACGGCATCGGGTTCGGCGAGGCCGCCGATGCCAACCCCCTCCACGCGCCAAACGCCGGGAGCGCTTTCCACCACCCCGACGCCAAGCTGGCGGAGCGCCGCCGCCGTCCGCTGCACGTCTTCTCCGGCCAGCAAGCCCGCGATCGTGGTGTCGCCGACGGCGAGGGCGGCCAGCAGGAGCGCCCGGTGCGAAATGGATTTGTCTCCCGGCACGGGCACCACGCCCTGCAGCGGAGCGGCGGCCAGGGATTGAAGCGGACGCATGCAGAACTCCCGATCGAGAGAGGGCTCTCGCCCGTGTCTCTAACACAATCCCCGGCCACCGCGCCATGCGTCGCGAGATGTCGCAAGATAGAACGCCCAACCTTCAAATTCGTTTTGACAGACGCGGTTGATCATGGCAAAGGGCGTGGGCAATTGTACTTAATTTAGGATGAGCATCACGTGGGAAAGCCGGAGTGGGGCGCCAAGCATCTCTGCTTGAGCTGCGGAATACGATATTACGACATGAGCGCCGCGCCGGTCGTCTGCCCGAAGTGCGGGACGGAAGCGCCAAGCGAGACGGCCGCGAAGCCGCGTCGCAGCCGCAAGGCAAAGAAACCGGCGGCGGACCCGGTGCAGAAAGCCCCTCCCGCCAAGGCGGAGCTTGAAGAAGATGATCTCGAAAACGTCGAGACGGATGACGAAGAGGACGAGATCATCGAGGACGCTTCCGAGTTGGACGACGAATCGGAGGACGTGACAAAGGTCCTCGACACGGCCATCGAAATCGAAGAGGTCTGAAGGCCTTTTCCTTTTTCGCTTGCCCTGCCGCCTTGCGGCTCACTACTTTCCCTTAGTTCCGCCGCCACCCCCCCGGCCTTCGACCAAGGGTTCGAGGCTGGGACCGGAGAGGCGGCAACCGGACCTGGGGCCATAGCTCAGTTGGGAGAGCGCTACAATGGCATTGTAGAGGTCGGGGGTTCGACTCCCCCTGGCTCCACCACCCCGCCGCCGAGGCGCCAAAGCACCGAAACTACGATCCCGTCCCTTGAATTTCGGCTCTTCTTCCCTAAATCCTTAAGCGTGGCGGCGCCCCAAGGGGGCCGCCCGGCCGGGCGCCGGAAGACCGGGCCCATCCTGCAACTTGCTCACCCGTGAGGAGACTGCACATGCCGCGCATTTCCCTCTTCAACAGCCCTTTTCTGCTCGGCTTCGACGCCGTCGAGCGCACCCTCGACCGGGTGGCGAAGACGGCGCAGGACGGCTATCCGCCCTACAACATAGAACAGCGCGACGCGGACACGCTTCGCATCACGGTTGCCGTTGCCGGCTTTCGCCCGGATGAGCTCGACGTCACGATCGAAAACAACGAGATGGTCCTCCGGGGCAAGCACAAGGACGAAAACGAAGACCGCGTCTTCCTGCACCGGGGCATTGCGACCCGGAAGTTCCAGCGCCGCTTCGTGCTGGCCGATGGAATCGAGATACTCGATGCGGCTTACGACAACGGCCTTCTGCACATAGACCTGGCGCGACCGCAGGCCGAAAGCCGGGTCCGCAAGGTTGCCATTCGCGAGAATCGCGCCACCCCGTCGCAGACAGTCAACGTGAAGGCCGAGAAGACAGATGCCTAGCGAGAGCAACGCCATGACGAACACCAACGAAAGGTTGCGCCATCTTTCCGGCGAGGACTTCGCTTCGCTGGGGTTGCAGCATATCGCTTATGTGCGGCCGATCCCGATCGACGAGGTGGGGGCGCTGGGCTATGCGATCCACGCCGCCGACGGAACGCGGCTGGCCGTGCTGGAAGATCTCAAGGGCGCCTATGCCGCCATCCTTGAACACGACATGCGCCCGGTCGGCGTGCACTGATCGAAGAAAGCCTTGCCCGCCTAGCCGCCGCTCTCGTCGGTGCCGAGGAGGATGGCGTAGATGGCTTCGGCCGTATCGGAACCGCGGAGTTTTTCGCACGTCGCATCGTCCCGCAGCAGGCGTGAAATTCGCGCCAGCGCCTTCAGGTGATCAGCGCCGGCGGACGCCGGGGCCAGCAGCATGAAGATCAGGTCGACGGGACGCTCGTCGATCGCCTCGAAGTCGATCGGCTTTTCCAGCTTGGCGAAAACCCCGCACAGCTTGTCAAGTTCGGCGAGCTTGCCGTGGGGAATCGCGACGCCCGAACCGACGCCCGTCGTTCCCAGCTTTTCGCGCTCGAGCAGGACGTCGAAGATAGCCCGCTCATGCAGCCCGGTGACCCGTGCCGCCCTTTGCGCGAGCTCCTGAAGAGCCTGCTTCTTGCTGGTTGCCCGCAGATTCAAGATCACGCTTTCCGGCGTGATCAGATCCGTGATTTCCATGATCGGCACATAGTGTTTCGCGGCGTTTCGCGGCACCAGCCCCTGCGACGGTTTGATCGGATGACGAAGCCTGTGGTGCGATTGGACTTAAGGTGAGGCGATAAGGGGCCGGACGATAGGGCTAGCCGCCCCCTCAAGTCAACCGATCAATAGGCGCGGCTAGAGGACGGTGTTCTTCCACCGGCGGCGCTGGACGGAGGATGGAATCCCAAGGGCTTCGCGGTATTTCGCGACGGTCCGCCGGGCGATGGCGACGTGTTCGGCCTTCAAAAGCTCGACCAGCTTGTCATCGGACAGGATATGGCCCGGGTTTTCCTCCTCCACCAGCGCCTTGATTCGCTGGCGGACGGCCTCCGCGGAATGGGAGTCCCCTTCCCCGGTGCCGGCGATCGCGGCGGTGAAGAAATACTTCAATTCGTGAATGCCCCGCGGGGTGAGGATGAATTTGTTCGTCGTCACGCGGCTGACCGTGCTTTCGTGCATGTCGATGGCACTTGCGATGTCGCGCAGGACAAGGGGTTTCAGGTGCTGCACGCCGTTGCGGAAGAACGCGTCCTGCTGGCGAACGATCTCGCTCGCCACGCGGAGGATGGTCGTCGCCCGCTGGTGCAGCGACTTCACCAGCCAGTTGGCGGATTGGAACTGCTCGGAGATGTAACGCTTCTCGTCCTTTTTTCTCGCCTCGCGGTTGACCTGCTCGTAGTAGCTGTTGTTGACGAGAACCCGCGGCAGCGATTCCGCGTTTAATTCGACGATCCAGCCGCCGTTCCGCTGGGAACGCATGAGAACGTCCGGAATAATCGGCTGGGCGACCGCCGAATCGAAGGCGAGCCCCGGCTTCGGATCGAGCGAGCGGATTTCCGCGATCATGTCGGCGAGATCCTCCTTGCCGATCCCGCAACGCTTCAGCAGCAGCCCGGTTTCGTGCCGTGCCAGCAGATCGAGGTTGTCCAGCAGGGCCTGCATGGCCGGATCCAGCCGATTCCGCTCACCGAGTTGAAGGGCCAAGCACTCCTTCAAATCGCGCGCAAACACGCCCGGGGGGTCGAAGCGCTGCAGAAGCTTGAGCGTTTCCTCGACGCGCGAACACGCGCAACCCAAAAGTTCGGCGGCGCTTTCGAGGTCCCCGGTCAGGTAGCCGGCCTCGTCCAAAAGATTGATCAGATGCCGCCCGATCACCCGGTCGACGGGGTCGTGCACGTCCACGTTCAACTGACCAAGAAGATGCTCCCTTAAATTGATTTCTTTCGAGAGCGTCTGTTCCAGGTTCGGCGCTTCCCGGCTGGTGCCCGCGCCGGAGGCGGTGCCCCACGACCCGCCGAGATCGGGGCCATCCTCGTATGTCGTATCGGAACCGCCTTCGCCTTCCCAATGGTCGGCAAGCTCGCCGTCCAACGCCGCCGTCTCCGTCGGCGCCGCTTCATCGGGCGCCTCCAGACTCGGCTCCGGGCTGGCCTCGGCAAGTTCCAGCAGCGGGTTCTGTTCGATTTCCTGTTCGAGAAACGCCGTAAGCTCGAAGTTCGATAGCTGCAGCAGCTTGATCGCCTGCTGAAGCTGCGGCGTCATCACCAGGGACTGGGACTGTCGCAGGTCCAGACGTTGACCGAGTGCCATTACGTTTGCCTATGGGTTAAAGGCTGAATCGCTCTCCGAGATAGACGCGCCGGACATCCTCGTGGGCGACGATCTCGGAAGGCGAGCCTTCCATCAGAACCATCCCGTCGTGAAGAATGTAGGCTCGGTCGACGATTTCGAGCGTCTCGCGAACGTTGTGATCGGTGATAAAGACGCCGAGCCCGCGATCCTTCAAATGCGCAACCAGATTGCGAATGTCGCCGACCGCGATCGGGTCGATCCCGGCCAGCGGTTCATCGAGAAGAATGAAGTGCGGCTGGGAAGCGAGCGCGCGGGCGATCTCGACGCGGCGGCGTTCGCCCCCGGAAAGCGCCAGCGCCGGCGTGCGCCGCAAATGCGTAATCGAAAATTCCGCCAGCAGATCCTCGAGCAGGGTTTCGCGCGCCTCGTGGATCGGCTCCACGACCTCAAGGACGGCGCGGATGTTGTCCTCAACGGAAAGCCCCCGGAAGATCGACATCTCTTGCGGCAGGTAGCCGACCCCAAGCCGCGCCCGCCGGTACATCGGAAGTCCGCCGATGCTTTCGCCATCGAGCAGAATTTGCCCATAGTCCGGTGCGATGAGCCCGATGACCATGTGGAAACAGGTCGTCTTGCCGGCACCGTTCGGACCCAGAAGCCCAACCACCTCGCCGCGCTGAACGCCAAAACTGACCTCCCGCACGACCGGCCGCTTCTTGAAGCGCTTGCCAAGCTTGACCGCCTGCAGCCCGGCGTTGTCCGAAACCAGGCGCGGCGTGGAGGACGGTTCGATCGTCTGGCCCATAGGCTTGGTTTTCGTCATTTTGCCTTAAGAACTTCCTAACGCTGGGTTCACTTCGGGCTTTTTTCCTTTTCCTTCGAGGGTGTTATGATCGCCTTCACCCGGCCACCGCCGGCCGGGGCGGTGAGCAGCCGGCTGACGCCGCTTTTCATGTCAACCTCGGCGCGCTCGCCGTTCATCTGGTCCTTGCCGCGGGTGATTTTAACCGACCCCGTGACCGTAGCAATACCGCTTTCCACCTCATAAACGCCACGGTCCCCGCGCACGATCTCGGTCGGCGTCGAGACGTGAACGTCGGTATAGGCCTCGAGGCGGCGAAGCTTGCGCTTGCCTGCCGCGTCCGGCGCGTGGAAATAGGCCACCAAAACGTCCGCGCTCAACCGGCGGTCCTCGCGGATCGCGATGGCCTCGCCGCGCGCGACGGCCATGTTCTCGTTCGTCCAGTATTCGAGGCTGCGGTTTGCCGTGACACGCTCTTCGGGCGTGTCGAGCCGCACCTTCCCGGTCAGCACGAGAATGCCCCGGTCAACGTCGTAGGCGCCCACCTCGCCGGTCGCTTCTTCGCTGGGAGATTTGATGCGAACGTTGCCGACCGCGTCGAGCCGCCATATCTCCCGATCGCCGGCCTTGTCCGTCCGATAGTGCGCCGTCAGCTCATCTCCGAAAAGGTCAACCTCGCCGCGCGAAGCCTTCGCGTTGCCGCGGGCGATATAGAGCTGTTTCGGTTCCCACCATTCGATCCCGTTCTCGGCCGTGATCTCGATCGGGCCGTCTTCCGCGCCGCCACCTAGGTTCAAGCCCTGGGCGGCGACGGGCAATGCCAGCAAGAGGGCCGAAAGAAGCGCGGCCGAGAAGTGGAATGCGCGTGTCATCGGCTGGCCCTTCCCTTCCCGTCGTACAGAACGAGGCGGGCCTTGCCGGTGAAAAGAACCCGCTCGCCCCGATCGAACACGCGGAAGCCGTCCGATTGAATGTGGCCGATCGGCCCCTGCCCGGTGGTCGCCACGTCGCCGGCGGCGGTGCCTTTGCCGAGATCGATACTGGCCTGCTCGGTGGAAAATTCGTAACCGGCATCATGGTAGAGATTCACGTTGCCGGCCAGGTCGAGAATCCGGCGATCCCGGTAATAGGCGCCGGTGTTGGCCGAAAGCACAACCCACGATCCGTTCTCCAGCGCCATGTCACCCTTCGGGTTTTCGAGATTGATCCGCCCCTCTTCGACCTGCGTCGCCCGGCCGGCCGTAATCGTATAGCGCCGGTCGGCCACGTCTACGCCCAGGAAACGCGGGTTGATCATCTGGACAACATCGGCTTCCTGCGAACCCAGCGTTTCGAAGCGCAGGCGGAATTCGCCCGTACGTTCCTGCAATTGCGGCCAGAAGGCGATGAGCCCGACCAACACCGCCGCCAGCACCGGCAGCAAGAACTTAAGGACGCCCACGTAACGGCTCCGCCGCGCGTGGGGGTGGTCTGTCGGCGGCCTTCGGAAACGGCGAAAGACGCCTCGAAACCAGCCCAGGCTTGGGCGCAGCGCGGGCTTGCCCGAGGACGCCACGCCCTCACCCTCCATCGATGCCGGTGCCTCGCGTTTAGGCAATGCCTGCGCGAAGGCAGTCGTGAATGTGCAGGATGCCAACCGGCCGATTGTCCTCGACGACGAAAAGGCTCGTGATCTTGTTCGCGTTCATGCAACCGAGCGCTTCGGCGGCCAAGGCGTTCGGCCGGATCGTCTTCGGGTTTTTTGTCATCACGTCTTTGACCTTCTTCTCGAGAAGACCCTTCATGTGCCGGCGCAAATCCCCGTCGGTGACGATGCCAACCAGCTTGGTCTTGCCGCGCAGAACGCCGACGCAGCCGAAACTTTTCGTCGTCATGGCAAGGAGGACGTCCGACATCGAAGCGCCTTCGTCAGTCAGCGGGATTGCCTCGCCGGCGTGCATGATGTCGGAGACCCGGAGCAGCTTGCGCCCAAGTTGTCCCCCGGGGTGCAGGACTTGAAATTCGTCGGCCGTAAACCCTTTCCGCTGTAGCAACGCCACCGCCAGGGCATCGCCCAGCGCCAGCATCACCGTCGTCGACGTGGTCGGCGCCAACCCCAGCGGACACGCCTCCGGCGCCGCCGGCAACAGCAAGATCACGTCCGCCGCTTCGGCCAGGGCGCTTTTTAACCTGCCCGTCACCGCGATCAACGGAATCTTGTGCCGGCGCGTATAGGCGACGAGGGAATCAAGCTCAGGCGTTTCGCCGGAATTCGACAGCGCGAGCACGGCATCCCCGCGCGTGATCATGCCAAGGTCGCCGTGGCTGGCTTCCGCCGGATGGACGAAGAAGGCGGGCGTGCCGGTCGAGGCGAAGGTGGCGGCGATCTTGCGGGCGACGTGGCCGCTTTTTCCCATCCCGGTGACGATGACGCGCCCGGTCACCGACTCGAGATGGGTCAGCGCGGCCGTGAATTCCTCGCCGAGGGAGGCTGCGAACCGCGCAATGCCCTCGGCTTCCATCTCAAACACCCGGCGCGCGGCCTCAAGGTCGTCCGGGACACCGGCCGGTTTCGTCCTGGTTTTCATGGGCCCCTCTAGGCGCGAAGACCCCTTGAGTATGGGGCTCAGCCTACGAAAAATCAACGCCGCGCAGTCTTGCTAGTGGTGGAAGATGTCCTCGTCCGCCCAGCCGATGAGGTCGAGCGCCGCCTGGTGGGGCAGAAAACGGAAGCAGGCCTCGGCCAGATCCAGCCGGCCTTCGCGGGTCAGCATGGCGAGCAGTTTTTCCCGAAGCCGATGCAGGTAGAGCACGTCGGCGGCCGCGTATTCGCGCTGCGCCTCGGTCAGTTCCGCCGCCCCCCAGTCGGAAGACTGTTGCTGTTTCGATATCTCCACGTTCAAAAGTTCGCGGCAGAGGTCCTTCAAGCCGTGACGATCCGTATAGGTGCGGGCAAGGCGGGAGGCGATCTTCGTGCAAAAAACCGGCTCTGCGAAAACATCGAGATAACGCAGCAGCATGGCCAGGTCGAATCGGCCGAAATGAAAAATCTTCGTCACTTTCTTGTTCGTCAGAACGGCTTTCAGATTGGGCGCCTTGTACAAACCCTTCTCAAACTGGACGAGATGGGCGTTGCCGTCCCCGGCGGAAAGCTGGACCAGGCAAAGCCGATCCCGATGGGGGTTGAGGCCGAGCGTTTCCGTGTCCACGGCGAGGAAATCACCGAAGTCGAGTCCGGCCGGCAGGTCGCCCTTATGCAGTTCGACGCTCATTTCATCATCTTTCAGGCCCCTGTCTTTCGGGTCTTGCGGCCGGTTGCCTTGCCGCTCGCGGCGCTACGCCGGGGCACGCATAAAAACAGAGAACACAAGTCGGAAACGTTTAAGGCTGGTGCCCAGGAGAAGACTCGAACTTCCACGACCTTGCGGCCACTAGCACCTGAAGCTAGCGCGTCTACCAATTCCGCCACCTGGGCAGCGCTTGGCGCTTGCTGCCGTTGCCTTGGGTGTTCCTATATACTAGGTACGTAGCCGAAAAGAAACGCCGAGGCAAGAATCGCACCGCGGCCTTTCCCAAGCTAGAATGCGGACTTATGACCAATCGTATCGTAACTATTTTTGGCGGATCGGGCTTTGTGGGGCGTCACCTCGTCCGGCGGCTGGCAAGCGAAGGCGCGCGCCTGCGCATCGCCGTTCGTGACCCGGAGGCGGCGGCGTTCTTGAGGCCACTCGGCGACGTCGGCCAAATCCTGCCGTGGCCGGCGAACGTCCGGGACGACGCCTCGGTCGCCGCGGCGGTGCGGGACACCGACGCCGTCATCAACCTCGCCGGCATCCTTTACGAGCGCGGCCGGCAAACGTTCCGCGCCGTTCACGTGGATGGGGCGCAGCGGATCGCCCGCGCGGCGAAGGAAGCCGGCGTCGGCACGCTCATCCACGTCTCGGCGATCGGGGCGGACCTCGCATCGCCTTCCGCCTACGCCCGCACCAAGGCGGCCGGCGAGGCGGCCGTGCGCGAGGCGTTTCCCGAGGCCGTTTGTGTTCGGCCCAGCGTCGTCTTCGGGCCCGAGGATAATTTCTTCAATCTGTTCGCAAACCTTGCCCGGTTCGCGCCGGCGCTGCCCCTGATCGGCGGCGGCAAGACCCGCTTGCAGCCGGTCTATGTCTGCGACGTCGCCCTGGCGATCTGCCGCGCGCTTTCGGGCCACGCCGGCGAGACCTTCGAGTTGGGCGGGCCTGTCGTCTATACCTTCCGCGAGCTGCTCGAACGCACCCTGGCGGAGACCGGTCGCCGTCGACTGCTCGTGCCGGTGCCTTTCCGGGTGGCGCGCCTTGAAGCTTTTTTCCTTGAGCTCTTGCCGAAACCGTTGCTCACCCGCGACCAAGTGCGCCTGCTCGAGCGCGACAACGTCGTTTCGCCCACCGCCAAGACGCTGGCGGATTTGGGCATCGCGCCGACGCCGGTCGAGGTGGTCCTGCCAAGCTACCTCGCCCGCTTCCGCCCCGGTGGGCAGAAGCGGGAACGGTGGTCGCCCGACGGCGACAGCCCGGCTTAAAACCACCCGCTCGGCAGCACGCCGAAATAAACGAAGGCCACCAGGCCCGCCCCCAGAACGACGCGGTACAGCACGAAAGGGGTGAAGGTGGCGTGGCGCAACCACGCCATCATCAAGGCGATGGCGGCGAGGGCCGAAAAGAAGGCAAGACCGGCGGCAAGAAACGCATCCCGGGTAAGCTCGGCGTTCCCCATTTCATAAAGACGGATGCCCTCGAGCGTGCCGGCAGCAAGGATCGCCGGAATGGCGAGCAAGAGCGAAAACCGCGCCGCCTCCTCTCGCTCGAAACCAAGCATGCGTCCCGCCGTCATCGTCACGCCGGAACGGCTTGTGCCGGGAATGAGCGCGCAAATTTGCGCCAGCCCAATGACCAGCGCGCCGCCGAAGGTCATGTGTTCGACGCGGCGAACGCGCAGGCCGAAGCGGTCGGCCAAGTAAAGCAGCACACCGAAGCCGAGCGTCGCCCAGCCGATGACCAGCGGATCGCGCAGACGCTCGGCGTGATCGATCAGGAAATATCCCGTCGCCATCACCGGCAAGGTGGCGAGCACGATCTGGAGGCCGAGTCTCGCACCGGCGTTGACCGCGCCGCCGAGGGCGCTGCCCAAGCCCTTTGCCATGCGCCAAACGTCCCGCCAGAAATAGACGAGCACGGCGGCCAGGGTGCCGACATGCAGGGCGACGTCCATCAGGAGGCCCTGGTCCTGCCAGTGGAGTCCCATCGAGGTCAGGATCAGATGCGCCTGCGAACTGATGGGAAGGAATTCGGTGACGCCTTGGATGAGGGCAAGGACGGCGATGTGCAAGAGCGGCAAGCGGACAACTCCCGACGGTGAGGACATGCAGCATGCCGTATCTGCCCCCGTCAAGACACGTGAAAAATTTTGACAGTAAATTACATTTATTTCAATATGTTACAATAAATAGTACCGTTAGTTTACTAACATCCTCGGTTGCCGCTTTGATTTTCTAGAGGTTTGATGATTTAAAGATGGAATCCATTGCATTAGGTAAACCTTATTGACACAATTCGATGGTATTATATGGTATGCCAATAAAAATAGCCCCGCGGGAGACGCAAGGCGGGGCCATCAACATATCGGGACTAGGACCAAGTCGCATCATGGTAAACCGCATGCTGAAATTTCGGGACATCGCCCAGCGCATGCCCGTGAAGCGGGAAGCCGATGCCCGGCGCCAGGACTTCGATGAAATCTTCGGCGAATACGATCCCGCCGCCGCCGCCGAGCAAGCCGGTCGCTGCTCGCAATGCGGGATTCCGTTCTGCCAGATTCATTGCCCGGTCTCGAACAACATTCCGGACTGGTTGAGACTCACCGCCGAGGGCCGTATCGAGGAAGCCTACGAGGTTTCCGCCGCGACCAACAACCTGCCCGAAATCTGCGGCCGCATCTGCCCGCAGGACCGGCTGTGCGAAGGCAATTGCGTCATCGAGAAGGGGTTCGATTCGGTCACCATCGGCTCGGTCGAAAAATACATCACGGACACCGCCTTCGAGAGGGGCCTCGTCAAGCCGCCCGCCCCGCGACGGGAGCTTGAACAATCCGTCGGCGTCATTGGCGGCGGACCGGCCGGCCTTGCCGCCGCCGAGCAGCTCCGCCGCAAGGGCTACCAGGTGCACGTTTACGACCGCTACGATCGGATCGGCGGCTTGCTCGTCTACGGCATCCCGAACTTCAAGCTTGAGAAGTGGGTCGTCGAGCGGCGCGTCAAGCTGCTGACGGAAGGCAACGTGCGCTTCCATCCGAATTTCGAGGTCGGCCGCGACGCCAGCCTGCCCGAACTTCAGGAGCGGCACGACGCCGTCCTGATCGCGACCGGTGTTTACAAGGCGCGCGACATCAAGATTCCGGGCTCCGGCCTCGGCAACGTCATCCAGGCCCTCGACTATCTGATCGCCAGCAACCGCAAGGGGCTGGGAGACGACGTGCCGGAATTCGACAGCGGCGCGCTGGACGCCAGCGGCAAGAACATCGTCGTGGTCGGCGGCGGCGACACGGCGATGGACTGCGTGCGCACCGCCGTTCGCCAGGGCGCGAAGTCCGTCAAATGCCTTTACCGGCGCGACCGCGCGAACATGCCCGGTTCCCAGCGCGAGGTCCGCCACGCCGAGGAAGAAGGCGTCGAGTTCATCTGGCTTTCCGCGCCGGAGGCGTTTCTGGGCGACGGCGCCGTTTCCGGCGTACGAACGCTGCGGATGCATCTCGGCGATGCGGACGCGACCGGACGCCAGACCCCGCAGCCGATTTCCGGCTCCCACTTCACGCTGGAAGCCGACGTGGTCATCAAGGCGCTCGGCTTCGACCCGGAGGAAGTGCCAACGCTTTTCAGCGTGCCGGAACTGGAGGTCAGCCGCTGGGGAACGATCAAGATCGACTTCCGCACGATGATGACGAATCTCGACGGCGTCTTCGCCGCCGGCGACATTGTACGGGGTGCCTCGCTCGTCGTTTGGGGAATCCGGGATGGGCGTGACGCCGCCGAGAACATCGACGCCTACTTTCGGGCGAGGATGAAAAAAAAGCACCCGGCGAAAGAGCTCGCCGTCGCTTCGTAAAAAAAAGATAAAGGCAGGCAAGACATGAACAAGGGAGAAGCCTTCGTTGACGCCTGGCGGGTAAACGCCGCCCAGCTCGAGCGCGAGGGTCTTTATCGTCCGGAGCACGAGCACGACGCCTGCGGCGTCGGCCTCGTCGTCGCCATCGATGGCAAGCCAAGGCGCGCCGTCGTCGAGGCGGGGATCAACGCCCTCAAGGCCGTCTGGCACCGCGGCGCCGTGGACGCCGACGGCAAGACGGGCGACGGCGCCGGCATCCACGTCGAGATTTCGCAGGAATTCTTCAAGGAACACATCGCGCGCACCGGCCATCGGCCGGAATCGGGCCTGCTCGCCGTCGGCATGGTGTTCCTGCCGAAAACCAGCCTGAACGCGCAAGAAGTCTGCCGCACGATCGTCGAGGCGGAAATCCTTGCCTTCGGTTATCGCATCTATGGTTGGCGGCAGGTTCCGATCGACGCCTCCGTCATCGGGGAAAAGGCGAACGCCTCGCGCCCCGAGATCGAGCAGATCATGATCGCCAACGCCCGCGGCGTGGACGAAGAGCAATTCGAGCTCGACCTCTACATCATTCGCCGGAAGATCGAGAAGCGCGTGCTTGAAGAAGAGCACATCAACGATTTCTACATCTGCTCGCTTTCCTGCCGTTCGATCATCTACAAGGGCATGTTCCTGGCCGAGCAATTGACGAATTTCTACCCGGACCTGCTGGACGAACGCTTCGTCTCGCGCTTTGCAATCTATCATCAGCGCTATTCGACGAACACGTTCCCCACCTGGCTCCTCGCGCAACCTTTCCGCATGCTCGCCCACAACGGCGAGATCAATACGCTGCGCGGCAACGTCAACTGGATGCGGAGCCACGAAGCGCGGATGGAATCGAAGCGCTTCGGAGAGCATATCGAGACCCTGAAACCCGTCATCCCGCTGGGAAGTTCGGACTCGGCCGCCCTCGACGCCGCCTTCGAGCTCATGGTCCGCGCCGGGCGGACGGCGCCCCTTGTCAAGACGATGCTGATTCCCGCCGCCTGGTCGAACCAGGCGATCATGCCGCAAAAGCACCAGGACCTTTTCCATTACTGCAACTGCGTTTCCGAACCGTGGGATGGTCCGGCGGCGATCACCGCCTCCGACGGGCGCTGGGTCATCGCCGGCATGGACCGGAACGGGCTTCGCCCGATGCGCTACACAATCACCGGCGACGGCCTTCTCACCGTCGGTTCCGAGGCCGGCATGGTGTGGGCGGACGAATCCGCCGTCATCGAAAAGGGCCGCGTCGGCCCGGGCCAGACGATCGCCGTCAATCTGGACGAAGGCCGCCTCTATCACGACCATGAGCTCCGCGACATGCTGGCGGACGAGCTGCCTTACGGCAAATGGATCAAGCACCTGGTCGCGATGGACAGCCTGATCAAAGGCGCCCGTTCGGAAAAGGGCACCTGCTCGCGGGAAGACTTGCGGCGGCGCCAGGTTGCCTGCGGCTACACGATGGAGGAAATCGAGCTCCTGCTCCAGCCGATGGCCGAGGACGGAAAGGAAGCGATTGGCTCGATGGGGGACGACACGCCGCTGGCCGTGCTTTCCAACCACTACCGGGGCATGCATCACTATTTCCGGCAGCGGTTCAGCCAAGTCACGAACCCGCCGATCGACAGCTTGCGCGAGCGCCGCGTCATGGGCCTCAAGACGCGGCTTGGCAATCTCGGGAACATCCTCGAAGCCCATGAGCGGCAGACGCGGCGTCTCGAACTGGAATCGCCCGTCCTTTCAAACGCCGAGTTCGCGGCGATGCGCGCCCACATGGGAGAACAGGCGGCCGAGATCGACTGCACCTTTCCCACCGACGGCGGCGAGAACGCCCTGCAGGATGCCCTTACCCGCATCCGGACCGAGGCGGAAGATGCCGTGCGCGGCGGCATCGTGCACCTCGTCCTGAGCGACAAGGCCATTGGGCCGGAACTTGCGCCGATCCCGATGATCCTGGCGACGGGCGCCGTCCACACCCACCTCGTCCGCCAGCGGCTGCGCACCTTCACGTCGCTGAACGTACAGTCCGGCGAATGCCTCGACGTTCATTACTTCGCCGTGCTGATCGGCGTCGGCGCCACCACCGTCAACGCCTATCTCGCCCTTGAAACGATCGCCGACCGCCACCGGCGGGGCCTGTTGCCGGGGCTTTCGCTCGAGGAATGCGCCGTCCGCTACACAACGTCGGTCGACGACGGCCTGCTCAAGATCATGTCGAAGATGGGCATCTCGGTGATTGTCTCCTACCGGGGCGGGTACAACTTCGAGGCGCTTGGCCTGTCGCGCGCGCTGGTCGCCGAGTACTTCCCGGGCATGACGTCGCGCATTTCCGGCATCGGGCTTTCCGGCATCCAGGCAAAAGTGCTGGCGCTGCACGCCCGCGCCTTCAACGAAGACACCATCGCGCTTCCCATCGGCGGCTTCTATGCCGTCCGCCGGGGCAGCGAGGCGCACGCCGTGGATGGCAACCTCATCCATCTCCTGCAAACGGCCGTCGCCACGGATTCCTACAGCACATACAAAAAATACGGCGAGGGCCTGCGGCATTTGCCGCCGATCCAGCTGCGCGACCTTTTGGATTTCAAGCCTTCCGGCCAGTCGATCCCGACCGAGGAAGTCGAATCGATCACGGAAATCCGCAAGCGCTTCGGCACCGGCAGCATGTCGCACGGGGCACTTTCCCGCGAGGCGCACGAGACGCTCGCCATCGCCATGAACCGGATCGGCGGCGCCTCCTGCAGCGGCGAGGGCGGCGAGGACCCGGCGCGGGCCAACCCGCTGCCGAACGGCGACAACGCGAACTCCGTCATCAAGCAGATCGCCTCGGCCCGTTTCGGGGTGACGGCGGAATATCTGAACAACTGCGAGGAGATCGAGATCAAGATCGCCCAAGGCGCGAAACCGGGCGAAGGCGGCCAACTGCCCGGCTTCAAGGTGACCGAGGAGATCGCGCGGCTGCGCCACTCGACGCCGGGCGTAACCCTGATCTCGCCGCCGCCGCACCACGACATCTATTCGATCGAGGACCTGGCGCAGCTCATCTACGACCTGAAGCAGATCAACCCGGAAGCCCGGGTTTCCGTCAAGCTGGTGGCGGAGGAGGGCATCGGCACGATCGCCGCCGGCGTCGCCAAGGCAAAGGCGGACGTCATCCTCATTTCCGGCCATTCCGGCGGCACCGGCGCCAGCCCGCAAAGCAGCATCAAGTACGCCGGGGTTCCCTGGGAAATGGGCCTGAGCGAGGTAAACCAGGTGCTGACGCTGAACCGGCTTCGTCACCGGGTCCGGCTGCGCGTGGACGGGGGCATTCGCACCGGCCGCGACGTCGTCATCGCGGCGATGATGGGGGCAGAAGAGTTCGGCGTCGGCACCACGTCGCTCATCGCCATGGGTTGCATCATGGTTCGCCAGTGCCACAGCAACACCTGCCCGGTCGGCGTGTGCACGCAGGACCCGAAGCTTCGGAACAAATTCGAGGGCACGCCGGAGAAGATCGTCAACCTGTTCAGCTTCATCGCGGAAGAAGTGCGCGAGATTCTCGCCTCGCTCGGCATGCGTTCGCTGCGGGAAGTCGTCGGGCGCACGGACCTTCTGGCCCAGGTCAGCCGCGGCAGCCCCCACCTCGATGATCTCGACTTAAACCCCCTTCTCACCCAGCCGGACTCGGGCGAGTTCCCGCGCTATTGCTCGCTCGAAGGCCGGAATGAAGTGCCGGACACGCTGGACGCGCAAATGGTCGAGGACGCCTCCGCCGCGCTTCGGAAATCGGGCAAGGTGCAGCTCGCCTACAACGTCCGCAACACCCACCGTGCGGTCGGCACGCGGCTTTCCTCCATGATCACGCGCCGCTACGGCATGGCGGGTCTGGCCGAGGACCACATCACGGTGCGTCTGCGCGGTACGGCGGGCCAGTCGCTTGGCGCCTTCGCCGTCCAGGGATTGAAGATCGAGGTGTTCGGAGACGCCAACGATTATGTCGGCAAGGGGCTGTCCGGCGGCACTATCGTCGTCCGGCCGCTCACCGCCTCGCCTTTGGTCACCAACGAGAACACGATCATCGGCAACACGGTCCTTTACGGAGCAACCAGCGGCAAGCTGTTCGCCGCCGGCCAGGCCGGCGAACGGTTTGCCGTTCGCAATTCCGGCGCCGAGACGGTGATCGAGGGGTGCGGCTCGAACGGCTGCGAATACATGACGAACGGCACCGTTGTCGTCCTCGGCCCGGTCGGCGACAACTTCGCCGCCGGCATGACGGGCGGCATGGCCTTCGTCTATGACGAACGGGGCGATTTCCCCCACTACGTCAACCCCGACATGGCGACCTACCAGCGCGTGCAGACCGCCCATTGGGAAGGCGTGCTGAAGCGCCTCATCACCGAGCACGCCCACCAAACGCAGTCGCGCTTCGCCCAGCGGCTGCTCAACGATTGGGAACAGACCCTGCCGCATTTCTGGCAGGTCGTTCCGAAGGAAATGCTGAACCGTCTCGAATACCCGGCCACGATCGCCGAAGAGAAGGCCCGCGCCTGAGGCCTTCTTCCTTGGCTACCCATTGGTGGCCGGCTTGCGATAGAGTTTTGCCATGCGGACCCTCTACCACCTCTGGCTTTCGCCTTTTTCGCGGAAGGTACGGATCGCGCTGGCCGAAAAGCAACTCGCCTTCGGGATGCAGATCGAGCGGGTATGGGAGCGCCGCCGCGCCTTCCTCGCCATGAACCCGGCCGGCCAGGTCCCGGTTCTGGTCGAAGAGGACGGGACGGCACTCGCCGACAGCGACGCCATCTGCGAATATTTGGATGAAGCCTACCCCGAGCCGCCGCTGCTTGGCGAAACACCGCTGGGCCGCGCCGAGGTGCGAAGGTTGGCGGCCTGGTTCGATACGAAGTTCAACCGCGAGGTCACGGCGAACCTGGTCGGCGAGAAGGTGCTCAAGCGATTCCTGGGCTTGGGCGAGCCGGACTCGGGTGCGCTGCGCGCGGGGCACACGAACATCCACTACCACCTCGACTATATCGGCTATCTGACGGAACGGCGGGAATGGCTGGCCGGCGAACGTTTCTCGCTGGCCGACATGGCCGCCGCCGCCCATCTTTCGGTCGTCGACTACCTGGGCGACGTACCGTGGGGGGAACATGCGACGGCGAAGAATTGGTACGCGCGGGTAAAATCGCGACCTTCCTTCCGGCCCCTGCTCGCCGACCACATCCCCGGCATAACGCCGCCCAAGCACTACGCCGATCCGGATTTCTGACCCCGCCATGACGCAATCGGAAACCGCGCTCCCACCGGCCGGGCGGCTTTTCTGTTTCGGCCTCGGCGCCAGCGCAATGGCCTTGATCGAACGCCTGAAGGGAAAGGGCTGGCATTTCGGCGGCACCGTGCGGAAGGAAGCAAAACGCGCCGCACTTGCCGCCGCCGGCGTGGACGCCGCGCTCTTCGATTCCGAGCGTGCCGTCGAAGCGGCGGCGGAACGCCTTGCCGGAACGACGCATCTTCTTTCCTCCGTGCCACCGGATGCGGAGGGCGATCCCGTCCTGCGCCACCACCGGCACGCGGTACAAGCGATGCGAGGCCTGCGCTGGGTGGGCTACCTCTCGACGACCGGCGTCTATGGCGACCGCGGCGGCGGCTGGGTGGACGAGGGGTCCGAGCTTCGCCCGACGGGGCGGCGGGGCCGATTGCGGGTCGCGGCGGAACGGGCCTGGCTCGAACTCCAGGAAACGGCCGGGGTGCCGGTTCACATCTTTCGCCTGGCCGGCATCTACGGGCCTTCCCGCAACCCGTTGGCGGCCGTTCGCGAAGGCCGGGCACAGCGTGTCGGAAAGCCCGGCCAGGTCTTTTCGCGCATCCACGTCGAAGACATCGCGGAAACCCTTCTCCGTTCGATAGCCGCGCCGAAGCCCGGGCGTATATATAATGTCTGCGACGATCGGCCGGCCCCGCCGGAAGAGGTCATCGCCTTCGCGGCATCGCTGCTCGGCGTTCCCGCCCCGCCCCTTGTCACCTTCGAGGAGGCCCGGCTTTCCGACATGGCGCGCAGCTTCTACGCCGACAACAAACGCGTGCGTAACGACCGCATCAAGCGGGAGCTTGGCGTCACGCTTCGCTACCCGGACTATGAGGCGGGCCTGCGCGCCCTGTTCGCGGAACTACGCCTTAAGTGAATCCAGAAGGCCGGCAAGTGTACGCTCAAGCCTGCACAGATCCTTTGGTTCGGAGAGGCGGTGATCGCCCGTCTTTACAAGGGTAACCTCGGCGTCCTTCGATTCGAGGCAATCGAGCAGGCGGAGCGCGGTTTGCCACGGCACGTCGGCGTCCGCCATGCCGTGCACGAGCCGCACCGGACAGGCCAGCGGGATCCTATGCCGGAGCAGGAGATGCGCCCGTCCCTCCTCGATCAGCCGCCGCGTGATCCGCGTCACCGTCTCCGGGTAGTCGCCGGGCGGCGGCACGAAGCCGTCCCGCGCCATGGCCTCGCGCTCGGCCGCGGTCAGCCGTTGCCAGATAAGGTCTTCCGTGAAGTCGGGCGCCGCCGCGATCCCCAGAAGGCCCGCCACGCGTTGCGGCCGCGCCAGGGCAACCAGGAGCGCGATCCAGCCGCCCATGCTGGAACCGACCAGCACCTGCGGCCCTTCCGTGCAGGCGTCGAAAACGCCAAGCGCGTCTTCCGCCCAGCCGCCGATGGTGCCGTCCGCAAAGACGCCCGACGACCGCCCATGCCCTTGGTAGTCGAAGCGAAGGTAGGCTTGCCCGCGGGCTTCGCAGAAGGCTTCGAGCGCCGCCGCCTTGGTGCCCGACATGTCCGAACCGAAGCCGCCGCAAAAAACGACGCCGGGCGTTTTGCCCGGCGTGCGCCGATAGGCGATTGTCGCGCCGCCTTCGCGTGGTAAAGTCCCTGGCTCCGCCGTCGTCGGCATCGCTTCCTTCCCAACCGTTGCCCGAAACGTCCGGAGAGTAAGAAGCCGCTTCGCGGATTGTCCGTCAAGGAGATCGAACATGCCGGAAGCAAGAACCGGTGGCGTGAAAAGTCGCGCCCCGGTTATTTTGCAGGTGTTGCCCGCCATGGTGGCCGGCGGGGTCGAGCGCGGCACTATCGAGGTCGCCGCCGCATTGACGGCGGCCGGCTGGACGGCGCTTGTCGCCTCCGCCGGCGGGCCGATGCGGCATGAGCTTGAACGCGCCGGGGCCAGGCATTTCACCTTGCCGCTCGACAGCAAGAACCCGTTCGCCCTCTATCGGAACGTCCGACGCCTTGCCGACCTCATCGAGGCGGAAGGCGTCGATATCGTGCACGCGCGAAGCCGGGCCCCGGCGTGGAGCGTCTACTACGCCGCGCGCCGGACCCGTCGTCATTTCGTGACGACCTTTCACGGCACCTACGGGGCGCAAAACCGACTCAAGCGTCACTACAACGCCATCCTGACGAAAGGCGAGCGCGTCATCGCCATTTCCAAGTTCATCGCCGGCCACATGCGCCGTCTCTATGGCGTGGACCCAAACCGGCTGCGCGTCATTCCGCGCGGCGTGAAGCTGGACACTTTCGACCCCACCCGGGTCAGCGCCGAGCGTATCATCCAGCTTTCCCGCCAATGGCAGTTGCGGGACGACGCGCCTCTCGTCCTGCTGCCGGGGCGGCTTACGCGCTGGAAAGGGCAGGGCGTCCTCATCGCAGCGATTGCGGCGTTGGGAGAAAAGAACGTCCAATGCCGGCTGGTCGGCGCCGATCAGGGCCGCCTTGCCTACCGGAAGGAACTTGAAACCCGCATCGTTGACGCCGGGCTTTCCGACATCATCAAGATCGCCGACGACTGCAAGGACATGCCGGCCGCCTATATGCTGGCCGACGTCGTGGTTTCCGCCTCGACCGACCCGGAGGCCTTCGGCCGCGTCGCCGCCGAGGCGCAGGCCATGGGCCGGCCGGTCATCGCGACGGACCACGGCGCGGCGCGGGAGACGGTGCTGCCCGGCAAGACTGGCTGGCTGGTCCCGCCCGGCGACGCGAAGAAGCTGGCCGAGGCGCTGGCCTGGGCGATCGAGCTAAGCCCCATTGACCGGGATCGTCTCGCGGCCGAGGCGCGGGCGCATATCGTCCGCAATTTCTCGAGCCAGGCGATGTGCGCGGCAACCCTCGACGTCTACCGCGAAGTGCTGGCCGGGAACGGCCCCCCATGACCGCGGCCTTGCAGCGCATCCTCGTGATCAAGCTTGGCGCGCTTGGCGATTTCCTGCAGGCGCTCGGCCCCTTCGCGGCCATCCGCAACCACCACCGAGGCGCCCATGTCACGCTGCTGACGACGGCGCCTTACCGCGAGATGGCCGAGGCCTGCGGCTATTTCGATGATGTCCGGCTCGACAGCCGACCGAAATTCTTGAACCCCGGCGGTTGGCTCCGCCTGCGCCGGGGCCTGCGCGGGGGAAAATTCGACCGCGTCTACGATCTCCAGACCTCGGACCGCAGCGGTTTCTATTTTTATCTTTTTTTCCCCGGCCCTTTCCCGGAATGGTCGGGCATCGTGCGCGGCGCCTCGCACCCCCACGCCAACCCGAAGCGGGACTTCCTGCACACCCGCGACCGCCAGGCCGAACAGCTTCGCATGGCCGGCATCCCGGAAGTTCCCCGTCCCGCCCTCGACTGGATGCGGGCGGATATCTCGCGCTTTCCTCTATCGAAACCCTACGCGCTGCTGGTGCCGGGGGGCGCCCCCCACCGCCCGCGGAAGCGCTGGCCAGAGGCCCGTTACGCCGAGCTGGCCAATCGCCTCCTAGCGCAAGGCATCCAGCCCCTTCTCCTCGGCACGGCGGCGGAGGCGGCGACTCTCGGGACGATCGCCAAGGCCTGCGCCGGGGCCGTCAATCTGGGCGGCAAGACCAGTCTGTTCGAGATCGCCGAGTTGGCGCGCGGGGCCTGCGCCGCCATCGGCAACGACACCGGGCCCATGCACCTGATCGCGCAGACCGGAGCGCCGACCGTCGTTCTCTTCTCCGGCGCGTCGGATCCCGCCCTTTGCGCGCCAACCGGGACGCGCGTCGCCATCCTCAAGCGCGAGCCGCTGGACGGGCTCGCAACGGCCGAGGTCGAGGCCGCCCTGCATGCGCTGGGAGCGGCGGCTTGACACGGATTCGAAAGCTTCTACATTTCGCAAGACCTTAGGAAGAAAGCGATTTTCCCCATCTCCAGACTTAGCGCGCGATGATCACGATCACCCTTCCCGATGGTTCGACCCGGCCCTACGAAGGCCCGGTGACCGGCCTTGAGATCGCCGAGGCGATCGGCAAGGGCCTGGCCAGGGCGGCCGTCGCCATCCGCGTGAATGGCGCGCTTTGGGACCTCACCCGCCCCATCGCCCAAGACGCCGAAATCGCCGTCGTCACCCGCGGGACGGAGGAGGGCCGCGAGATCCTTCGCCACGACGCCGCCCATGTCATGGCCGAGGCCGTGAAGGAGCTTTACCCGGAAACCCAGGTCACGATCGGGCCGGCGATCGCGCACGGCTTCTATTACGACTTCGCGCGCAAGGAGCCCTTCGCCCCGGAAGACCTGGAAAAGATCGAAAAGCGGATGCACGCGATCGTCGCCCGCGACGAACAAATCGCGCGCGAGGTCTGGAACCGCGAGGAGGCGATCGCCTTCTTCAAGGACGCGGGCGAGCACTACAAGGCCGAGATCATCGAGGCGATCCCGGCGGGCGAGCCGATCACCCTCTACCGCCAGGGCAATTTCATCGACCTTTGCCGGGGGCCGCACCTGCCCTCGACCGGCAGGCTGGGCAAAGGCATCAAGCTGATGAAGCTGGCCGGCGCCTACTGGCGGGGCGATTCCAAGAACGCGATGCTGCAACGCATTTACGGCACCGCCTGGGCCGACGAGAAGGAACTCAAGGACCATCTCTTCCGGCTGGAGGAAGCCGCCCGCCGCGACCACCGCAAGCTCGGCAAGGAGATGGGGTTGTTCCATCTCCAAGAGGAAGCGGTCGGGTCCATCTTCTGGCACCCGAAAGGCTGGACGCTCTACCGTACCGTCCAGACCTATATCCGCCGCCGCCTGGACGCCGCCGGCTACGTCGAGGTGCAGACCCCCTCCCTGGTCGATCGCGCCCTCTGGGAGCAATCCGGCCATTGGGAGAAATTCCGCGAGCACATGTTCACGGCCGAATCGGAAGAACGCATGCTGGCGCTAAAGCCGATGAATTGCCCGGGCCACGTACAGATCTTCCGGCAAGGGCTGAAAAGCTACCGCGACCTGCCGCTGCGCATGGCTGAGTTCGGAAGCTGCCACCGCAACGAGCCGTCCGGCGCGCTGCACGGGCTCATGCGGGTCCGCGCCTTCACCCAGGACGACGCCCACATCTTCTGCACTGAAGACCAGATCACGGCGGAAACGAAGGCCTTCTGCGGCCTTCTGCTCAAGGTTTACGAGGATTTCGGCTTCGCGGACGTCGTCGTCAAGTTTGCCGACCGGCCACCGGTGCGGGCCGGAGCGGATGCCATCTGGGACCGGGCGGAAGCGGCGCTTCGCGGCGCCGCCGAGGCGAGCGGACTCAACGTCGCGCTCAACCCCGGCGAGGGCGCCTTCTATGGGCCGAAGCTTGAATTCGTGCTGAAGGACGCGATCGGCCGCGAGTGGCAATGCGGCACCCTGCAGGCGGACTTCGTGCTGCCCGAAAGGCTGAACGCAAGCTATGTCGCCGAAGACGGCGAGAAGCACCGGCCCGTCATGCTGCACCGGGCGATCTTGGGCTCCATCGAACGCTTCATCGGCGTCCTACTCGAACACTACGCCGGGCGGCTGCCGGTCTGGCTTGCCCCGGTGCAGGCCGTCGTCACACCCATCACCAACGAAACCGACGCCTACGCCGGCGAGGTCGCCGACCGGCTGCGGCAGGCCGGGCTGCGGGTCGAGCTCGACCTCCGCAACGAAAAGATCAACTACAAGGTGCGCGAGCACAGCCTGGCCAAGGTGCCGATTCTGCTTGCCGTCGGCGGCCGCGAGGCAAAGGAACGAACCGTTTCCATCCGGCAGCTTGGCGGGCAGGCGCAAGAAAGCCTTGCCCTTGAGGAAGCAGCCGCTAGACTTGCCCTCGAGGCCGCCCCGCCCGATGCCTGAAGCCGGGCCGGCGCGGGTTTGAAACCACCTGTTTTTCTGAAACCACCCGAGGAGGAAGTTCATAGCTAGGTTATCTGTACAATCGCGTCCGTCCCGCCAGGGACCGCGCATCAACGAACAAATCAACGTCTCAACCATTCGGCTGATCGGGGCAAACGCAGAACAAATCGGCATCGTTTCGCTGGAGGAAGGCCTGCGGGCCGCGGAAGAAGCCGGCCTTGACCTGGTGGAAATTTCACCAACCGCCGACCCCCCTGTCTGTAAGATTCTTGACTACGGCAAGCTCAAATACCAGGAGAGCAAGAAGCGCGCCGAGGCGAAGAAGAAACAGAAAGTGATCGAGGTCAAGGAGATCAAGCTCCGCCCCGGCATCGAGACCCACGACTACGAAGTCAAACTCCGTAAAATCATGGACTTCCTGCGCGAAGGCGACAAGGTCAAGGTGACGATGCGGTTCCGCGGCCGGGAAATGGCCCATCAGGACCTCGGACACAACGTCTTGATGCGGGTCCGCGACGACACCGAGACGGTCGGCAAGATCGAGCAGTTTCCTCATATGGAAGGCCGGCTCATGACCATGGTGCTGACCCCGAAATAGCCGGCGTTCCGCCGCTCCATCCGGCCGGCCCCCTTGACGGCGACTCATGGCTTTCGGGTCCTTGCCTTTCCTGGGCGGGGCCGTTATAACCTCGCTTCTTTCGAGCGGGCCGGCGAAGGGCATGCCTAGCCGCTCAGGAAACTTTCCTCCCTTTGAAGGAGAAGAAAATGCCCAAGCTCAAGACGAAAAGCAGCGTCAAACGCCGCTTCCGGACGACCGCCACAGGCAAGATTCGCATGAATCCGTCCGGCAAGCGCCACAATTTGCGCAAGCGCACCCGGAAAATGAAGCGTCAGGCCCGTCGCGCGACCTATCTCGCGAAGTCGGACGTCATCATTCTCAAAAAACACACCCCTTACGGTATCTGAGGCCTAGCCCATGGCACGCGTAAAACGAGGGGTCGTCGCCCACGCCCGTCACAAGAAGGTCCTCAAGCGGGCTGCCGGCTACCGCGGACGGTCGAGCACGGCTTTCCGGGTGGCGATCGAAAAGGTCGAGAAGGGCCTGCAATACGCCTACCGCGACCGCCGCAACCGCAAGCGGAACTTCCGCAGCCTGTGGATCCAGCGGATCAACGCCGGTGTGCGCGAACACGGGCTCAACTATTCGCAATTCATAAGCGGTATCCAGAAGGCGGGAATCACGATGGACCGGAAGGTGCTCTCGGATCTCGCGGTGAACGATCCGTCGGCCTTCAAGGAGATCGTCGAGCGCGCCCGGGCGGCGCTGGGCGCCACCGCCTGATTCCGCCCCCGAACCGGCGGCCGGAATTTTAAAGAAAGGGGCTTGCGACCGTAGGCCCCTTTCTTTTTTCTTGTTTCTTGGGACAGGGAAACGATGACGGATCTCGAACGCTTACGCGCCGAATGGCTGGGCGGGATCGCGGCGGCGGAGAATCTCGACGCGCTGGAACAGATTCGCGTCAAGACGCTCGGCAAGAAGGGCGCGGTTACCGAGCAAATGAAGGCGCTCGGCACCCTCCCGCCCGAGCAGCGTCGCGCGGAAGGGGCCGCCCTTAACGCCTTCAAGGAAGAAATCACGCAGGCGCTTGCCGCGCGCGGCCAGGCCTTCCGGGAAAAGGGGCTGAACGCACGCCTGCTCGAAGAGCGTTTCGACATGACGCTTCCTTCCCGGTTCGAAGAGGAAGGGCGCATTCACCCGGTCAGCCAGACGATGGCGGAGCTGCTGCAAATCTTCGGCGCCATGGGCTTCACGGTGGCCGAAGGCCCGGACGTCGAGGACGACTTCCACAACTTCGCGGCGCTCAACATCCCGCCCGAGCACCCGGCGCGCCAAATGCACGACACGTTCTATTTTCCGCCCGGACCGGACGGCGAACGAAGGCTTCTCCGCACCCACACCTCGCCCGTCCAGATCCGCACGATGCTGGCGACCCAGCCGCCGATCCGCATCATCGCGCCGGGCCGAACCTACCGTCGCGATTCGGACATGACCCACACGCCGATGTTTCACCAGATCGAAGGCCTTCTCATCGACCGCGAAACGCATATGGGACATCTCAAGGGCTGCCTGATCGATTTCTGCCGCACCTTCTTCGAGGTGGACGACGTGCCGGTGCGTTTTCGGCCAAGCTTCTTCCCGTTCACGGAACCTTCCGCCGAGGTGGACATCGGCTGCGTCCGCGAAGAAGGCGAATTCCGCGTCGGCAAGGGAACCGACTGGCTCGAAATCCTGGGCTGCGGCATGGTCCACCCGAAGGTGCTCGCCCATTGCGGGATCGATTCGAAGCGCTACCAGGGCTTCGCCTTCGGCCTCGGCGTCGAGCGCGTCGCCATGCTGAAATACGGCATTCCGGATCTTCGCACCTTCTTCGAGTGCGACCTTCGCTGGCTTCGCCATTACGGCTTCCTGCCGCTTGACGTGCCCACCCTGGCCGGGGGGCTCGGGTCATGAAATTCACCTTGGGTTGGCTCAAGGACCACCTCGAAACCACGGCCGACGCCGGAACGATCGCCCTGCGGTTGACCGCGCTCGGCCTCGAGGTCGAAGCGGTCCTCGACCGCGCGAAGACGCTTGGTGGCTTCGTCGTCGCCGAGGTGTTGAGTGCGAGACGGCACCCGAACGCCGATCGCCTGCAGCTTTGCACCGTCTCGACCGGCCGCAAGCAGGTCGAAGTCGTCTGCGGAGCGGCGAACGCGCGGGCCGGGTTGAAGGCCGTGCTGGCGCTGCCGGGAGCGGTCATTCCGGCAACCGGCGAGGTCTTGCGGGCGGGCACCATCCGCGGGGTCGAAAGCCACGGCATGCTGTGCGCAGCGGCCGAGCTGGGGCTTGGCGAAGCCGCCGAGGGCATCATCGAGCTGCCCAAAACCGCCCGCCCGGGTACGGCGGCGGCGGGTGCGCTTGGCCTTGACGACCCGGTCTTCGACCTCGCCCTGACGCCGAACCGCGGCGATTGCCTGGGCGTGCGCGGTATCGCCCGCGACCTCGCGGCGGCCGGTATCGGCCGCTTGAAGCCCTGGCAGGCCCGTCCCGTCCCCGGCCGCTTCGAAAGCCCCATCCGCCTTTCCTTCGATTTCCCGAAGCCGGCGGCGAACGCCGCCTCCCATTTCGTCGGCCGCCTGATTCGCGGCGTGCGGAACGGGCCAAGCCCGACCTGGCTCCGGCAACGGCTGACGGCGATCGGGCTGCGCCCGATTTCGGCGCTGGTCGACATCACGAACCTGATGGCAATCGACCTCGGCCGGCCCATGCACGTCTTCGACGCCGACCGCATCCGGGGCAACCTGGTCATCCGGTTGGCGAGGAAGGGCGAGCGCCTCCGCGCCCTCGACGGCAAGGACTACGCCCTCGACCCGGAGATGTGCGTGATTGCCGACGATCGGGAAGTCCTGAGCCTTGCCGGGGTGATCGGCGGCGAGGCCTCCGCCTGCACCGAGGCGACGGTGAACGTCTTCGTCGAATCCGCCATTTTCGATCCCGTCCGCACGGCGGCCGCGGGCCGCAGGCTCGGCATCGAAACCGACGCGCGGCATCGTTTCGAGCGCGGCGTGGACCCCCTGCTCGTCCGGCCCGGCATGGAGGCGGCGACGCGGCGGATTCTCGAATGGTGCGGCGGCGAACCAAGCGCTTGCCGCGCCGCCGGCCGGGAGACGCGGCAAAAGCGAACGGTTCCCTTCCGCCCCGAGCGCGTGCAGAGCTTGGGCGGCGTCGAACTGCCGGCCGCGGAATCGCGGCGCATCCTGAAACGCTTAGGCTTCACGGAGGAAAAGAAGGGCAAGACCCTGCGCCTCCGCCCGCCCTCCTGGCGGAACGATATCGAAGGTGAAGCGGACATTGTCGAGGAAGTCCTGCGCATCCTGGGCTACGACGCCATCCCCGCGCAAGCGCTGCCGCCGGCGGAGACGACGGTAAAAGTGGCGGTGACGGCGGCCGACCGCCGCGCCGAGATGGTCCGTCGCGGCCTGGCCGCCCGCGGCCTGATCGAGGCGGTCACCTGGTCCTTTCTTTCCTCCCGCCTGGCCGCCGACTTCGGAGGCGACCCGGCGCTGCGTCTGGAAAACCCGATCAGCGCGGACCTTGACTGCCTGCGCCCCTCGGTCCTGCCGAACCTGATCGCGGCCGCCGGCCGCAACGCCGACCGCGGCTTCCCCGACCTCGCCTTTTTCGAAATCGGCCCGCAATACAAAGGCCTGCATGCGGACGCCCAGTCGCTGGTGGCCGGCGGCATCCGCGTCGGCCACCAGCGGCCCCGCCACTGGCTGGGAGAAGCGCGGGCAGTAGACGCCTTCGACGCCAAGGCCGACGCGCTTGCCGCGCTTGCCGCCGCCGGCCTTGCATCGACCAGTCTGGAGACGGTCTCGGAAGGGCCTGCCTGGTACCACCCGGGACGCGCCGGCACGCTTTGCTTGGGCCCCAAGAACCGCCTTGCCTATTTCGGCGAAATTCACCCCGCGCTTCTCGAGCGCATGGACATCCGGGGCCCGGTCGTCGGCTTCGAGGTCTTCCTCGACCGCACGCCGAAACCGAAACTGCGGGCAAGCCGCACGCGGGCGGCGCTGAAGGCCTCTCCCTTCCAGGCGGTCGAGCGCGACTTCGCCTTCGTCGTGGCCGACGCGGTGCCGGCCGGTGAAATTCTGAAGGCCGCGCGGCGCGTCGAGCCGAAATTGATCGAAAGCCTTTCCGTCTTCGACGTCTATCGGGGGGAGGGTGTCGCGCCCGGCAAGAAGTCGCTTGCCATTTCCGTGCGATTGCAGCCGCAGGAAAAAACCCTCACGGACGAGGAAATCGCCGCCGTCGCCGAACGAATCGTCGAAGCCGTGCGCAAGGCGACAGGGGCCGAGCTTCGCCAGTAGAGGCCGCCATGCAAACAAAGGAGTCGCGCGCCGAAGCCATCCGCGCGAAGGCGCTGGCCCTTGGCTTCGATGCGGTCGGTTTTCTGGAGGCGGCGGCGGATGCCCGCCGCGCGCACGACCTCGACCGCTTTCTAGCCGAAGGCCGTCACGGCGACATGGCGTGGCTTGAAAAACACGCCAGCCGGCGCGCCGATCCCAAGCGCCTTTGGCCCGATGCGGCAAGCGTCATCGTCCTGGGTATGAACTACGCGCCTCGCGAAGACCCGCTCTCCCTTCTTGAAAATCCCCGGGCCGGCGCTGTCAGCGTTTACGCCAGGGGGGCGGATTACCACGACGTGATCAAGAAGCGGCTCAAACAATTGGCTGGCTGGGTGGCGCAAAGCTTCGCCTGCGAGGTCAAGGTGTTCGTCGACACCGCGCCGGTGATGGAAAAGCCGCTGGCCCGGCAAGGCGGCCTCGGCTGGCAGGGCAAGCACACGAACCTGGTCTCCACCCGCTTCGGCTCCTGGCTATTTCTAGGCGAGATCCTGACCACGCTGCCGCTGCCCGCCGACCGGCCGGAAGCAGATCATTGCGGGACGTGCCGCGCTTGCCTCGACGTCTGCCCGACGCAGGCCTTCCCGCGACCCCACGAGATTGATGCCCGACGCTGCATCTCCTATCTCACGATCGAGCACAAGGGCGTCATCCCGGCCGAGTTCCGCCCCCGCATGGGGAACCGGATATACGGCTGCGACGACTGCCTCGCCGTCTGCCCCTGGAATAAATTCGCCCAACAGACGCAAGAGCTCGCCTTCCTTCCCCGAGCGGCGTTGACGGCACCCTTGCTGACCGAGTTGGCCGGGCTCGACGACGCCGCCTTCCGCCGGTTCTTCGTCAAAAGCCCGATCCGGCGCATCGGGCGCCACCGGTTCCTACGCAACGTCTTGATAGGGCTTGGAAATTCCGGCGATACGGGTGCTTTGCCTGCGGTCGAACGCCGCCTCTCCGATACCTCTGCCGTGGTCCGCGGCATGGCCGTCTGGGCGCTGAAACGGCTCGCCGAGGCGGGCCGCTTCGCGAAACTCCGCGAGCGCGACGCGGCTTCGGAAAAAGACCCCGCCGTGCGAGAGGAATGGGCGGCGTGAAAACGGAAGACCGTTTGAGCCTTTACGATTTTGACCTGCCGCGGGAACGGATCGCCGACCGCCCGATCGAGCCCCGCGACCAGGCGCGGCTTCTCGTCATCGGCAAGACGCTCCTCGACCGCGGAATGACGGACCTGCCGAACCTTCTGGCACCGGGCGATCTGCTGGTCTTCAACGACACGCGCGTGCTGCCCACCCGCCTGCCGGGCAGGAAGGAAACCGCGAAGGTCGAGGTGACGCTGCACAAGGCGCTGTCGCCCGACCGCTGGCTTGCCTTCGCCAAGCCCGCCCGCAAGCTCAAGCCGGGCGATCTTATCGGCTTCGAGGAAGGGCTTGAGGCGCGGGTGATCGAAAAGCGGGAAGGGGGTGAGGTGCTGCTCCGGCTCAACCGGGAAGGGGATGCCCTCTTTACGGCCTTGGGCCGCGTCGGAAAGATGCCGCTTCCCCCTTATATTCGCAGGGCAACGGGGCCGGACGCCCGCGACCAGGCGGACTACCAGACGATCTTCGCCGCGGTGCCCGGGGCGGTGGCCGCCCCCACCGCCGGCCTTCACTACACGCCCAAACTCCTCGCCATGCTTGCCGCCCGCGGCGTGCGGTGGACGACGGTGACCCTGCACGTCGGCGCCGGCACCTTCCTGCCCGTCGCCACCGAGAACCTGGCCGAGCACCGCCTGCACGCGGAATGGGGGAAGCTGGGCAAGGCGGCGGCGACGGCCATCGCGGAAACCCGCGCGCGCGCGGGTCGCGTCGTCGCGGTCGGCACGACCTCCTTGCGTCTCCTGGAAACGGCGGCGGACGCGCAAGGGCGCGTTTGCCCCTTCGAAGGCGAGACCGCCCTTTTCATCCGGCCCGGCCACGTCTTCCGCGCCGCCGATTTGCTGCTTACGAATTTTCATCTTCCGCGCTCGACCCTTTTCGTGCTGGTCTCCGCCTTCGCCGGCCGCGAGCGCATGCGCGCGGCTTACGCGCACGCGATCGCCGAAGGGTATCGCTTCTTCTCGTACGGGGATTGCTGTCTCTTGACGCCGGAAAAGGCATGACGAATTTCACGCGCGAAGCCGAAGCCGGCAAGGCACGGACCGGCCTTCTCGAAACCGCCCACGGCAAGGTGCAAACGCCCGCCTTCATGCCGGTCGGCACGGCCGCGACCGTCAAGGCGATGACGCCCGGCATGGTGCGGGAAAGCGGGGCGGAGATCCTGCTTTGCAACACCTACCACCTGATGCTGCGGCCCGGCGCCGAACGGATCGCAGCGCTTGGCGGGCTGCACCGCTTCATGGGCTGGAACGGCCCGATTCTCACCGATTCCGGAGGTTTCCAGGTGTGGTCCCTGGCCAAGCTCCGCGACGTCCGGGAGGAAGGGGTTACGTTTCGCTCCCACCTCGACGGGACACGGCAGGAGCTGACGCCGGAACGCGCGGTCGCCATCCAGCATCTTCTGGGTTCCGACATCACGATGGTGTTCGACGAATGCACGGCGTGGCCGGTGACCGAGGAAGCCGCCGCCGCCTCGATGCGGCTTTCGATGCGCTGGGCGGAACGCTCGAAGGCGGCTTACCAGGCACGCGAAGGCCACGGCCTTTTCGGCATCGTCCAGGGCAGCCTCTTTCCGGAACTGCGCGTCGAATCGGCGAAGCGCCTCGTCGAGATCGGCTTCGACGGCTACGCGGTGGGTGGACTTTCCGTGGGCGAGACGCGCGAGAAGATGTTCGCGACGCTTGAGGCGACGCTGCCGCATCTGCCGAAGGAAAAGCCCCGCTACCTGATGGGCGTCGGCACGCCGGCCGATATCGCCGGTGCCGTCCTGAGAGGGGTGGACCTTTTCGATTGCGTGCTGCCGACACGGTCGGGCCGCACCGGCCAGGCGTTCACGCGGGCGGGAAAGCTCAACCTGCGGAACGCCCGCCACGCCGAGGACGCCCGCCCGCTCGATGCCGCCTGCCGCTGCCCGGCCTGTCGGGATTTCTCGCGCGCCTACCTCCACCACCTCACCAAGGCCGGCGAGATTCTGGGCGCGATGCTGCTCACTACCCATAACCTTCATTACTACCAGGACGTTATGGCCGACCTTCGCGAAGCAATCCGAAGAAACAGCCTGCAAGCCATGGTCGAGGAAATCACCCGCCGGACGGCGCCCGAGGAACCCGACAAAACGTGAACAAATTCACCGGGTTAGCATACAGTGGTAGGCATGGGATGATTTTCCTATAATGCGATGGTTAAAATTTTCCTAACCCGGTCAAGAGAATGGCGGAAAAATTTAAGGCCCCCTCCAGAAATATGGTCTTTGGCCTTCTGGAAAAACCAAACCCGGGCGGCTTGGCGAAAGCCGGGGGAGAAGCTAGGCTCCAGATAACGGCGGCGCCCGGCGGCAAAAGGATAAAACATGGCGGCAGATTCCGATGATTCCCTGACCCAGCTCGGCCGGCAGGCGGCGATTCCGGCCTCGCCCGAGGAAGCGGTGCTGGAGGGCTTCGCCAACCCCGACACCAGCACCGACTACCTCGTCCGCTTCACCTGCCCGGAATTCACCACCCTCTGCCCGATCACCGGCCAGCCGGACTTCGCCCATTTCGTGATCGACTACGTGCCGGCCGCGCGCTGCCTCGAAAGCAAGTCGCTCAAGCTTTACCTGGCGGCGTTCCGGAACGCCGCCTGCTTCCACGAGCAAGGCACCCTCGCCATCGTCGGCAAGATAGAGGCGGCCATTCGCCCGCGCTGGCTGCGCGTCGCCGGCTATTGGTTTCCCCGCGGCGGCATTCCGATCGATATCTTCTACCAGTCCGGCCCGCCGCCGGCAGGCCTCTGGGTGCCGGAACCGGGCGTTGCCCCCTATCGCGGCCGCGGCTAGGGGCCGTCTTCTCCCCGGTAGACGGCACCCGCCGTGCAGGTTTCCCGCAGGATGACTTCCGCAAGACCGGAAAGCCTTGGCTTCAGCCGCGCCCAGATCCAGCGCGCCAGCACCTCGCTGGTCGGATTTTCGAGGCCTTCGACGTCGTTCAGGTAGCGGTGGTCGAGGGCGGCGAAGAGCGGGGCGAAGGCCGCCTCGACCTCGGCGAAATCCATGACCCAGCCGCTCTTTTCGCCGAGCGGGCCCCGAATGCGCAGCTCAATGACGAAGGAATGGCCGTGCAGGCGTTCGCATTTGTGGCCCGGCGGCACGTGGGGAAGCCGGTGGGCCGCTTCGATCCGGAAGGTCTTGTAGATTTCCATTATACGCCTCGCGGGTCGCGGTCTCAGGGTATGCCGATCAGCTTATGCGCCTGTAGGCTTAAACGCCATTTCGGGTGGCGCAGGCAATAGTCGAGTGCTGCAAGCGTCGCCTCGGCGCGCGCCGGCCCGTCCATCGGCTGCAGGAAAAAATGCGCGAAGTCGAGTTGCTCGAAGCGGTCCGGCGGCGCGCCTGCCTGCGGGTAGACGAGCTTCAACTCCTCCCCCTTCTTGACGGCAAGCGGCGCGCCGGCCTTCGGACTTACGCAAAGCCAGTCGAGGTTGGCGGGCGGGGGCAGCGTGCCGTTGGTCTCGACGGCAAGCGTAAAACCTTCCCCGTGGAGGGCGTCCACCAGCGCGGCGTCGAGCTGCAAAAGCGGCTCGCCCCCCGTGCAGACGACGAGCGGCTCGCCCCCTTCCCACGCCGCGTCCCAAATGGCGCGCACGGCAAGGCCAAGCTGTGCGGCGGACGCGAAGCGTCCCCCGCCCACGCCATCGGTGCCGACGAAATCGGTGTCGCAGAAGGTGCAGACGGCCGCCATTCGGTCCGCTGCCCGGCCCGACCACAGGTTGCATCCGGCAAAGCGCAGGAAGACGGCCGACCGCCCCGTATTGGCGCCTTCGCCCTGCAAGGTCGCGTAGATTTCCTTGACCGCGTAGCTCATCCCGCCGCGGCCCGGTTCGCGTAAACCGTGGGGTCCTTGATCCCCGCCGTCTCGAACCCCTGCCGCCGCAACCGGCAAGCGTCGCACCGCCCGCAGGCCTCGCCCGCCGGCCCCGGGTCGTAGCAGCTCAAGGTAAGGCCGTAATCCACGCCAAGGGCCGCGCCCTTCTTCAGGATGTCGGCCTTCGTGAGCGTGATCAGGGGCGCACGGATCGCAAGCGGCCTTCCCTCGACACCCGCCCGCGTCGCCAGCCCCGCCAGCCGTTCGAAGGCCGCGATGTAGTCGGGCCGGCAATCGGGGTAGCCGCTGTAGTCAACCGCGTTCACGCCGATGAAGATGTCGGAAGCGCCGAGGACTTCCGCGAAGGCCAGCGCGAAGGAAAGAAAGATCGTGTTGCGCGCCGGGACATAGGTGATCGGAATTTCCGCCGCCATGTTCTCGAACTTGCGATCCTTCGGCACCGCGATGTCGGCGGTGAGCGCCGAACCGCCGAACGGGCGCAGGTCGATCTCTTGAAGGATGTGGTCCGCCGCCCCCAACTGGGCCGCCACCTGCTGCGCCGCCGCGATCTCGCCGGCATGGCGCTGGCCATAGTGGAAGGTGAGCGCGTAAGCCGCGAACCCTTCGCGGATCGCCAACGCCAGGGTGGTCGCCGAATCGACGCCGCCGCTTAGGAGAACGACCGCTTTCCGTTTCGCTGCCATAGGCTTTCGACCGGAAATGCCAGGTTGGCCCGGTTTTTTTGGGATAGCACATTTCGCTGCCGGCCGCCTACGCCGAAGCCCTTAAACGAAGGGCCCGGTTTCCCGGGCCCTTTTCCTTGACTGCCGTCCGGCATCGCCTAGCGACGCTGACCGAACAGTTGCAGCAGCAGTATGAAAAGGTTGATGAAGTCGAGGTAGAGGCTGAGCGCCCCCATCAGCGCCTTCTTGCCGGCCACCTCGCCCGGATCCACTTCCGAATACAGCCACTTGATCCGCTGCGTGTCGTGGGCGGTAAGGCCGACGAAGACGAGGACGCCAATCACCGAGACGGCGAAGTGCAGCATCGTGCTCTGAAGGAAGAGATTGACGAGCGAAGCCAGAATGACGCCGATCAGCCCCATGAAGAGGAACGCGCCAAGCTGCGTCAGGTCGCGCTTCGTCGTGTAGCCGTAAAGGCTCATGGCGGCGAAGGTGCCGGCCGAAATGAAGAAGACCCGCGCGATGCTCTCGCCCGTGAAGACAACGAAGATCGACGCCAGGGAGAGGCCCATGACGGCCGCGAACGCCCAGAAAAGAATCTGCGCGGTGCTGTACTGGAAGCGGTGGATACCGAAACTCAGCGCGAACACGAAGCCCAACGGCGCCAGCATGACGACCCACATCAGCGGCGTTCCGAAAATCGCGTCGAAGAAGGCCGGCGTGTTGGCCACGGCGTAGGCGACGAGTCCGGTAAGCACCAGGCCCCCCGCCATGTAATTGTAAACGCGAAGCATATGGCGCCGAAGCCCCTCGTCGATCGCCCCGACGGCGCCGGCGGCGGCGTAGCCTTGTGGATTTTCCTGCCAAGCCATGTGCGAAATCCCCTGCCTTTCCCAACCTAAAGAAACCAAAATAAGCGACGTGGCCTTCATATTGGCATAGAAGGCCGCGAAATCAATCACCCCCTGACCCTCAAAGGGCCTGCGATCGTCCGGCCGAAAAAGGCGCCTTGCCCCCCTCCGGCGGCTGGCCTAGCGGGCCGTATAGCCCCCGTCGATGACGAGTTCGGCGCCGGTCATGAACTTCGATTCGTCCGAAGCCAGGTAAAGGACCCCGTAGGCGATATCGTACGGCTCGCCTATGTGGCCCATAGGGTGCAGCGATTCGATGTGACGGCGAATCTCCTTGGTGCCGCCGAGTTCGTCGATGGCCTGCGCCACCATCGGCGTTGCGATGTATCCGGGATGGACGGAATTCACGCGAATATTGTAGCCGGCCTTCGCGCAATGGAGGGCGGCCGACTTTGTCAAAAGCCGCACGCCGCCTTTCGACGAATTGTAGGCAAACAGGTTTTCATCCGCGATGATTCCCTCGATCGAGGAAAGGTTGACGATCGAACCGCCCCCGCCTTCTTTCATCGCGGCGATGCCGTATTTCGTCCCCAGGAACACGGCGTCCAGATTGATCGCGTGCAGCCACTTCCACTCGTCGAACGTGGTCTGCTCGACGTTCTTCATCAGGACGACGCCGGCGTTGTTGACGAGCACGTCCAGACGGCCGAAGCGCTTGATTGTTTCGGCCGTCACTTCCTTCCAGCGTTCTTCGGAGCGGACATCCTGGGCAAGAAAGAACGCCGTGCCGCCCGCCTTGGCGATCGCGGCGGCTGTTGCCTGGCCCTCGGCTTCCTTGATGTCCGTCAGAACGACCTTGGCACCTTCCTTGGCCAGCAGGCGACACATCGCTTCGCCAAGCCCCATGGCGCCGCCGGTCACCAGCGCCACTTTTTCCTTCATGCGGTCCATTCGTGCGCCCCTTTCCCTTTCGCGTATGGATTATTTTATGCCTCGCCACGAGGCGTCGCAAAGCCACAAAGGCTTCGCGCCCACAGCGCACATCATCGGCAAAAACGGGCGCCGAATGACGCGGGAATAGACTCCCTTACGCGCCTTGCGCGTTCGGGCCTTGCGCGTTCGGGGGTGGTTGGTGGGTGGCGCGCCCGGAGAGATTCGAACTCCCGACCCCCAGATTCGTAGTCTGGTGCTCTATCCAGCTGAGCTACGGGCGCCCAAAACGGGAACAAGGAACAAGGAAGTCGGAACCTACTTAAAGCCCAAGCGAATGGCAAGGAAGGGAAGCGAAGGCGCCCCCCAACCCTAGCCGCCCGCCGCCCGCGGCGGCAGGTCTATCCGGAAACCGAGGTTATTTCTGGAAAATTAAAGAGTTGGCAGAAGAAACCCCTTCCATAATAATGCCCGGTCATCCAAAATTGCCGAACGGACCGGCTTTGGTATAGTTTTGTTGCATTAGGGCAATATCGAGAACGATTCCCATGGCTTTTGCGAAGCGATATGTCGTCGCATTTGCGGCGGCAATTCTTCTAGGAGGATGCTCGTCCTTCGGGGAAGAGCTGTGGCCGTCTCTCACCGGCGATGAGCCGGCCGAGGGCGGCACCTTGATCGGAAAGACCGGAGAACCTTCGACGGAGCGCATCGTTATCGAACCGTCCGAAGCGGAGCAAGCGGCGGGTACGCCCGGTACTGGCGACGGCGCATACGCCGCCGCGCCGCAGATGGGCCCGCCCATCCTCGGCACCAGCAGTTTCGAGCCGACCGCCGTGACGCCGGGCCAGTCTACCGGCACCTATGTCGGCCAGAAGGTGACCCAGATCCGGTCGGAACTCAGTACGCTTCGCGCAAATCTTTCCCAGCGCAACGGCGGCCTGCAGCAAATCCGCAGCACGACGGTGAACAACGCCCAGCAGTATCACGGCGCCATCGCCGCCATTCAGGCCCGCCTCCAGGTCGGCACGACGCCCGGCAACCCGATCCTCGTCAGCCAGTGGCAGACGGGGCAGCAGTTGCTCGGCAACATCAGTACCGACGTCAGCAACATGAACGTCCTCGCCAACAACGTGGCGGGCGATTCGGCGATGGCGGCCTACATCCTTGAATCGACGCGCGCGGCCTACAGCCTTTCCGGCGCCATCGACGAGGACCACCGGCAGCTGGCCATTCTCGAGGACGAGGTAAACCGCACCGTCGTCATGGTCGACCGGCTTCTGAACGAGCTTAGCGAAGACATCAACCGCCAGACCGCCTACCTGAACAACGAACGCCGGAATCTCACAATGCTTTCCGTCGCCATCAAGAACGGCGAGCTTTACGGGCCGAGCCTGGCAAACCGGGCCTTTTCCGCGCCACCCATCCGCGCGCAACTTTCCAGCGGCGGAATAGAAACGGCCGAGCTTGCCACGCCTTCGCCAGAAGCCGGGCGGCGCCCGCTCGTCGTTATCCGCTTCGATCGCGAGAACGTCGAATACGAGCAGGCGCTTTACACCGCCATTCGCGATGCCCTTGACCGCCGCCCAAACGCGACCTTCGATCTCGTCGCCATTGCCTCGATGAAGGGGAATACGGCGGACGCGGCCCGCAACACGAACACCTCGAAGAAGAACGCGGAAGACGTGCTGCGCGCGCTCCGCGACATGGGATTGCCGGCGGATCGCCTTAACCTCAAGGCGATGCAAAGCATGGACGCCGAATCGAACGAGGTGCATATCTACGTCCGCTAAACCGGACAATCCGCCGCACCCCACCCGCAATCGAATCAAAACCGGCCAGTTGAAAGACTGGCCGGTTTTCGTTTGCGGCCACCTTGCGGAACGCAAGACCGGGTGGTAAGCCGACGGCGATGAAAGACCCACACGGCCGGGAAACGCGCATTTTGACTTGGCAGGACTTCCACCGGGACGCGCTTGCCCTTGCCCGTCTGGTGCGGGACGACGGCCCCTGGCACACGATTGCCGCCGTCACCAGAGGCGGCATGTTTCCCGCTGCCATTCTTGCCGTCGAGCTTGGAATCCGCCGCGTCGAGACGGTTTCGGTTGCAAGCTACGAGGGCCGGCGGCGCGGCGAGCCGGAAGTTCTGAAAGCCGGCCAAGGTTCCGGCGAAGGCTGGCTGGTCGTGGACGACATCGTGGACACCGGCGCCACCGCCGGCGTCGTTCGGAACCTGCTGCCGGAGGCTTGCTTCGTCGCCCTTTACGTGAAACCGGACGGAGAGCCTTTCGTCGACCGCTACGTGGTCGGGATGCCGCAGCAGAGCTGGGTGGTCTTCCCCTGGGACCCGCCAGCGGAAGACGCCTGACCAGGCTATTCCGACACGGCCAGGTTGTCGATCAGCCGCGCCCGGCCCAGATGAACGGCGGCGAACAGGCGGGCGGGACGGCCGGCTTCTTCGACGGGCTTGAGCGTTTCCGGGTCCCGCAATTCTAGGTAGTCGATCCTTTCGAACCCCCCCTCGCGAAGGTCGGCCGCGCCTCGCGCGAGCGTCTCCGCGATTCCTTGGCCCTCCCGGATCGCCGATGCCATCCGCGCCAGTGTTGCAAAAAGCTTGGGCGCTATTACGCGCTCCTTCGCCGTGAGGTAGGCGTTCCGCGACGACAGCGCCAGGCCGTCCGCCTCCCGCACGGTCGGTACGCCAAGGATGCGGATCGGCATGTCGAGATCCCGGGCGAGTTTTCGCACCACGAGCAATTGCTGATAGTCCTTCTCACCGAAGAAGGCGGCGTCCGGCAGGGCTTCGAGCAGAAGCTTCGTCACGACCGTCGCCACACCCGCGAAGTGGACCGGCCGGAAGGCGCCGCAGAGAACCTCGGTCAGGCCCGCCACCGTTACCTGCGTTGCAAACCCTTCCGGGTACACCTCTTCGACGGACGGTGCGAAGAGAAGATCCGCACCTTCCGCCGCAAGCTTCGCCGCGTCCTCGGCCTCGTTCCGCGGGTAGGCCGCCATATCCTCGTCGGGCCCGAATTGCAGCGGGTTGACGAGAATCGTCGCCACCGTGCGATCGGTTTGCGCGCGGGCGGCGCGGACCAGGGCGAGATGGCCTGCGTGCAGGGCGCCCATCGTCGGCACGAGACCAACGCTTGCACCCCCGCCGCGCCAAAGGGCAATCGCGGCGCGAAGATCCACGATCTTGCGGACGGTCGGCATGCCGTCCGCCTTGCCTTGCCTCGCGCGTGTTCGGGATTTCATGCGACCTTCCGGGATGAATCAGCGCTTTCGCTTCGCGGCCCCATAGCAGTGCGCCGCGCCGGGGAACCGACGCGCCCGCACGTCGGCGGCATAGTGCGCCGCCGCTTTCTCGATTTCGGACCCCAGCTCGGCATAGCGCTTGACGAATTTCGGAATGAAATCGGTGAAAAGACCAAACAGGTCTTCGGCCACCAGGATCTGCCCGTCGCACGAAGGCGAGGCGCCGATCCCGATCGTCGGAACGGGAAGGGCTTCCGTAAGCGCGCGCGCCACCGGCTCCACGGTCCCCTCGACGACGACGGCGAAGGCGCCGGCCAACGCGACCGCCCGACCATCGGCAAGAATTTTTTCCGCCTCGGCTTTCGTCCTGCCGTGCACGCCGAACCCGCCGTAACTGCGCACCGATTGCGGCATCATCCCGACATGGCCAAGAACGGGGATGCCGCGCTGGGTGAGAAAGGCAACCGTTTCCGCCATCTCCTCCCCGCCTTCGAGCTTGACGGCGGCGGCCCCGGTTTCCCGCAGCACACGGGCCGCTGTCCGGTAGGCCTTCGGCGGCGATTCCTGGTAGCTGCCGAACGGCAGGTCCACGACGACGCAGGCGCGCCTGGCGCCGCGGCGTACGGCTTGGGCGTGGTTGATCATCATGTCCAACGTCACGCCCAGCGTGCTTTCCATCCCATAAAGCACCATGCCGAGCGAATCCCCGACCAGCAGCAAATCGGCGTGCGCGTCCAGCCACTTCGCCATCGGCGTCGTGTAGGCGGTCAGGCAGACGATCGGCACGCCCCCCTTGCGCGCCCGCAGCTCCGGCACGGTTATGGCCTTTGCTTCTTTCGGCATCCTCTAAATTTTCCCTTTCCGGTCGTTGTCGGGCGCATTGTACCCCCGTCCGCGCTCGGCGAACCACGCGGTTTTTCGGCGCCGGCCCGGAGCCTTGGGGAACGGGCCTTACCGCTTGCCCCGCCTCACGTCGTGCAGCGGCCAAAATTGCCCATTCCGAGATAGGTGCGAGATAGGTGAAGGACGCCGGACCAGCATCCGCGACCGCGGCGGGACGAGAAAAACCGAAGCCGGGATGCCCGCCAGCAGGATTGACCTTGCCGCGCAAAAAGACCCGTGCAGGATGGCAACATACATGGAATGGATTCGACGCCGAAACGGGAGCCCATGACAGGCAGAAGGAACCCCGGGCCTTTCGCCCGGCTTCGAAAGGCCGCGCTGGCGCGCCCGCGTCTTGCCGGCACGTTTTCTCTTCTCGCCCTTCTCGCGGTGGCGACGGTCACGATCGACCTGCGCTTCGGGATCCCCTTTCCGATCCCCGCCGAAACGACGCCCCGCCATTCTATGGTGGTGGCGGCCCATCCCTTGGCCACCAAGGCGGGGCTTGCGATCCTCCGCGAGGGGGGCGGCGCCGTGGACGCCGCGATCGCCGCGGCGCTTGTCCTCAACTTGGTCGAGCCGCAGGCCTCCGGCATCGGCGGCGGCGGGTTTCTCGTCCACTACGCGAAGGAGACGGGGCGGGTCGAAACCTATGACGGGCGGGAAACGGCACCCGAAAGTGTTGGCGAAAATCTGTTTCTGGACGCGGACGGCAAGCCGCTTGCCTTCTACCGAGCCGCCGTCGGGGGGCGGTCGGTCGGCGTGCCGGGCCTCCTCCGGCTGTTCGAGCTTGCCCATCGGGAACACGGGAAGCTTCCCTGGGGGCGGTTGTTCGAACCGGCGATCGCGCTCGCCGAAGAAGGCTTCCCGATTTCGGAGCGGCTCAGCCGCCTCATCGCATCCGCAACACTTCTGGACGCCTTCGCGCCGACGAAAAGCTATTTTCTGAACGCCGACGGCAGCCCGAAGGCGGCGGGCCAGCGCCTTAAGAACCCGGCCTTCGCGGAGACCCTTCGCGCGCTCGCCGAAGGGGGCGCGGGCGCTTTCTACGAAGGGGAAATCGCAAAGGCCATCGCCGAGGCGGTGACGACCGCCGCCCATAACCCAAGCCTGCTCACGACGGCCGACATCGCCGCTTACCGGGCGAGGAAGCGCGAGCCGGTCTGTCGCCCCTACCGGCGCGCCCGCGTCTGCACGATAGGCCCGCCGAGTTCAGGCGGAGTGACGCTGCTGCAAGCCCTCGGCATCCTCGAAGCCTTCGACGTAGGGGCGCATGCGCCCGGCTCCCTCGAAGCGGTCCATTTGGTGGCCGAGGCAAGCCGGCTTGCCTTCGCCGATCGCGATCGCTATTTGGCTGACCCTGATTTTGTCCCGCAGCCCGTGAATGCGTTGCTCGACCCCGCCTACCTCGCCGAGCGCGCCGGTCAGATTTCCCTCGCGAAAAGCCTGGGAACGGCGAAGCCGGGCCTGATCACCGGCTGGCTGCCGCCGAGAAACGAGAAGACGGGGACCTTGCCGGAATCCCTATCCACCACGCATTTAAGCGTCGTCGACCAAGCGGGCAATGCCGTCGCCCTTACCGCCAGCATCGAAGCCCCCTTCGGCTCGCGGCTGATGGTGAAGGGATTTCTGCTCAACAACGAACTCACCGATTTCGACTTCCTGCCCAGGCAAGGCCCCCGCCTTCTCGCCAATCGGGTCGAGGCCGGCAAGCGGCCGCGAAGCTCGATGACGCCGGTTGTGGTGTTCGATGAAAACGGCCGCTTGCAGCTTGCGCTTGGCTCGCCGGGCGGGCCCTACATCATCGGTTTCGTGTTGAAAACCTTGGTCGCCGTCCTCGATTGGGGAATGGACATCCAGACGGCGATCGCGCTGCCGAATTTCACGAATCGCAACGGCAAGACCGAGCTCGAAAGCGGAACCGCCGTGGCCGGCTTGGCCCCCGCCCTCGAAAGGCTTGGCCATGCGGTAGAGGTGCGCGAGCTTACCAGCGGGCTTCATGGCATCGAACGACGAGGGAGAATGCTCGCCGGCGGGGCCGATCCAAGACGCGAGGGTGTCGCCCTTGGCGATTGAGGCGTGCTAGAAAGACCCCTTCCCTAACGCCACGCGCCTTAACATCACGCAGACGGCATGCTGAAACAGCTTCGAACACTCTTCGTGCCACCCAAGCAAAACAAAAGGGAACGGCAGCAAGCGGACGACCCGATCCGGACGGCGGTGGCGACGCTGCTCGTCGAGGCCGCCCTCTTTAACGGCGAGTTCGACGCGCGCGAGCGCGCGCAAATCCAGAAACTTCTCTGCCAGCGGTACGCACTTCCCGAGGCGGAGGCGGACGCACTCATCGCGCACGTCCGGGCCTGGGCGGAAAACCCCAACAACATCTACCGTCTCACGAAAACCTTGAAAGACGCGCTGCCGCAGGATGAGCGCATCGCGCTGATCGAGATGCTGTTCGAGGTCGTTTACGCGGACGGCACCTTCGATGATTTCGAGGCGAACCTGCTTCGCCGGATGGGGGGCCTCCTATACGTCACGGATCAGGAGAGAGGGGCGGCCCGCAAACGGGTGTGCACCCGGCTCGGTATTGACGAAACCGAACGCACAGGGTAAGCCCTTGAACGGTTTCACCAAGGCCGAATCCACAAGGGTAGTAGGAGATTGCGATGCCCTACGTCGTCACGGAAGCCTGCATCAAGTGCAAGTACACCGACTGCGTCGAGGTGTGCCCGGTGGACTGCTTCTACGAAGGCGAGAACATGCTCGTCATCCATCCCGACGAGTGTATTGACTGCGGGGTTTGCGAGCCGGAATGCCCGGCCGAGGCGATTGTGCCCGACAGCGAGGGGGACACTGCCAAGTGGCTTGAATTGAATACGGAATACGCGAAGACCTGGCCGAACATCACGAAGAAGAAAGATCCCGCGCCCGACGCCGATGACTGGAAGGGAGTTGCGGACAAGTTCGAGAAACATTTCAATCCCGAACCCGGCAAGGGGAACTAAAGAGACCTCCCCAGCGAGGCCCAAGCCGGGTGCCGCTCCCTGCCCCTGCCCCGAAGGCGATATACAACGCCTTGTTTTTGTTAGAGAAATTCTAGCAATAGCGAGGCGTCTGTCCTTTTGCCGAATTTTATGTTACTTTATTTCCTTCCAAGGCTTTTGGATTCGGAACCCGGCCCCGGCAGCGGTTCGAAAACCGCAGTTTCGGGGTTTCCTTCGTCCGACAGGATGACGATGGGGAAAGGGGAAGGCGGTAGCGGCATGGCAAAAGCAAAGAAAAAACCCGTCAACACGCGCGCGCCGAGCCGACGAGCGGCTCGCACGCGAACACTGAATAAAAAGACGGCGAAAAGGAAAGCGGTAAAAACCCAAGTGACAAAAACCAAATCCAAAAAAGCGGCCACCCCCAAGGCGGCCCCGGTGAAGGCGAAGCCCCAGGCGGCGACGAAAAAAACGCCGCCGGCCTACGGCAAGGGCGATTATGTCGTCTACCCCGCCCACGGGGTCGGCAAAATCACCGCCATCGAGAACCAGAAGATCGCCGGGCACGAGCTCAAGGTCTTCGTCATCAAGTTCCCGAAGGAAAAGATGACGTTGCGCGTACCCGTGGCGAAAGCGGAAAATTCCGGTCTGCGGAAGCTTTCCAGCCGGGAGGAAATCCGCGGCGCCTTGAAAATTCTGCGTGGCAAGGCGCGGATCCGTCGCACGATGTGGAGCCGACGGGCGCAGGAATACGAGATGAAGATCAACTCCGGCGACCCGCTGTCGATCGCCGAGGTTCTGCGCGACCTCCATCGCAACGTCGGCCAGCCGGACCAGTCCTACAGCGAGCGTCAGATCTACGAGCTCGCCTTCGAGCGGCTGTGCCGGGAAGTCGCCGCCGTCGAGGACCTCGACGAGACGGGCGCAACGCAGAAGATCGAAGACAGCCTCAAGGCCGCCTGAGGCTTTCCTCGCCTTCTTCTTCCGGAAGAATCTCGATCTGCTCGGGGTGGGTCGCCTCGATCATCGGACCGTTGAAGCTTTTCAGCCAGCCCCGCACGCGCACCCGCTTGCCCGCGTAAGAAGCGATCGCGATCGCCTGCCGCTCGAACAGGCGGCGGACGGATGGGTCTAGGACGATCGTGAAGTCGCTGCGCCAGTCCTCGCCGAAGTTGAGATAGCCTCTTCCCTTCACGGCCGCGGCCTTTTGCACCCGGCCCTCGACCAGTTCGAACCGGCCCAGCCGGGTGAGCGTCTCTTCCGGGGAAAGAACGCGGTAGAAGGGGTCCGCCCAGATGCCGCGCCTTGCATCCCGCGCTTCCCGTTCGAGCGCCAGCATCTCGGCCACGCGCTCGCGGTTGTCGGCGAAGCTGTAGACGCGGGCGAGGCCTTGCGAAAGCATCTCGCCTTGAATCCAGCCCCCTTCCGCATCGAAAAGATGGGCGAGCAGGCGGCCGTGGCGATCGGTTTTCCGCCCAGAAAGACGCCAGCTTACCGGTTTGCCGAGGGTGAGCTTGCCAAGCAGGAATTTGGCCTCCTCGGCCAGGGGCTGGGCCGGGAAATCCGGTCTACCGAGGGGCAGCTTCGGCGCCTGGATACCAACCAGCCGGATCGCCTCGCCGCTTTCCAGAACAAGCGTGTCGCCATCCACGACCTCGCGGACAATCCCTTCCGCTGGCGCTTCGGCGACAGGCGCCGCCAAAGCCCCCGCCGCCAAAGCCGCAGTCAGAAGAAAGCAAAGAAGCAAGACAAAGGGAAAACGCGGCATGACCGGCCGACTATACCCTGCCCGGGCTTTTCTTGCCGCCCCTGCCTGCCGCTTAAAGACCGCGGCCTTCTTCTCCTGCCTGCTTTCCGATAGGCTTGCCCCCTTCCGGAACGCAAAAGAAGACGAAGAAACCATGCCGCGAGGGCGTCTCTTTCCGCCGATACGGCCGCAGGCTGCGGGCATGCTCCCCCTCGACCACGGGCACCGGATGTATTGGGAAGTCTCCGGCTCCGAAGACGGCATCCCGGTGCTTTTCCTGCATGGAGGGCCGGGTTCTGGCGTGACACCGGCGCATCGGCGTTTCTTCCGGCCGAGCCGCTACCGCATCGTCCTCTTTGACCAGCGCGGGGCGGGGCGTTCCACCCCCAAGGCAAGCCTTGCCGCCAACACGACCCGCTATTTGATCCGCGACATCGAGCGCCTGCGGCGCCACCTCGGCGTCGAGAAATGGCTTCTGTTCGGCGGCTCGTGGGGCAGCACGCTTGCCCTTGCCTATGGCGAGGCCCATCCCGACCGCGTGCTTGGCTTCATCCTGCGCGGCGTTTTCCTCGGGCGGCGGCACGAGATCGACTGGTTCCTCCACGGCATGGGCGCCTTCCGGCCCGAAGCCGCAAAGGCCTTTCAGGAAGGCCTGCCCGAGGCGGAGCGGAAGACGCTTCTTCCATCCTACCTCCGGCGGCTCAACCACCCGAACCCGGAAACCCACCTGCCGGCGGCTTTGGCCTGGTGCGCCTATGAGCGCGCCTGCGTGACGCTGCAACCGCCAAGCCCAGCGACGCGCCGCCACGCCGCCTGGGGCGAGCTCGCGCTGGCCCGGATCGAGGCCCACTATATGGCGCACCGCATGTTCCTGAAGGAGGGCGAGCTGCTCGAACGGCTCCCCCGCATCCACGCGCTTCCCTGCACGATCGTCCAGGGGCGCTATGACCTGATCTGCCCGCCCCGGACGGCGTTCGAGCTTGCCGCCGCCTGGCCGAAGGCAAGCTATTGCGCGGTACCGGACGCCGGCCACGCCGCCTTCGAGCCCGGCATCCGGCAGGCCCTGGTCGCGGCGACCGAGGCCTTCGCGCGCGCCCTTGCCCACAAACATCGGTAAAAAGCTTGCGCGGCGAGCCGCTTCCCGAAACAATCCCGAAAACCGTTTCTTTGGGGAAGGAACCCGTATGTTCCCTCGCGCTTTTTTCCGCCGGCTGGGCCTCGTATGTTGCGTGGCCGGCCTTGTCTCGCTTGCCGCCGGCCGGGCGGAAGCCCAGCTTTTCGAGGTCGTCGACAACGAGCCCGACTTCATCGCCTTCGGCGCCGGCATCTTCGACGTCATCGACCGCGGCAACACGACGGCGCAATTCAACTTCGAATACCGCTCGAACCGCAGGCTTTGGATCTTCAAGCCCTATGGCGGACTGATGACGTCGATCAAGGGCGCCGTATACGGCTACGCGGGTCTCCGGCTCGATCTTTTCTTCGGGCGGCGCTGGGTGCTGACGCCGAGCACCGCGTTCGGCGCCTTCGAGAAAGGCAGCGGCAAGGACCTGGGCAGCGCGCTGGAATTCCGTTCCGGCATCGAGATTGCCTACCGGCTGGACGACCGTTCGCGGATCGGCGCCGGGCTGTTCCATCTTTCGAACGCCGGCGTCGGCAACCGTAACCCGGGCGAGGAAGCGGTCGTGCTGTATTACGCCATACCGGTCGACTGGTTCGCCCGGCACCGGTAGGAAGCCATGGCGGAGAGGCCGAGACGCCACAAGTCCCCGTAGCTCAGCAGGATAGAGCACGAGATTCCTAATCTCGGGGTCGTGGGTTCGAATCCCGCCGGGGACACCAGCTTTCCAAGCCGGCGTTTTTCTGCTTTAAGCATTTTGGTATGCGCGCATCCTCGAACAGCCCCGGCTCGCCGGACGACGGAAAGGCCGGCGGAAACCCCGCCTTCGACCTTCTGCTGCCGCAGGAAATGGCCGAAAAGGCCGAGCATGTGGGTGCAACGAAAGCGCGCCTCGACACCGTCCGGCTGTTCGTTCTCGCCGTGCTCGCCGGCGCCTTCATCGCGCTTGGCGCCATGTTCTCGACCGTCGTCGGCACCGATGCGGCGGCGCTGCCCTTCGGCGTCGAGCGGCTTCTGATGGGTGTCGTTTTCTGCCTCGGTCTTATTCTCGTCGTCGTCGGCGGGGCCGAGCTTTTTACCGGCAATAACCTGATGGTGATGGCCTGGGCGGGAAGGAAAATCTCGACGCTTGAACTCCTGCGCGCCTGGGGCATCGTTTACGCGGGCAATTTCGCGGGCGGCATCGGCACGGCCGTTCTCGTTTTCCTTTCCGGCCAGCACGCCTTGCACAACGGGGCGGTGGGCAGGACGGCCCTCAACCTTGCCGCGGCAAAGGTGGCGCTTTCGTTCGAGGAAGCGCTTTTCCTCGGCGTGCTCTGCAACGTGCTCGTCTGCCTGGCCATCTGGCTTACCTACGCCGCCCGCACGGCGTCCGGCAAGATATTGGCGATTCTCTTTCCGATCACCGCCTTCGTCGCGGCCGGCTTCGAGCATTCCGTCGCCAACATGTATGTCCTGCCTTATGCGCTGCTCGTGAAATGGGGGGCGGGCGAGGCGTTCTGGGCATTGCTTCCGGCGGGGTCCGCCCATTACCCAAGCCTCGGCATCGCGACGATGGCCGCAAACCTGGTGCCGGTCACGATCGGCAACGTGATCGGCGGCGGCCTTCTGGTCGGCCTGGTCTACTGGTTCGTCTACCTTCGGAAATCAACGGCCCCGCCGCGAAAAGACAAACGCCTTCTCGATGCGAAGCTCGACGAGGCGTTGCAGGAGACGTTTCCGGCGAGCGACGCTATCGAATTGTCGGAAAAGCCTTAAAGGCGAAACCGGCGTTTTTCCGCCTTACGCCGCCGAACGACCCCGCTTGCGAAAAGCAAGCCGTCGGGGATTGGGGTTTGCCCTCGGCGCGCGGGTTGACAGAAGCGGCCCAAAACCCTAATCCCGACCCGACAGGCGCGCGGCGGATCAGAAGAACAGGGGCCTCCGGCGCGCGGCGACCCATGGGAGGGGGTGCGCTACCATGACGGATCGTATGAAACGTTTATCCATTGCCGGAAAAATTTTTGGCGGCGGGAGCCTGCTGCTCGCGCTTTCCCTGCTTCTCGCCTGCGGATCCACCGAAGCGACATCGGAGAAAGAAAACTATCGAAGCCAGGCCGCCGCCTATTGCAAGGAGAAGGCGCAAGCCGAGAAACTCCGTTACGTACGGGAGGCGCGACGGGAAAAAAACACCGGCACGGATCTCGGCGGGCGGGTGCAACAAGCCTTCAACCAGGCCTATGACCAATGCCTCGAAGCTTACGGCGTTCCGCGGACGAGTTCGGGCGAGTGACGAAACGTCCCGCCACGCGTACGAACGGACAGCACCGTTAACCGGCTTTCCGCGCACCCCGACAGATCAGGCCAAGACCGACCAGCACGGCAAGCGCACCGACGGCCACGCCAAGCTGGGCCTTCCAGCCCAGGAAGATCCAGCCGTCGCTGGTGTTCAAAAGGACGTCGTAGAGAAAACTGAAATTGTTGACGAGCAGACCGAGGAAGATCAGCCCAAGCCCCATCTTTGTGTTTTTCGTCATCTGAACGCTCCTTCTCAAGGTAGCCCTCGCAAAAGCTTAGCCCATCCTACCCCCATACCCAAGGGGGGTGACGAAGCGTGGCCGGGGTCGCGAAATTCCAGGAAGGAAGCCGTTTCCTTAAGGCCAGGCAAAGCAGGCAAGCTCTCCCTCCCCGTCTGCGACCCGTTCCCAACTTTCCGCCTGAAAGCGGATGGCGGCAAGACCGGCGGGCGGGAAATCCTCCTTAAGGCGCGACAGGGCGGCGCCGTCGCCCCGGCCGACCAGCCGGCAAGCGAGCCGCCGGAAACCAGGGTTGTGACCGACGACGAGGACGCAGTCCATCCTTGCCGGCAGCCGCGCCAGCCGTTTCAGAATCCGATTTGGGCCGGCCAGGTAGAGCGATTTCCGGAAGCGGACCGGGACCTCGGCCTCGAGCCCGATATGGAATTGCCGCCAGGTTTCGACGGCGCGGCGGGCAGCCGAGCATAGGACAAACTCGGGCCTCGGGATCTTCTGCGCCAGATGGGCGCCCATGCGCATGGCGTCCCGACGTCCCCGGGCGCTCAACGGGCGGTCGAAATCGATGAATGCCGCCGCCGTTTCCGCCTCGCCGTGGCGAAGCAGGTAAAGCGTCTTCGTTCTCATAAGCCCCGCCCACGGTTGCCACTCTCCTGTTCGAGCCAGGCTTGAAACATAAGCACGTCCCAAAGCAAGTACTGCCAATTGCGCTTGCCGCTCAGATGTTCCGCCCATTTCGCGCGGATGGGCGCAGGGTCGAGAAAACCTTCCTCGCGCAGGCGGTGCACATCCAGCAGGGCTTCCGCCCAGTCCCGCAAGGGGCCGCGGAGCCACGCATCGATCGGCACGCCGAAGCCCATCTTCGGCCGCCCGGTCAACGCCTGCGGAACGTAGCGGTCGAGAACCTGGCGGAGAAGCCACTTCCCCTGGCCGTTCCGCACCTTCATCTCCCGCGGCAGCCGCCAGGCGAATTCGACGACGCGGTGGTCAAGCAGCGGCACCCGCGCCTCAAGCCCCACCCGCATGCTGGCGCGGTCCACTTTGGTCAGGATGTCGTCCGGCAGGTAGGTGACGGCGTCCAGGAACTGCATGCGGTCCGTGAAGTCCGGAAAGGTTTGCGCAACGCTTCTATCCCGGAGGATGCCGGCGGGCTCGCTGCCTGCCAAGACGACGGCGGCCGGGTCCTCCCAATGGGTCAGCAATCCCAGGTAAAGCGCCTCGGCGTCGGGAAGGGCCAGCAACCCGGCCAGCTTATGCAGCTTGTCGCCGGCTTGGCGCACGCGCAGGCCGGAAGGCGCCCAGCCGAAAAGACGGTCCCAGGCGGCGGGCGGGGTGGCGCGGATCATGGCCGCCGCCAAAAGGCGCATGGACTTCGGCAAAAGCGAAAGTTTCCGCCACAACCGTTCGGCCCAGAAGTAACGGTTGTAGCCGGCAAAAAGCTCGTCGCCGCCGTCGCCGGAAAGGGCGACCGTCACGTGCTTGCGGGTAAGCTCCGAGATCAGGAAAGTGGGCACCTGCGAGGAATCGGCGAACGGCTCGTCATAGATTAGGGGAAGCTTCGGAATGACCTCGAGCGCGTCCTTGGGCGCGACGTAAAGTTCCGTGTGCTCGGTCCCCAGATGGACGGCGACTTTCCTGGCGTCCGCCGCTTCGTTGTAGGCTTCCTCGTGAAAGCCGATCGTGAAGGTGCGCACCGGCCGTTCGCTTTGCGCCTGCATGAGCGCCGTCACGGTCGAGGAATCGATGCCGCCGGAAAGGAAGGCGCCGAGGGGTACGTCCGCGATCATCTGCTGCTTCACCGCGTCGCGAAGCAGACGATCGAGCGCATCGACCGCTTCCTCCTCGCCGACCGAATTGGGCGAACGCACGCCCTGGCCGGCGACTTCCCGCAAGTTCCACCAGGTGGAAACTGCCGGCTCCCTTCCCAACCGCAGCGTCAGCATCTTGCCCGGCTCCAGCTTGAAGGTGTCGCGGTAGATACTGTAGGGAGCGGGGATGTAGTTGTGGCGAAGAAAGGCCGTAAGCGCGTCGCGATTCACCTCGGCCCGGAAGGAAGGATGCGCGTGAAGCGCCTTCAGCTCCGAAGCAAACAGAAAGAGATCCCCCTGTTTTGCCCAGTAAAGCGGCTTGATGCCCAGCCGGTCGCGAACGAGAGTGAGAACGCGGTCCTCGCGATCCCAAAGCGCTAACGCAAACATGCCGTTGAGGCGGGTAAGCGTGGCGTCCAGACCCCAGGCCGCGATGGCTTCGAGTATGACTTCCGTATCGCAATGGCCGCGAAAGCCGACCCCGCGGGCGATCAATTCCTTGCGAAGTTCGGGAAAATTATAGACCTCGCCGTTGTAGGAAAGGACGTAACGGCCGCCGCGCGATTCCATCGGCTGATGACCGGCGGGCGAAAGATCGAGAATGGCGAGTCTGCGATGGCCGAAAGCAATCCCGGCACCGGGGTCGATCCAGGCGCCGTCGTCGTCGGGACCGCGGTGGCGAAGGGTTAGCATCATCCGCCTTACAATCGCCGCCAGGCGTTCGGGCGGCGTGCCCCGGGCAAGATCGACGAAACCTGCAATGCCGCACATGGCCGCCGCCTAGCTCGGCCGCCCGCGGGTGGCGCGCGCACGGGAAGGCGCTACCCCATCGGCGAGAAGGCGTTCGTAAAGCCCGGCATAGGCCTGCGCGCAGGCCTCCAGGGTGAAGCGGCGGGCGACCCGGGCCTGGCCCGCTTGCCCCATCCGGCGGCGAAGCGCCGCGTCACCGGCCAGCCGGAGGATCGCCCCCCCCAGGCGTCCGGCATCCTGCTGCGGCACGACGAAGCCGGTTTCGCCGTCAACCACGGCCTCGGCATTGCCGCCGACATTCGTCACAACCATCGGAAGCCCCGCCGCCATGCTTTCGAGCAGGCTGTTCGAAAATCCTTCCTGATCCGAGCAGAGAAGCCCGATGTCGGAAAGCGCCAGAAGTGCGGCGACGTCCGATCTCGGGCCCAGCCAGTGCACGTGTCGCGCAAGGCGGTTCTCGCGAGCCACTTCCGCCAGCGCCTCGCCAATGCCGTCGTCCCTGCCCACGCACAAAAGCACCCACTCGCGCGGCAATTGCTCGCGCACCCGCCCAAGGGCCCGCAGAAGACCCGTATGCCCCTTATAGTAAATCAGGTTCGCAACCAGGATCAGCACGAGCGTTTCTTCTCCGATCCGATAGGCGGAAAGAAGCGCCTTGCGCGTCGTTTTTTTCGTGGCGGTGACGACGGCGGAAAGGTCGAGCCCGTTATAAATCAGGCCGAGTTTTTCTTCCGGGATACCTTCCAGGCGAAGCTGCGCGACGACCGCCTTCGAGTTGCCCACCGCCATCCGCACGTGCCGGTGCAGCCGCCGTTCCAGCCGCGCGAGAAGAGGGTGCTTCAACTGATAGGTCGCGAGGTTTCGCCGGCTCATGGCCCGGCAAGGAACGCGCGCCACAAGCGCGCAAAGGCCGCCGACCAGGTAAGCCATCGGAAGAAAAAAATGCGCGATGTCCGGCTTCCGTCTCCGCATGAGCAGCGTCAGGCGGACGGCCGTCAAAGGCAGGAGCAAGGCGTACCCAACCGCCCGCGGCAGAAGGCGCCGAACGACCGACCCGCCCCACGGCTCTAGGACGGGAACGCCCGCGGCTTCCAGTTTCGGGGCGAGGACACCCTTGTGGGTCAGGGCATACACAAGGACCTGGAAGCCATCGCGATTGAGACGGGGAAGAACTTGGGTAAGATGTTGCGCCGTGCCCCCGACGTCCAAATCTCCGACCACGATGAGGAGGGTTCTTTTCATCTTCCAAATGCAAGCGGCGCCGGACCGATTTTTATTCCCCGTTTCCGTAAACTTCCGGACGCCGCCAAACGGCGTTTACCGGTAGAATGAGAAAGTGTCGCCCGCCACGCCTTAAAAGAAAGACCGGCCAAGGCATGCGCCGGTCGGAGAACGCAGAAAAGTAACATATGTCCGACCCCCGAAAAGCAAAGATTCTCTTTCTGGTCACCGAAGACTGGTACTTCTGCTCGCACCGCCTGCCCATCGCCCGCGCCGCGCGCGACGCCGGCATGGAGGTCGTTGTCGCCACACGGGTTTCGGACCGCGCCGAGGCGATTCGCGCCGAGGGCTTCCGCCTTCTCCCGATCGGTCTTCGCCGGCGCAGTTTCAACCCGTTTCGCGAGGTCGCCGCCTTGGCCGAGCTTGTTCGCCTATACCGACGCGAACGGCCGGACCTCGTCCACCACGTGGCCATGAAGCCGGTGCTCTACGGCTCGTTCGCCGCCTGGCTGTGCGGCGGGCTGACCGCCGTCAACGCGTTGGCGGGGCTGGGCTTTGTCTTCGCCTCGTCGAATCTGCGGGCGCGCGCGCTTCGTCCGTTTGTCCGCTTCGCCTTGCGCTTCCTGTTGAACCGCGTGAACGGAAAGGTCGTTCTGCAAAACCCGGACGATCGGCGAGCCCTTCAGGAAACGGCCGGCATCAAACCGGAACGCATGATGGTCATTCCCGGCTCCGGCGTCGACACGACCCACTTTCAACCCCTTCCGGAACCGCCCGGCGCCTCGATCGGCGTCGCCATGGTCGCCCGCATGCTGGCCGTGAAAGGCGTTTACGACCTGATCGCGGCGGCCCGCCTCTTGGCCCGCCGCGATAAACGGGTGCGCGTTCTTCTCTATGGGATGCCCGACCCGGACAACCCGACCTCGATCCCGCGGGCGCAGCTCGAGGCGTGGACCGCCGAAGGAATCGTCGAATGGCGCGGCTTCGAGGTGGACGTCCGACGCATCTGGCGGGAAGCCCATATCGCGGTTCTGCCTTCCTATGGCGAAGGCGTGCCGAAATCGCTTCTCGAAGCGGCGGCCTGCGGACGCCCCGTCGTGACAACGGACGCGCCCGGCTGCCGGGAAGTCGTGCGTCCGGACGAGACCGGCCTTCTGGTCCCGCCGGGTGAGGTGGAAGCCCTGGCCGGGGCGCTCGCCCACCTGGCCGGCGACGAGGCCCTGCGGCGGGCCATGGGCGAGAAGGGAAGGCGCTTCATCGAGGCGACGTTTTCCGAGCGTCTCGTCGTCACCCAGACGATGGCGCTCTACCGCGAACTTCTGGCACGCGCGCGCTAGTCCGATACGGGCCGCGCGAAAACCTCGATGACATGGCCGCGCCGGGCAAGGCGATCGGCGACCCAAAGCAAACCCTGCAAAGGCTTCGTCACCAGCCGGTTCGAAAGGTGGAAGGCCTGGTCCGGAAGCCAGGTCGCCAGGCGCTCGACCCGGAAGCCGCCCTTCTCCATAAGCCGGCAGAGGCTTGCGACCGTGTAGAAATACGGGTGGTGGATGGATTCCAGCCCATAGCGCCGCCGCAACCCCGCCGCCCGGTACAGAAGATCGATCGGGTTGATGAACTGCTGCGGCACTTCGACGACGAGCAGCCCGTCCGGCAGCAAAAGCGTGCGGATGCGGTCGAGATAGGTAAGCGGTTCCGCCAGATGTTCGAGCACGTGATTCATGTGAACGACGTCGTAACGCGGCCGCAGCGGCAGCGCGTCGCGGACGAGGTCGCCCTTGATCAAAGCGATCCCGTGCTCCCGCCGCGCCGCCTCGCAGGCCTCCCCGGAAAGCTCGATCCCATCGGCCGCAATGCCCGCCTCCCGAGCGGCGCGGACGGCAAGGCCGTTGGCCGCCCCGATATCGAGCAAGCTTTCCGGCCGGCGGCCCAAATGCCGGACAACGCGCGTCATCCGGTGGCCGAAATAGCGGAGCATGTCGCCCTCTACCCGGCGGAGCGAGGCAGCCGCCAAGCGCGCCGTGTGGTAATTACCTGTATAGAGCGCCTCGCATTCCTCAAGCGTCGGCGTCGGGTAAAGCCAGGCGATATCTCCGCAACGCAATACTTTGCGGCCGGGCGGCAGCGACAGCAGCCGTTCGGCGGCGCGCCATTCGACGACCGGCGGCAGGGGCTTGGCAAGGAAGCAGCGTGGGGTTTCCGACATGGCCTTTCACATTCCCAACCTATACGCCCATCGTAGCGCCATCGTAGCGCCGGCCGGGCAGAGATAGCGCGTCAAATGTCCGGGGTTTTCCGCTTGGCCGCCGCCGCCAGCGTCCGGGCCAGGCCATAGGCCAGAACGACGTGGAAAACGCGCAAGCCCAGGACGCCGTGCAGCAGCATCGGCAGCAGGATATAGACACCCAGCATCGCCCGGCGATACCCATCGAACCGCCGCGCGGCAAAGCCAACCAGGGCAAGAAGCGCGCCGCCGATGCCTATCCCCAGCGCCCCAAGCTCGGTCAGAAGCTGAAGGGGAACGTTGTGGACGTTGCCGCCGCCGATAACCAAGGCTTGCGCGTTCGCAGCCCTCTGCAGGGCGGGGCCGAACTGGTTGACCCCGATCCCCCACGGAAAGCTTTCGACGGCGAACCGCCACGCCGGCGTCCACAACTCCAGGCGCAAGTCGAAGGACTTTTGAATCTCTTGCCAAGGCATTGTGTAGATCGAGACCCTGCCCAAGCCCAGCTTGATGTCGATGAGCGCAAAAACAAAGAAAGCGGCAAGCGCGGCAAACGCGCCAACGCCGACGGCAAGCCACCTTCTCCGGCCAGGTTCAAGCCTGCGGAACTGCAAAAGCAGAAAAAGCGCAACAAGCAGGAAGGCAACCAACGTGAATATCTTCGCATAGAGCAGGAAAACGACGGCAAAAGCCCACGCGGAAAGAACAAGAGTCTTCAAGAAATTCATCGGTTTCTGCCGCATCTCGGCCGAAGCGAACAGGAGCAAAAGCAGCCCCGTGATGGTCGCGGCGTAGATCGTCTCGTAGGTTACCCATTGCGTGATGTGCACTTCCAGGTACTGCATGCCGAGGGCTTGAACGGAAGCGCCGAAGACGAGGAAGAGGAGAAGCCCGAGGGAAGGCCGCCGCCCCGCCCCCTGCAGCAGAAGGGCAAGCATGCCGATGTCGAGGAAGAAAGCCGCCGTTTTCAGAGTGCCGAACGCCAGCGAGGGAAGGTGGACGCCGCTTGCGAACGCCACCATCGCCACCGAATGGAGGACGATGAGCAACACCGGCGTCAGAAAGAGCAGGACCGTTGTGCGCCCGGGCCAGCTAACCCAGCCCCGCGCCGCCGCGAAAAGAAAAACCAGCGGCAAGAACAGGTCATAGAGGGAAAGGCTGACCGGGGCGCCGTCCGGGCCGACCGGAAACGGCCAGATGGCGAGAAAGCTTAGGCCCAGGAGCAACCAGAAGCCGTCCACCCTGCTTTGCGAAAGCTTGGGTACGGCCCCTTTGCCCGTGGAATTGCCGCCGTCTGGTGGGAACATGGCGCCGTGAACACGCGTGGAAAGATTGGCTTCGGTCGGCTAGACTTATACCGCATCGCATCCTTTATCGCACCCTTGGCCGGAGGGACGAAAAAAGCGGGAAAAACCGGTTTCCTCCGACCCATTGGATTTTACGGAAAACGCCCTCCCACAGCCGGCCGCGATCTGTTATAGACCCATCTCCATCTTCGCCCGTGACGCCGCCGGCCGAGCGATCCGCACTGTCGAAGCCGGCAAGCCCCGTGACCGGAAATCTCCGATGGCCGCAAACTTGTTCACCCCCGTCTCCCACCCATCCACCCCTCCGACCGCAAGCGGGGCACCCACCCACCGGGACCTCGCCAACGCCATCCGGGCGCTGACGATGGACGCCGTGGAGAAGGCCCAGTCCGGCCACCCCGGCATGCCGATGGGAATGGCCGACGCGGCGACCGTCCTCTATGGACAATTCCTGAAATTCGACCCGGCCTGGCCAGCCTGGCCGGACCGCGACCGGCTGGTGCTCTCGGCCGGCCACGGTTCGATGCTGCTCTATGCGCTTTGCTACCTCACCGGCTACCCGGACATGCCGATTGAGGCGCTTGAGAATTTCCGTCAACTGGGAAGCCGCACCCCCGGCCACCCGGAATACGGCCACGCGCAAGGCATCGAGACGACGACAGGGCCCCTGGGCCAGGGATTGGGGAGCGCCGTCGGCATGGCAATCGCCGAACGCCACCTCGCCGCTTGCTTCGGCGAGGACGCTGTCGATCACTACACCTACGTCATCGCCGGCGACGGCTGCCTGATGGAAGGGATCAGCCACGAGGCGATCTCGCTGGCGGGGCACTTGCGGCTCCGCAAATTGATCGTCCTTTTCGACGACAACCACATCTCGATCGACGGGCCGACTTCGCTCACCCTTTCCGAGGATGCCTTGAGGCGTTTCGAGGCGGCCGGCTGGGATGGCGCCCGCATCGACGGCCACGATCCGGACGCCATCGCCAAGGCTATCGCAAGCGCCCGGCTGTCCGCGAAGCCTTCCCTCATCGCCTGCCGGACGACGATCGGCTACGGCGCGCCGACCAAGGCCGGCACCGCCGCCACCCACGGCGCGCCCTTGGGCGCCGAAGAAGTAGCCGGCGCGCGGAAGGCGCTTGGCTGGAAGGCGCCACCCTTCGTCGTGCCGGAAGCGATTCTGGCCGCCTGGCGCGCCATCGGGGAACGCGGCAAGGAGGCGCGCCTGGCCTGGGAAAAAAGGCACGCGCATATGGCGGCGGACTTACGGTCCGAGTTCGATCGCAGGCTGGCCGGCGCGTTGCCGGTGAACTGGGAAGCGCCGCTTGAGCGCCTCAAGGCAAAATGGCTGTCGGAAAAGCCGAAGCTCGCCAGCCGGCAGGCCTCCCAGAAGGCGCTCGAGGCGCTGACCGAGACCTTGCCTGAATTGATCGGCGGTTCCGCCGACCTGACCGGCTCGAACAACACCCAGACCGCCACCCAAAAGCCGCTCACGGCGGACGATTACGGCGGCACCTATCTCCACTACGGGGTGCGTGAGCACGGCATGGCGGCGGCCATGAACGGGCTTGCGCTGCATGGCGGCGCGATTCCCTATGGCGGCAGCTTCCTTGTCTTCACGGATTATTGCCGGCCGGCGCTTCGGCTTTCCGCGCTGATGGGCCAGGGCGTCGTTTACGTGATGACCCACGACTCGATCGGGCTTGGCGAGGATGGGCCGACGCACCAGCCGGTCGAGCATTTGGCAGCCTTGCGGGCAATGCCGAACCTCAACGTCTTCCGCCCGGCCGATGCCGTGGAGACGGCCGAATGCTGGGCGCTCGCCATCGCCCAGCGGCGACGCCCAAGCGTGCTGGCGCTGAGCCGCCAGGGACTTGCCGCCCTTCGCACGACGCCCTCGCGGACAAATCTTTCGGCGAAGGGGGCTTACGTGCTTGGCGCGCCGAAGGCCAAGACCCGCGTGACGCTGCTCGCCACCGGCTCCGAAGTGGGGCTGGCGCTGGAAGCCTGCGGAAGGCTAGAGGAAGAAGGCGTTCCGACCCGTGTCGTTTCGATGCCGTGCTGGGAATTGTTCGAGGAACAGGGCGCCGATTACCGCGAGGAGGTCCTAGGCCCTGGCACCCTTCGCGTCGGCATCGAGGCAGCCGTTGCCTTCGGCTGGGAGCGTTACCTCGGCGCCGACGGCATCTTCATCGGCATGGCCGGCTTTGGCGCCTCGGCGCCGGCGAAGGACCTCTATGCCCATTTCGGAATCACGGCCGAAGCGGTGGTCGAGGCGGTCCGGCGGCGGCTAGCCTGATCACCTCGCCCGTTTATTCCTGAGACGATGAATATTCCTGAGACGATGGAAACCGCGGCAATCTTTCACACGATCGACGACTTCAACGTCCGGGGAAAACGCGTGCTGCTGCGCGTTGATCTCAACGTGCCCATCCGCGACGGCAAGGTTACGGACACGCTTCGCATCGCGCGCGTGCTGCCGACCATCCGAACGCTGACCGAACGCGGAGCGAAGGTCGTCCTGCTTTCCCATCTTGGCCGGCCGAAAGGCAGGGCGGTGCCGGAGCTTTCGCTCCGCCCCATCGTTGCCCCCCTGGAGGCTGGCCTCGGACGAAAGGTGGCCTTCGCCGAGGACTGCGTCGGGGATGTCGCGGCGGGCACCGTAGCCGGGCTCGAGGCAGGCCAGATCGCGCTGCTCGAAAACCTTCGCTTCCACCCCGGCGAGGAGGCGAACGCCGCCGACTTCGCCGGCCAGCTTGCCGCCTTGGGCGAACTATATGTGAACGACGCTTTTTCCTGTTCCCACCGCGCGCACGCTTCCGTCGAGCGGCTGGCGAAGGAGATGCCTGCCGCCGCCGGTCCGCTGCTGGAGGAAGAACTCACAACCCTCGAACGGCTGCTCACACGTCCCAAGCGGCCGATTATGGCCATCGTCGGCGGCGCCAAGGTTTCAACCAAGCTCGATGTTCTCGACCATCTCGTTGGCAAGATGGACAGTCTTGCGATCGGCGGCGCGATGGCGAACACCTTCCTGCTTGCGCAAGAGCTGCCGATCGGAAGATCGCTGGCCGAGCCGGACATGGTGAAGACGGCGGCGGCGATCCTGGCGCGGGCGGCGGCCAATGGCTGCCGGATTCTGTTGCCGGAGGACGTCGTCGTGGCGAAGGAACTGCGGGAAGGGATCGCGACGGAGACGGTGCCGGTTTCGGCCATGCCGACGGACCGCATGATCCTCGATGTCGGTCCGCAGACGGTGGCCCGGCTCATGGAAAATTTGCGGGCGGCCAAGACGCTGGTATGGAACGGCCCGCTCGGCGCCTTCGAAACCCCGCCTTTCGACCGGGCGACGGTGGCGGCGGCGAAGGAGGCGGCCCGTCTCACGCAGGCCGGAAACTTGCTTTCCGTCGGTGGCGGCGGCGACACCATCGCCGCCCTGCACCGGGCGGGGCTGGATACCGCTTTCTCTTATATCTCGACGGCGGGCGGCGCCTTCCTGGACTGGCTCGGCGGCAAGACGCTGCCGGGGATCACGGCCCTTGCCCCGCCTCCGGGTCGGCAAGTCACCTCACGCAAGAAAGACTGAAGACTAAAGGGCGTTCGCCGCCGGCGGCGGCATATCCTGGACCTCGAAACGCTCGGGCGGGAACCACAGCGTCACCTTCGTTCCCTGATCCGGGGCGCTGGCCAGGGTCAGCGTGCCGCCGTGCAACTCGACGAGCTTCTTCGTGAGCGGCAGGCCGAGGCCGGTTCCCGGATAGCGGCGGCTCAAGGAGCTGTCGACCTGCCCAAACGGGGCCAACGCCTTCGGAATATCTTCCGCCGCGATGCCGATGCCGTTGTCCTTGACGCTGATCAGCAGGCCGCCATTCGGGCTGCGCCAGATCTCGACGGTGACGGCGCCGCCCTTCGGCGTGAATTTGATCGCGTTCGAAAGCAGGTTCAGCAAAATCTGCTTCACCTTGATCCCGTCGGCCCGGAACCGCGGCAGGTCCGGCGCCACTTCCCATGTGAGATCGAGACTGCCTTCCATGGCTTTCTGACGAACCAGGCGGATCGCCGCTTCCATCACCTGTTGAAGATCGAGAAGCTGCTCTTCGACATCGAGCCCGCCGGCCTCAGCCTTCGAAACGTCGAGGATATTGTTGATGATGCCGAGCAGGTGACGGGCGCTTTCGAAGATATCCTTCGCGTACTCGCGGTAGCCGTCGCTGCCAAGCGGCCCCATCAATTCGTGTTGCATGATTTCCGAGAAGCCGATGACCGCGTTTAGCGGCGTGCGCAGCTCGTGACTCATGTTGGCGAGAAAGTCCGACTTCGTCTGGTTGGCGGCCTCGGCCACTTCCTTTGCCGCTTGCAGCACGGCCTCGCGTTCCTTCAGCACCGTGATGTCGGAAAAGAAGCCGATCGTCCCGCCGCCGGTGACCCTTTCGAGCGTAAACTTGACCCAACGCCCGCCCTTTAGCGCCATCTCGACGAAACTTTTTTCCCGACGGAGGTAGGCGAGCTGATCCGTGAGCCAAGCCGGGTCCTGTCCGGGAGCGAGGATGCGCCCTGTCTCGACACCGACGCGAAGGATGTCGTCGAGCGTGGCGTTCGAATCGGCAAGCGCGGTTCCTTCCAGAAAAACCGCGCGGAAAGGCGAGTTGCAAAGAGCCAGCTTCTCGGAAGCATCAAAAATGGCGAACGCATCCTCGATACTCTCGATCGCCTCCATGAGCTGGATGCGGGATTCGACCGCCCGGGACCAGGCAAGCGTTTCGTTCGTGACGTCCTCGGCCGTTCCGCGGTAACCGCGAAACCGGCCCGTTGCATCGTCGAAGATGGGAAGACCGCTCAGGCGAAACGTCCGTTTTCCCCCTTCCGGAAGGTCCACCTCATACAGCTCTTCCCGAAAGGGCGAGCGCATATGAGGACCTGGCCGGTCAACGCCTTCGCCGATCGCCTTAAACTGTCCGAAGGCGAAGAGATTTCGCCCTTCCAGTTCGCGGGACAACACGCCGATCAGGTCGAAGACGCGGTCGGACGCGTAGGTGAAGCAAAAGTTTTCGTCGGTCTCCCACAGCCAGTCGGAGACGAGCCGAGCCAGATCCTCGAAGCGCTCGCGCTCGCGCGTCAGCTGCTTGCGAAGACCCGCGCCATAGCTGGCCTTCTGCACGACGCCCGCAACGGCGGCGAGCTTCCCCTCGCCGTCGCGCACCGGAAAGTGGCGCGAATGGAATTCCTCGCTATGGGCGCCCATGCGCAGCGTAAAGGCGTGCTGAACGGCATCGCCTTCCCGCCGAACGGCCGCCACGATATCGGCCAGCGAGAAAGGCGGCGCATCCCCCGCCTTCAGATTCTCGAAGGCCTCGTTCGCGTAAAGAAGGTCGCCGTCGAGATCCGCCAGGTAAACGGGGTTCGTCGATTCGAGGAACGGCGTTGCCGCAAGCGTTCGGATCGCATCGAGACTCCGCGCCGCGGCTTTCTCGCCTCCGGCCGCGCCGATAGCCTGCAGATAAACGGGTTTCGCCCCTTTGTATTGCAAGATTTTCTCGATGCCCCCCTTGACGCGAAACCTTGGCTCCGGCGCGAGGGTTCTTGAGTTTACGTCTCCCCCTAGGAGTTATCCTCCGCCGCATCCAGCCGCTTTATAGCATAAAGGTATTCTGGATCGCGCTGCCACTGTTTCGTGACCTTTGCCGCCGCCTCTGAGTCCATTCGCTCGTAAAAGGCGAGAATCTTTGAAAGTTCGCCGGGGTCAATTATGTGCTCGCCGGGCCTTGCCTTGCGGCTCAGCAGGAAAATCGAGGCGAAGGCCTGCTTGGGGATCGCCTCGGCCTTGCAGGCGATCGCCAGGCCCTCGCCGCCCGGCTCGAACAGAAGCCGCCGCACCAGCTTGGCGGAAAGGCTCGTGTATTTCGCGAACAGCGCCGCGAACAGCGTGATCTCGCCCTGGCGGAGAACGCGGATCAGAAGCTCCGGCGTGACCTCGACTTCCTGCGCAAGCCGCGCGGCGGGGTCTTCTTTCTTCTTCGGCTTGGGCGCCCCCTGGTCTTCTTCCGCCAGCAGGCCCCGCACCGAGGATTCGATTTGATCGTCGAGAACGGTGATATCGATTTCGAATTTGGCGGCAAGCTCCTGCCGCAAGGCGGCCGACACCCACCAGTACATCTTCTCGGCAAGCGCCGGCGACAGATCCTTCCGCTGGATGAGGGGCTCGCGGTAAGTATTCACCTTGCGCGACTGTTCGACGAGATATTCCTTCGTGCCTTGCGCGATTTTGGCCTCGGCGTTTTCGAGAAGGGTTTTGATGACATCCGTGTTGCCCGTCTCGACAAGGGCGTCCGAGACGGCTTCGCTGACGTTCTTCCGCATGGCGATGGCGAGATGGTGCTCCATCGTGCGGTGCTGGATGACTTCGATAAGATCGATGTCGTGAAGAATTTCGCTTTTCAGAAGAACCGGGCGGGCGACGGCGATTTCGTCGTTGGCAAGGGTCAGAATCAATTCGCGCGGCGCGTTCGGCAGAATCGAGAGCCGTTCCGAAAGGTGGCGGCGGACGGCCGTCTCGACGTCCTGAACCAACTGGTTGAGGATGTCCGTCATCAGCGCGCGCTCGCGGTCGGTCAGCCCGTTATCTTCCACCATGAAGAGATCGCTGATCGTATTGACCAGACGCTCCCTACCGGCGCTGGATTTGTCGCGCGCCAGACTGAGAAGTGTCTCAATCTCTCTGTCTTTCATGCCTCGCATCCCGGTTGCCACAGAAACGAAGGCCGGCCCCTTCGAGCCGGCGCTTTGCCAAGCGCCCCTTCCGCCTTCGATTGATCCCCTCTTACGCACCTTGCGGCAATCCTAGCCGGAAGATGGTTGCCCATTTCTTACTTCGGCTGCGGAATTCTGCTTAAATGACGAGAAAATTTTTAGCAAAAATGGTTAATCCCATGACGCGCGGAACGAATCGCGCGATCGCCGGCATAGGCGTTCTTGGCTTTCTCTTGGGCTTTTGTTTCCTGTGGCTTGCCTTCGCCGCCGGCCCCGGACAAACGGCCGAGCTCGGAGCGCGGATCGAGGTTCGTCTCGAAAACCTGCCGCCCCCTTACGCGGGAAAAAGCTTCACCAACCCGCCGCTTACGATTCCGCGACCGGCAACGGCCGAGCTTCGCGTGCCGGAAGGCTTTCGCGTCACCCTCTTCGCCGAGGGCCTTTCGCACGCGCGCTGGCTTTGCGTGACGCCGGAAGGCGAGGTCTTCGTGGCCGAGCCTTCCGCCGGCCGCGTCACCCTTCTTGCCGACCGCGACGGCGATGGCCAGGCGGAGTTTCGAAGCGCCTATCTCGAGGGGCTGCGCAGCCCACACGGCCTCGCCTTCCGGGACGGCGTCCTTTACCTCGCCGACACGGCGCGCCTTTGGCGGGCGGCGCACCGGCCCGGCGCCACCCAAGGCAAGGCCGAGCCCTTGACGCCACCCGGCGCGCTGGGCACGAGTGGCGGCCATTGGACCCGCAACCTGGCCATCCACCCGGACGGCACGCGGCTTTTCGTCGCCATCGGCTCGCGCGGCAATCTGGCCGAAGAACCGGAGCCCCGGGCGACGATCCGCGAATTTCCAATCGCGGGGGGCGCGGGAAAAACCTTCGCGAGCGGTCTGCGCAACCCGGTCGGCATCGCCTTCTACCCGGAGACGGCGGACCTTTATACGGTCGTCAACGAGCGCGACGGGCTTGGCGACGAACTGGTGCCGGATTACCTCGCCCGCGTCGAGGGCGGCGATTTCTACGGCTGGCCTTACGCCTATCTCGGCCCCAACCCGGAGCCGCGCTTCGCCGAGCTTGACCCCGACCGCGTCGCGAAGACGAAAAAGCCCGACCTGCTTTTCCGCGCGCACTCCGCCCCCTTGGGACTCCTTTTCTATGCGGGCGCGCAGTTCCCCAAACGCTTTCGCGGAGACGCCTTCGTGGCCCTGCACGGCTCGTGGAACGCGAGCCGCCCGCAAGGCTACATGGTCGTCCGCGTCCCCTTCGCCGAGGGCCGCCCGCAAGGTTGGTACGAGCCCTTCGTGACCGGCTTCCGCTTGGACGGAGACGGCGCGCCCGGGCGCGCCGAGGTGTGGGGCCGGCCGGCCGGCTTGGCCGAACTTCCCGACGGCAGCCTGCTGATTGCCGACGACGTGGGAAATCGCATCTGGCGGGTGAGCTATGCGGGTAACGCGCAAGAGGGCAAGCCTACGCCTTAACGTTTTTTTAAAGGGGCCGTCCCTAGCTTTCCCTTCGGCTTAAATTAAGGTCCAGCGATGAACGTTTCGTCGATTCCGACGCTTCTCCAGGCGCTTGCCGCCCAGCCGGTTCCGCCGAAAAGCGAGGGTTCGCCAGCCGTCCAGGCGGCGCAACGCGTGCTGGCCACCCGCCAGGCGGAAGCTTCCTCGGACCGGGCCAAGCCGCGCCAGCCGCCGCCTTCCGCAGCCGCCCTCCGGACCGAGACGGCCCTGGCGCGCGCCCACACCGGCCCCACCCGCGATCTGCCGCGCGGCAGCCTCCTCGATATTCTCGCCTGATTTTTCAGCCGGCCTACAGCCCCAAAAGGTTGCGGGCGAAGCTCTTGGCCTCGAAGGGGTGGAGGTCCTCGACCGCCTCGCCGACGCCCACCGCATAAACGGGGAGGCCGAAGCGCTGGGCAAGCGCCACGACGACGCCACCGCGCGCCGTGCCGTCGAGCTTCGTCACGATGAGGCCGTCCACCGCCACCATGTCGCGGAAAGTCTCGACCTGGGAATGGGCGTTCTGGCCGACATTGGCGTCGAGCACGAGAAGGGTGGCGTGGGGGGCTTCCGGGTCGCGCTTTTTCAGCGCGCGCACCATTTTCTGCAACTCCGCCATGAGGGCGATCTTGTTTTGAAGCCGCCCGGCGGTGTCAATGAGCAGAACGTCGAATTTTTCCCGCGCCGCGCGTTCCAGCGCATCGTAGGCAAGCCCCGACGCGTCCGCCCCTTCCTCTTTCGAAAGAACGGGAACGCCGGCACGCTTGCCCCAGTGTTCGAGCTGGGCCACGGCGGCGGCGCGGAACGTGTCGCCGGCCGCCAGCAAAACCGTCTTCCCGGCGTCGCGAAACTGTTTGGCGAGCTTGCCGATCGTCGTCGTCTTGCCGCCGCCGTTGACCCCAACGACGAGGACGACGAAGGGCTTCTTGTCGGTGTCGAGAACAAGGGTTCTGGCCACCGGTTCCAGCAGCCGTTCGATGGCTTCGGCCAAGCGTTCGCGGATCGGATCGGGACCGGCATCCTCGGGCCTCGAGACGGCTTTCAGTTCCGCGACCAGCGCCGCCGCCGTGCCGACGCCCAAATCGGCGCCGATGAGAAGCTCTTCGAGTTCCTCCAGCTTCGCCGCGTCGAGCTTGCGGTCGGTGAAGATGCCGCGAATGCCATCGGCGAGTTTGGTCGAGGATTTCCGAAGGCCGCCGCGCAGGCGGCGAAGCCAGCTTGTCGCTTCGGCCATCGCGTCGCTACCCGGAGAGACGGCCCTGAAGGGCGTCGCCCTCGGCGCCAACGATCCGGGCGGAGACGATGGCGCCGGGCCGGGCCTCGCGGTCCAGACGAACGGGTGCGTACTGGGCGCTCCGCCCGAGCAAAGGCCGCTCGATCAGAAGATCGGCGTCCTTGCCGACGCAAGCCTCGAAAAAGTGCTGCCTGGCCGCAGCCCCTGCTTCGCGCAAGCGCGCCGCGCGGGCCTTGCGGACCGCGACCGGCAGTTGCGGCATGCGGGCGGCCGGCGTCTTGGCGCGCGCGGAATAGGGAAAGACGTGGAGATAGGTAAGCCCGCATTCGGGAACCAGGCAGAGCGTATCCTCGAACATCGCATCGGTTTCCGTCGGAAACCCCGCGATGAGATCGGCGCCGAAGACGATGTCCTTGCGCAGCCCCCGCGCGCGTTCGCAGAACCGCACGGCGTCTTCTCGCGAATGCCGCCGCTTCATGCGCTTCAGCACGAGGTTGTTGCCGGACTGCAGGCTTAAGTGCAGGTGCGGCATGAGGCGGGGTTCGTCCGCCAAAAGCGCCATCAGCTCTTCGTCCGCCTCCGCCGGGTCGATCGAGGAAAGCCGGAGACGGGGAAGCTCCGGCACAAGCTTGAACAAGCGACGCAGCGTGGCGCCGAGCGTGGGCTTCCCCGGCAGGTCCGCCCCATAGGCCGTGAGGTCAACGCCGGTCAGCGCGATTTCCCGGTAGCCGTTCGCGACGAGCTTCTGCGCCGAAGCGACGAGAGCGCCCAAGGGCACGCTCCGGCTGTGGCCGCGGCCGAAGGGAATGATGCAGAACGTGCAGCGATGGTCGCAGCCGTTCTGCACCTGCAAAAAGGCCCGCGCCCGGCCCTCGAGGCCTTCCACCAGGTGGCCGGCCGTCTCGCGCACGGAAAGGATGTCGTTAACGGCGACGCGTTCGGCGTTTTCGACGCCGTAACTTTCCGGCCTGAGCTTCTCGGCGTTGCCGAGAACGCGAGTCACCTCCGGCATCCGCGCGTAAACTTCCGGCGAAATCTGAGCGGCGCAGCCGGTGACGACGATGCGCGCGCCGGGCCGTTCGCGGCGCAGACGCCGGATCGCCTGGCGGGCCTGGCGCTCGGCTTCGGCGGTGACGGCGCAGGTGTTCACATAGACGGTGTCGCGCTCGCCAGCGGCAAGGGCGTGGGCTTCGATGACTTCCGATTCGTAGGCGTTGAGCCGGCAGCCGAAGGTAAGGACGCTGGGCTCCCTCACGCCGCCGCCTCCGTAACGAGATCGAGCGGCAACTCGCCCGAAAAACTCAGGGCCGCCGGACCGGAAAGCAGAACGTGGCCGTCCTCGCGAATCCGCACGAACAGCGAGCCGCCGTCGAGAACGACCTCCGCTTCCTTGCCCAAAAGCCCGCGGCGGTTGGCGGCGACGGCGGCGGCACAGGCGCCGCTGCCGCAGGCGCGCGTCAAGCCTGCGCCGCGCTCCCAGACGCGAAGGCGAAGCCGGTTTCCAGAGAGGATCTGGGCGACGCCGATATTCGCGCGTTCCGGGAACCAGGCGTCGTTCTCAAGCCGCGGCCCGATCTCGGCGAGCGGCACTTTTTCCGCGTCCCCGACGAAAAAAACCGCGTGCGGGTTGCCCATGCTGACGGCGACCGCGTCGCGCAGCGTGCCGGCCCGCAGATCGAGGTGGAGCGTATCGGCCGGCCCCTTCAAGGGAATCGCCTGCCAATCCGTTTTCGCCGGACCCATGTCGACGCGGATGCGGTCCGGGCCTTCGCGAATCGCTTCGATGGGGCCGGCCAGGGTTTCCAGCCGGCACCGATCGGTCCCCTTCTCCGTCATCACCAACCGGGCGACGCAGCGCGCGGCGTTACCGCACGCCTCGGCCTCCTCGCCATCGGCGTTCCGGATGCGCATGACGGCGTCCGCCCCCGGGTTCCGGGCCGGTTCGATCAGCACGACCTGGTCGCAGCCCACCCCGGTCCAGCGATCGGCGATGGCGCGCGCGCCGGGGGCCGTGAAGGCCTTCGCCGCGCGCCGGTCGGTGCGCGCATCGAGGACGACGAAATCGTTCCCAGCACCATGCATCTTGCGAAACAGGATCCCCGTCATGCCCGTTAATATGGCGTAAAAATGGCGGAAGTCTATTGGTTTCCAGCACTTTTCCCGGCGCCAGCGGCGCGCAGGAAGGCGGCCATGTGAAAGCCGGCCTGCGGCGGCGCGTACGCCGGGCCGACCGGGCAGGCGCGCCGGGCGAGGCAGCCGCCGCCCCGACAATCGCCGCCTTCCGGGCTTTCCAGATGGCCTATGCAGCGGGGCACGTCGTAAGCCCCGTTTTGAAAGGCGCCGACCGGGCAGGTGGTCAAGCAGGGCTTCGCCACGCACCCCTCGCAAGGCTTGGCCGCGGTCAAGGGCGGTGGCACCGGGTGCCGGGTTTCAAAGCAAAAAACCCCCCGGTAGGCGTGCCAGAGGCCATAGTCGGGATGGATGAGAAGGCCGATCGGGGATTGGGCAATCCCTTCCGCCCGTTTCGCCCAGCGGAAAATAGGCCGCGCCCCAGGGCCGAATGGAAAGAGAAGCGCAGCCCCGATTGCCGCCGCGACAGAGGAAAGCACCCGCACCGTCCAGCGGTCGAGGGGGTCCGGCTTTCCATCTCTCGCCTCAGCGGAGACAGCGAAGGCCTCCCACATGGCGGGGCCGGCGTTGCCGGCCAAGATCACGGTCCCGACCCTTCGGCCGCTAGGCAAGGGCGGCACGCCGTCGCCGGCTTCCGGATGGAAGCCGCCGCGCGGCAAGAGGCCGAAGGGGGAAAGCGCCGCGGCAAGCGTTGCATAGATTTCCATATGGGCTTTCATGGGGGGCATCTTACGCAAGCGGCGGGTTGCCCGCGAATCCCTTGAAACGCTTGACTCTTCAGGCCCCGCCCCCTAGCATACCGGACCTTTTCGGATAGGGGACCCGATCGCCCTAGGGGGTCCGCCAGCCCGCGAGTATCGCGCGCTGGCGCGTTTGGCATTTGGGAAACGGCAAGAACAAGAACATGTTCGAGAACCTAGCAAACCGTCTTGGCGATGTCTTCGGACGGCTCAAGAAACGCGGGACGCTCTCGCCGGAGGACGTCCGCGTGGCGTTGCGCGAGATTCGCGTGGCGCTGCTCGAGGCGGACGTGGCGCTTCCCGTCATCAAGGACTTCCTCACCAAGGTCGAGGCGGAAGCGACCGGTGAAACGATCACGCGCGCCGTCGCTCCCGGCCAGATGGTCGTCAAGATCGTCCACGACGCGCTGACCGAAATGCTGGGGCCGAAGGCGGCCGCCCTCAAGCTCGACGGGCCCCTGCCCACGGCCATTCTTTTCGTCGGCCTGCAAGGGTCGGGCAAGACGACGACGGTCGCCAAGCTGGGCTTGAAACTGGCCCGCGAAGAAAAGAAGAAGGTGCTGCTTGCCTCCCTCGACGTCTACCGCCCCGCCGCCCGGGAACAGCTTGCGATCCTGGGCCAGCAGGCCGACCTCGCCACCCTGCCGATGATCGCCGACGAAAAGCCGGTCGCGATCGCCCAGCGCGCGATGGCGCACGCCCGGCAGGAAGGCTTCGACGTCGTTCTCCTCGACACCGCCGGGCGGGGGCACGTGGACGCGGCGATGATGGCGGAGGCGGAAGCCGTCCGCGACGCCGTGAACCCCGCCGAGACGCTGCTGGTGGCCGACGCCATGACCGGCCAGGACGCCGTCCGCGTGGCGGAAAGTTTCCACACCCGTTTAAACCTTAGCGGCATCGTGCTGACGCGGCTTGACGGCGACGCCCGCGGGGGGGCGGCCCTTTCCATGCGGGCGGTGACCGGCTGCCCGATCAAGTTCGTCGGCGAAGGCGAAAAACTGGATCGGCTGGAGACTTTTCACCCCAACCGCATCGCCGGCCGCATCCTCGGCATGGGCGACGTCGTGAGCCTGGTCGAAAAAGCGGAGGCCGCCGCCGACGAAGCGGAAATAAGCCGCCTTGCCTCGAAACTCGAAAAAGGCGCCTTCGATCTCAACGACATGGCGGAACAGTTTCGCCAGCTTGGCCGGATGGGAGGGATCGGCGAGTTCCTCGCGTTGCTTCCCGGCCTCGACCGGGGACAAAAGCAAAAGGCGATGGCGAAGATCGACGAACGCCTGCTGCGCCGCCAGGAAGCCATTATCCGTTCGATGACGCCGCTTGAACGGCGCAACCCGAAAATTCTGCACGCCTCGCGCAAGCGGCGGATCGCAGCCGGTTCCGGCTCCGGCGTGAACGACGTCAACCGCCTGCTGAAGCAGTTCCGCGACATGCAGACGATGATGAAGCGCATGAAACAGATGCAAAAGATGGGGCTGGGCAAACCGGGCCGGAGCGGCGGCCTGCCCTTCAATCCGATGCAACCTCGCCACTAACCAAGACCCGCAACCGACAAAGGAAAGCAGATCAAGAGATGAGTGTAAAAATCCGAATGTCCCGCGGCGGCGCCAAGAAGCGCCCCTTCTACCGTATCGTCGTAACGGACGTGCGAAACTCGCGCGATGGCCGTTTCATCGAACGGGTCGGCACCTACAATCCGATGCTGGCGAAAGACCATCCCGACCGCGTGAAGCTCGACCCCGAACGGATCAAGCATTGGCTTGCGGTCGGCGCCTTGCCGAGCGACCGCGTCGCGCGCTTCCTGGGCGAAGCCGGGCTGGCGCCGATGCCGCCCAAGCGCCACAACCCGGAAAAGGCGATCCCGAGGAAGGACCGGAAGAAGGCGGCGACGGAAGCGGCCGCCGGGCCGGCGCCGGCGCCGGCCGAAGCGCAAAAGGCGTAAGCACCTCCCACGGGAGCTTTTTGCATGATCGCCGGAAAGCAACATCGCAACGAAGAAAGCGCCGAAGAAGCGAAGCGCGTTTGCGTGGGCGTCGTCACCGGCGCCCACGGCGTGAAAGGTCTGCTTCGCGTTCGCAGCTTCACGGGGAACCCGGCCGACGTCGCGGCCTATGGGCCGGTCTCGGACGAGGCGGGCGAACGCCGGTTCGATCTCGCGGTCGAAGGCCGCGCGAAGGACGACCTGCTCGTGCGCGTCGCCGGTATCGCCGACCGCGATACCGCGGAAGCCCTGAAGGGGATGCTGCTTTACGTCGCGCGCGCGGCATTGCCGGAGACGGAGGAGGACGAGTACTACCACGGCGACCTCATCGGCCTGCGGGTCGAAGACCGTCAAGGGAACCGCCTAGGCAGCGTTGTCGGCGTGCACAATTTCGGCGGCGGCGACATCCTGGAGATCGCGATCGAAAGCGGACCGGCCGCGATGGTCCCCTTCACGCGGGAGGCGGTGCCCGAGGTGGACATGGCGCGCCGCCGCGTTCGGGTGGACCCGGCCGCCATCTTGCAAACGGAAGGAAAGGCAGCGAAAGAAGAAGCGGCAAAGGAAGGGTGCGATGGCTGAGGCGGGGCCCTTGTGGCGGGCGCGGGTGCTCACGCTTTTTCCGGAGATGTTCCCGGGGCCGCTTGGCTTTTCGCTGCCGGGCAAGGCGCTGCGGGAGGGGGTCTGGACCCTGGAAACGATGGACATCCGCGATTATGCGAGCGATAAACACCGTTCCGTCGACGACGCGCCTTTTGGCGGCGGGGCCGGTATGGTGATGCGCCCCGACGTTGTCGACGCCGCCCTGAAGGCGGCCGCCGATCCGGGACCTGTTCTCTACCTCTCGCCGCGGGGGAAGCCGCTGGACCAGGCCGTGGTTCGCCGCTTGGCGGACGGGCGTGGGGTGACGCTTCTTTGCGGGCGTTTCGAAGGCGTGGACGAACGCGTGCTGGAGGCGTGGGCGATGGAGGAAGTGAGTCTGGGCGATTTCGTGCTTTCCGGCGGCGAGCCGGCGGCGATCGCCTTGATTGACGCCTGCGTGCGGCTGCTGCCGGGCGTGATCGAGAACGCGGACGCGCTGAGGGAAGAAAGTTTCGAGGACGGGCTTTTGGAATACCCGCACTACACCCGGCCGCAAAGCTGGGCGGGACGAGAGGTGCCGGATGTGCTGATCTCCGGGCACCACGAGAAAATCCGCGACTGGCGGCTCGCCATGGCGGAAGAAATTACGCGCAAACGACGTCCGGACCTTTGGGCCCGTTACGTCCGGGAAAAACCTTGAGGAAAATGGCCATGAACACGATCGAACAGCTTGAAAACGAAGCCATGCAGAAGATGAACGCCGAGCGGCCTCTCCCAAATTTCGGGCCCGGCGACACCGTGAACGTGAAGGTGAAGGTGGTCGAGGGAACCCGCGAGCGAATCCAGGCCTTCGAGGGCATCTGCATCGCGCGGGCGAATCGCGGGATCAATTCCTCCTTCACGGTGCGGAAGGTTTCCTATGGCGAAGGGGTTGAACGCGTTTTCCCGCTATACTCCCCGTACGTCGCAGGCATTGACGTCATCCGCTACGGCGCCGTCCGCCGGGCGAAACTTTACTACTTGCGGGACCTCGCCGGGCGCCGGGCGCGCATTGCGGAAGACACTTCCCGTCGCATCGCGGTGCAGAGCGAAACTGCCGCCGCCGCGGACGGCGCGCCGGAGGCAGGCAAGGCATAGGGTTTAAGGATCGGCGATGGCGCGGCCAAGAACACTTTTCGACAAAATCTGGCACGACCACCTGGTGGACGTCGCAGAGGACGGCACCTGCCTTCTCTACATTGACCGTCACCTCGTCCACGAGGTGACGAGCCCCCAAGCCTTCGAGGGCTTGCGGACGGCCGGGCGCAAGATGCGCCGTCCGCAAGCAACCCTTGCGGTCGCCGACCACAACGTGCCAACGACAGACCGTTCGCACGGCATCACGGACGCCCAGTCGCAACTCCAGGTCGAAACCCTGGAGAAGAACTGCAAGGAATTCGGCATTCCCTACTTCGCGATGGCGGACACCCGCCAGGGCATCGTCCACGTCGTCGGGCCCGAACAGGGCTTCACGCAGCCCGGCATGACGATCGTCTGCGGCGACAGCCACACGGCGACTCACGGCGCCTTCGGCGCCCTTGCCTTCGGTATCGGCACTTCCGAGGTCGAGCACGTGCTGGCGACGCAAACCTTGATCCAGCGACCGGCCGAAAACATGCGAATCACGGTCGAGGGCGCGCTCAAGCCCGGCATCACGGCGAAGGATATCGCCCTTGCGATCATCGGCAGGATCGGCACCGCCGGCGGCACCGGCCACGTCATCGAATACGCCGGCTCCGCCATTCGCGGGCTTTCGATGGAAGGGCGGATGACGCTTTGCAACATGACGATCGAAGCCGGCGCGCGCGCCGGCCTCATCGCACCCGACGAAACGACCTTCGCCTATCTCAAGGGCCGGCCCTTCGCCCCCAAGGGTGCTGCCTGGGAGCAGGCCTGCGCCGCCTGGCGCGAGCTGCCGTCCGACGCCGAAGCCTTTTACGACAAAGAAATTGTGCTGGCCGCCGCCGACATCGCGCCCCAGGTCACTTGGGGAACCAGCCCCGAGGACGTGCTGCCCATCACCGGCGCCGTTCCCGACCCGGCGCGGGAGAAGGACGCCGCCCGCCGGGACGCCATGGAACGCGCGCTCGACTACATGGCGCTGCGGCCCGGCACCAAGCTGACCGACATCCGGGTGGACCGCGTCTTCATCGGTTCCTGCACGAACGGCCGGATCGAAGACCTCCGGGCGGTCGCCGCCGTCGTCAAGGGAAAGAAGGTGGCGAGCAACGTCGGCGCCATGATCGTGCCCGGTTCCGGCCTCGTGAAGGCGCAGGCGGAGCGGGAGGGGCTCGACAAGGTTTTCCTGGAAGCCGGGTTCGAATGGCGCGAGGCCGGCTGCTCGATGTGCCTGGCGATGAACGCCGACCGGCTGAAGCCCGGCGAACGCTGCGCGGCGACCTCGAACCGCAATTTCGAGGGCCGCCAGGGCCGCGGCGGGCGGACCCACCTGATGAGCCCGGCGATGGCCGCCGCCGCCGCCATTACCGGCCACCTGACCGACATCCGCGAATTCGACTGAGGGAAGCCGATGGAAAAATTCCAAACCCTTGAAGGAATCGCCGCCCCCCTGCGGAGGATCAACGTCGACACCGACATGATCATCCCCAAGCAGTTCCTGAAAACGATCAAGCGGACGGGGCTGGGCGAAAGCCTCTTCCACGAAATGCGCACCGCGCCGGACGGCAGCCCGAAGGCGGACTTCGTCTTAAACCGCGCGCCCTGGAACCGGGCCAAGATTCTGGTCGCGGGCGCCAACTTCGGTTGCGGTTCGTCTCGCGAGCACGCCGTCTGGGCGATTCTCGATTTCGGGATTCGCTGCGTCATCGCGCCTTCCTTCGCCGACATTTTCTACGGCAATTGCTTCAAGAACGGGATCCTGCCGATCCGGCTTCCGGAAGAAACCGTCGCGGCCCTGATGGCGGACGCCGAAAGCGGCGAGAAGGGCAAGTTGAAAGTGGACCTGCCCGCCCAGACGATCACGCGCGCCGATGGCGCCACGATCCCCTTCGCGATCGAGCCCTTCCTGAAGAGCTGCCTGCTCGAAGGCCTCGACGACATTGCGCTTACGCTGCGGAAGGAGGCGAAAATCGCCGCCTTCGAGGCAAGCCAGCGCGAAACCCGGCCCTGGCTCGCCGCCTGAGCCTCCTTAGCGACTGGAAACCTTGAAGCCATGACCATGACCGGAAAGATTCTGCTTTTGCCCGGCGACGGCATCGGGCCGGAGGTGATGGCCCAAGTCCGCCGCCTGATGGATTGTCTGGCCGGGGAGGGGCGCGTTCGTTTCGAGGTCGAGGAGGACCTGATCGGCGGGGCCGCCTTCGATGCCCACGGCACGCCCTTAAGCGAAGAGACGCTTCGCCTCGCCCTTGCCGCCGACGCCGTCCTGCTCGGCGCCGTCGGCGGGCCGAAATGGGACAGCCTTCCCTTCGACAAGAAGCCCGAGCGCGGGCTTCTGCGCATCCGGAAGGAGATGGGTCTTTTCGCCAATTTACGGCCGGCCATCGTCTTCGAGGCACTGGCCGACGCCTCGCCCTTGAAACGCGAGTTGGTCGCCGGCCTCGACATCCTGATCGTGCGCGAGTTGACCGGCGGGATTTACTTCGGCGAACCCCGCGGCATCGAGGACATCGGCCACTGCGAACGCCGGGGCATCAATACCCAGGTCTACACCTCCGGAGAGATTCGCCGGGTTGCCCGCGTCGCCTTCGAGCTTGCCCGCAACCGGGACAACCGGGTCTGCTCCGTCGAAAAAAGCAACGTCATGGAAAGCGGCCTTCTATGGCGCGAGGAAGTAACGAAGCTGCACAAGGCCGAGTACGCGGATATCGCGCTTTCGCACATGTATTCGGATAACTGCGCCATGCAGCTTGTCCGCGCGCCGAAGCAGTTCGACGTCATCGTGACGGATAATTTGTTCGGCGACATGCTGTCGGACGAGGCGGCGATGTTAACCGGCTCCCTCGGCATGCTGCCTTCCGCCTCGCTGGGCGCTGCCGACAAGCAGGGCAAGCGGAAGGCGCTTTACGAGCCCGTTCACGGCAGCGCGCCGGACATCGCCGGCCGCAACGCCGCCAACCCGCTGGCGGCGATCTTGAGCTTCGCCATGCTGCTGCGGCACTCCTTCGAACGCGCGAAGGAAGCGGACCGCATCGAGGCGGCGGTCCGCAAGGTGCTGGAGGGCGGGCTGCGCACGGCCGACATCATGCAGCCGGGCAAGGCGAAGGTGTCGACCGCGGTGATGGGCGAGGCCGTCGCCCGCGAGTTTGAGAAGCTTGGCGGTTGAGGCCGCTCGGCCGGTCTTGAAAAAAGAAGGGCCCAGGCGTATCTAGGGGCCCCCTTACCCTTGAGCGGCAGGCTATAAGAAGAACCATGGGATATCGCGTTGCCGTCGTCGGCGCGACTGGCGCCGTCGGCCATGAAATACTGCAAGTCCTTGCCGAGCGGTCCTTTCCCGCCGACGAGATCGTGGCCCTTGCCTCCGATGCCTCGGAAGGAAAAGAGATCTCCTTCGGCGAGGACGAGACGCTCAAGGTCCGCGCGCTGGAGAAGTTCAACTTCGCCGGCATCGATATCGCGCTTTTCTCGCCCGGCGCCAAGGTCTCGGCCAAGTACGCGCCGCGTGCAGCGGAAGCCGGCGCCATCGTCATCGACAATACCTCCCACTTCCGGATGGAACCGGACGTGCCGCTCGTGGTGCCCGAAGTGAACGGGCACGACATCGCCGGCTACCAGAAGCGCAAGATCATCGCCAACCCGAACTGTTCGACCATCCAGATGGTCATGGCCCTGAAGCCCCTCCACGACCTGGCGCGCATCCGCCGCGTTGTCGTCGCCACCTATCAGTCCGTCTCCGGGGCCGGCCGCGAGGCGATGGACGAGCTGTTCCGCCAGACCCGGGCGATCTACGTAAACGACGCCGTACAAAAAAGCGAATTCCCGAAGCAGATCGCCTTCAACGTGATCCCCCAGATTGACGTCTTCATGGCGGACGGCGCGACGAAGGAAGAGTGGAAGATGGTGGTCGAAACCCAGAAGATTCTGGACCCCGCCATTCAGGTCACGGCGACCTGCGTGCGCGTGCCGGTTTTCATCGGCCACGCCGAAGCCGTGAACGTCGAGTTCGAAAGCCCGATCACGGAGCAGGCGGCGCGAATCGCCATGCAGAATTTCCCCGGTGTTACCGTGGTCGACCACCGCGTCGAGGAAGGTTACGTCACGCCCCAGGAATGCGCCGGCGAAGACAACGTCTTCGTCTCCCGTATCCGTAAGGACCCGACCGTCGCGCATGGGCTGTCGCTTTGGATCGTCGCCGACAATTTGCGGAAAGGCGCCGCCTTGAACGCCGTCCAGATCGCAGAGAAGCTGGTTTCCGACTATCTCGACTGATCAGGCGGCAAAGGCGGGGTTGCCGGAAACGCGGCCTTTTCGATAGTCTCAACCCGCCGGCCTTTCAGGGAGACCTTGCATGCCGAAAACCATCCGCCCCCGCCGCAGCGTCCTCTATATGCCGGGCTCGAACGCGCGCGCCCTCGAAAAGGCGCGCACGCTTCCCGCCGACGGCCTCATCCTCGACCTCGAGGACGCCGTCGCCCCGGACGCCAAGGTCGAGGCCCGCGCCATGGTCAAGGCGGCCCTTGCCGAAGGCGGCTACGGACAGCGTGAGATTCTTCTTCGGGTGAACGGCCCGGAAACGCCCTGGGGAAAAGACGACCTCCTAGCCGCCGCCACCTCCGGGGCGGACGGCGTGCTGCTGCCAAAAGTCGGAAGCGCCGAGACCGTGCAGGCGGCGGAAGCCCTGCTCAAGGCGAACGGGGCGCCGGAAGAACTTGCCATCTGGTGCATGATGGAAACGCCGGACGCCATTCTGCACGCCGAGGCGATCGCCAAGGCAAGCCCGAGGCTCGGCGGTTTCGTCATGGGCACTTCGGATTTGGCGAAGGACTTGCACGCCGCCCATACGGCGATGCGCCTGCCGATGCTAACCAGCCTAAGTCTCTGCCTGCTGGCGGCGCGCGCCGCCGATCTTGCGATCGTGGACGGCGTTCACCTCGACCTCGACGACGCCGAAGGCTTCGCCGCCGTCTGCCGCCAGGGCGTCGAGCTTGGTTTCGACGGCAAGACGCTGATCCACCCCAAACAGGTGGGGCCAGCGAACGCGATCTTCGCGCCGTCGGAAAAAGAGGTGGCCTTCGCCCGCAAGATCATCGAAGCCCACCGGCAGGCCGCGAAGGAAGGGAAAGGCGTCGTCGTGGTGGACGGCAAGCTGATCGAGAATCTGCACGTCCTGAGCGCCGAACGCATCGTGCGGATGGCAACCGCGATTGCGGAAATGGAGAAGGAAGCGGTGGCGTGATGAAGACGAACGCCGGAAATTTCTTCGAGGACTTCGAAGTCGGCCGGGAAATCGTTCACGCGACGCCGAGGACCGTCACCGCCGGCGACGTCGCCCTCTACACCGCCCTTTACGGTCCACGCTTTGCCGTTCAGTCCTCGGATCAGTTCGCCCGCAGCATCGGCTATTCCCGGGCGCCGGTGGACGACCTTCTCGCTTTTCACGTCGTCTTCGGAAAGACCGTCTCCGACATCTCGCTGAACGCCGTCGCCAATTTGGGGTACGCGGATTGCCGCTTCGGCGTACCGGTCTTTCCAAACGACACGCTTTCCGCGCGTTCGACCGTTATCGGCGTCAAGGAGAACTCGAACGGAAAGACGGGCGTCGTCTATGTCCGCTCGCAGGGGGTAAACCAGCGTCACCAGACCGTCCTGGAATTCGTCCGCTGGGTCATGCTGCCGAAGCGCGATGCCGCCGCCAAGGCGCCGGCGCCGGTCGTGCCGGAGCTGCCGGAGAAGGTTGCCTTCTCCAACCTCGTCTTTCCGTCGGAGATCAAGTTCAACCTCTACGACGACCGGCTGGCCGGGTCCGCCCATCGCTTCGGCGACTACAAGGTGGGCGAAAGGATCGACCACGTGGACGGCATGACGGTCGAGGAGGCCGACCACATGCTGGCCGCAAGGCTTTACCAGAATACGGCGCGGGTGCATTTCAACCAGCACGTCGAGCGCGAGGGCCGCTTCGGCCGCCGGATCGTCTATGGCGGCCATGTCATCAGCCTGGCCCGCGCCTTAAGCTTCAACGGGCTTGCCAACGCCTTCCGCCTAGCCGCCATCAACGCCGGCAGCCACGTCGCCCCCTGCTTCGCCGGCGACACCGTCTACGCATGGTCGGAAGTGCTGGAGAAGGAAACCGACGGCCAGAGGAAGGCGCTCGGCGCGCTCCGCCTCCGGACGGTGGCGACGAAGAACCGCAATTGCGCGGATTTCCCCTACAAGGGAAAAGACGGCGCATACGATCCCGCTGTCATCTTGGACCTCGATTACACGGTTCTTCTGCCCCGTTAACCGCCGGCCGCGCGGGCTTTTCCCAAAGTTGACTTCGGCCGGGGCGGCAAGCTAAATCTGGGCGGTCCGCGCGGTCCGCCCGGATCAAGCCATTACCTGCACGAGGCATCAGCATGTCCTTGAGGAAGCGCCCTCTTTCACCCCATCTCCAGATCTACCGGCCGCAAATCACGTCCGTCCTTTCGATTCTCCACCGCTTCGCCGGCATTCTGCTGGCGGTGGGCACGCTGCACCTCGTCTACTGGATCGCCGCGGCGGCAGCCGGGCCGGAAGCCTTCGCCACGGCCCAGACCTTCACCGCCACGTGGATCGGGCGGCTCCTGCTGTTCGGCTGGACGGCCGCCTTTTTCTACCACCTTGCGAACGGCATCCGGCACCTCGTATGGGACACCGGCTACGGGTTCGAACTCGGCACCGTCACGGCCAGCGGCTGGACCGTTGTCGCCGCGACGGTGGTGCTTACGCTGATCAGCTGGGCGGTTGGCTATGGGTTGATCGGAGGGGTGTCGTGAGCCTGCGCTCTCCCTTGGGTCTTGCCCGCGGCCTCGGTTCCGCCAAGGAAGGCACGGCCCACTGGTGGGCCCAGCGCGTAACCGCGATCGCGCTGGTGCCGCTTGGCCTTTGGTTCGCAGCCTCCCTTCTCTCGCTGATCGGCGCCGAACACGCAACGGTCGTCGCCTGGATCGGCGCGCCGGCGCCGGCGGTCCTGCTCGTGCTCTTGCTGTCGGCGGTGTTCCACCACGCCGCCCTCGGGCTTCAAGTCGTGATCGAGGATTACGTCCACCACGAAGGCGGCAAGCTTGCCGCCATCCTTTTTGTCAAGTTCGCCTGCCTCGGGCTTTGGCTCGTCGCCGTCTTCGGCGTCCTCAAAATCGCGCTTCAGGGCTAGACGGAAATGACAAAAGCATACGAAATCATCGACCACACCTACGACGCCGTCGTCGTCGGCGCCGGCGGCGCCGGGCTGCGCGCCACCCTTGGCATGACGGCGGCGGGCCTCAAGACGGCCTGCGTCAGCAAGGTCTATCCCACCCGCAGCCACACCGTCGCCGCCCAGGGCGGCATCGCGGCGGCGCTTGGCAACGTGATGGAGGACGATTGGCGGTACCACATGTACGACACCGTCAAGGGGTCCGACTGGCTGGGCGACCAGGATGCCATCGAATACATGTGCCGGAACGCCATTCCCGCCGTGCTCGAACTCGAACATTTCGGCGTGCCCTTCTCGCGCACGCCGGAAGGGAAGATTTACCAGCGCCCGTTCGGCGGCCACACGATCAACTACGGCGAAAAAATGGCGCACCGGGCGAACGCCGCCGCCGACCGCACGGGGCACGCCATCCTGCACACGCTCTACCAGCAATGCCTCAAGCGCCAGGCGGAATTCTACAACGAGTATTTCGCGCTCGGCCTCTTGATGGACGAGGAAGGCGCCTGCCGCGGCGTCCTGGCGTGGTGCCTGGACGACGGCACAATCCATCGTTTCCGCGCGCACGCGACGGTGCTGGCGACGGGCGGCTATGGGCGGGCCTATTTCTCCTGCACCTCGGCCCACACCTGCACGGGCGACGGCAACGCCTTGGTCGCCCAAGCCGGCCTGCCGCTGCAGGACATGGAATTCGTCCAGTTCCACCCGACCGGCATCTACGGCGCCGGCTGCCTGATCACGGAAGGTGCGCGCGGCGAAGGCGGTTACCTCACGAATTCGGAAGGCGAGCGGTTCATGGAACGCTACGCGCCCTCGGCCAAGGACCTGGCCTCGCGCGATGTCGTCAGCCGCTCGATGACGGTCGAGATCCGCGAAGGCCGCGGTGTCGGGCCGGAGAAGGATCACATCTACCTTCACCTCGAACATCTGGCGCCGGCGCTTCTGCACGAGCGCCTGCCCGGCATCTCCGAGACGGCGAAAGTCTTCTCCGGCGTTGACGTGACGAAGGAGCCGATCCCGGTCCTGCCGACCGTCCACTACAACATGGGCGGCATCCCGACCAACCATCACGGCGAAGTCCTGCGACCGACCCGGGAAAACCCGAACGCCATCTGCCACGGCCTCATGGCGATCGGCGAAACGGCCAGCGTTTCCGTCCATGGCGCCAACCGATTGGGCTGCAACTCGCTTCTCGATATCGTCGTCTTCGGTCGCGCCGCCGCCCTGCGGGCGGCCGAAACCGTGAAGAAGGGAGCGCCCCACCCGCTGCTCAAGAACGCCGGCGAAGAGGCCGTCGCGCGGCTTGACCGCTTCCGCCAGGCCAAGGGCGGCTTACGCACGGCCGATATCCGTCTCAACATGCAAAAGACCATGCAGGCGAACTGTGCCGTCTTCCGCAACGAAGACGTGTTGAAGGAGGGGGCTCGAAAGATCGACGCGGTGGCCGTCTCGCTGGCCGATGTCTTGGTCGAGGACCGTTCGCTCGTCTGGAACTCGGACCTCATGGAGACGCTCGAGCTGGAGAACCTGCTCATCCAGGCGCGGGTAACGATGCACGGGGCCACGGCACGGCACGAAAGCCGCGGCGCGCACGCCCGCGAGGACTATCCGAAGCGCGACGATGCAAACTGGCTGAAGCACACCCTGGCCTACGCCGGCACGGAAGGCGAGGTCCGCCTCGACTATCGGCCGGTTCATTTGAATACGCTGACGGACGAAGTGAAAACGATTCCACCGAAGGAACGGGTCTACTAGGAGGCGCGGAAGGAAGAACGCATGGCGGAATTCACGCTGCCGAAAAATTCGAAGGTCGGGAAGGGCAAAACCCACAAGGCGCCGGCAGGCGCTACGAACGTCAAGGCGTTCCACGTCTACCGGTGGGACCCGGACGCGGGCGAAAATCCCCGTCTCGACAGTTTCGAGGTGGATATCGACCGCTGCGGGCCGATGGTTCTCGATGCCCTCATCAAGATCAAGAACGAGACGGACCCCTCGCTCACCTTCCGCCGTTCCTGCCGCGAGGGCATCTGCGGCAGCTGCGCGATGAACGTCGACGGCATCAACACGCTCGCCTGCCTGCACCCGATCCAGGACATCCAGGGCGACGCCAGAATCTATCCCCTGCCCCACCTGGAGGTCGTGAAGGACCTGGTGCCGAATCTCACCCACGCCTTCGCCCAGTACGCCTCGGTGAAACCCTGGCTTCAGGCGGACACGTCGGCCCCGCCCAACCAGGAACGCCTGCAAAGCCGCGAGGACCGGGCCAAGATCGACGGCCTTTGGGAATGCGTCCTATGCTTCTGCTGTTCAACGAGCTGCCCAAGCTATTGGTGGAACAGCGAGCGTTATTTGGGCCCCGCCACCCTCTTGGCCGCCTATCGCTGGATCGTCGACAGCCGGGATGAGGCGACCGGCGACCGCCTCGACAACCTGGAAGACCCGTTCCGCCTCTACCGCTGCCACACGATCATGAACTGCACGAAGACCTGCCCGAAGGGGCTCAATCCGGCGAAGGCGATCGGCGAAGTTAAGAAATTGTTGGTCGCCCGGCGTTAATCTCCCGTCATTCTTGACGCCAGCCGAGGCACTCCTGATGAAGGCCGGGCCGCTTGCCGCCTACCACCGCCGGACACGCGAAGGCCGGGTAACGCCGGACCCGGCCCAGCTTGCCGTTCTCGAGGACCTCGACACCCTCTACCTGGCCTTGCGCGATCACCGCCCGCCAACCAGCGCCCGACGGCTTCTCGGCAAGCTGCTGCCTGGCGGTCGTTCCCTGGCGGCGGCGAAAGGCATCTACCTTCACGGCGACGTTGGGCGCGGCAAGTCGATGCTGATGGACCTTTTCTTCGAGACAGCACCGGTCCGCCGCAAGCGCCGCGTGCATTTCCACGAATTCATGCTTGAGGTGCATGGGCGCCTGCACGCCCGGCGGAAGGCGCGCAAGAACGCCCATAAGGCCGGCGGCCTCTTGCCCGAGGTCGCGGCCGAAATAGCGAAGGAGGCCCGGCTTTTCTGCTTCGACGAGATGCAGGTTCTCGACATCGCCGACGCCATGATCCTTGGCCGTTTGTTCGAAGCCCTTTTCCGGCAAGGCGTTGTCGTTGTCGCCACCGCGAACCGGCCGCCGGACGATCTCTACAAGGACGGCCTGCAACGGGAAAGCTTTCTGCCCTTCATCGCGCTTCTCAAGGACCGGCTCCGCATCCGCGAGCTGGCGGGCCCGACGGATTACCGGCTGCGCTTGCTTCGGGACTTGAGCGTCTACCGGACGGACGGCGGCGCGGAAGCCGCCCTAGACCGGGCCTTCGAGAAGCTCACGATGGGAAGCGAGCCGGTTTCCTGCACCCTTCTCGTGCACGGCCGCAAACTCGCCGTCCGCCGCGCCGCCCGCGGGGTGGCCCGGTTTTCCTTCGCCGAGCTTTGCGAAGCGCCGCTAGGCGCAGCCGATTACCTTGAGATCGCCAACCAGTTCCATACCGTCATCCTCGACCGCATCCCCCGCCTGGGCGCCGAGAAGCGGAACGAGGCGAAGCGCTTCGTGACCCTGGTGGACGCCCTCTATGAGCGCAAGGTAAAGCTGATCGCGAGCGCAGAAGACAATCCCCAAGACCTCTATCCCTCAGGCGAGGGCGCCTTCGAGTTCCGGCGCACCACCTCGCGGCTGCTCGAAATGCAGTCGGAAAACTATTTTGCGAGGCCGCACCTTGTGCTGACCGAGACGGAAGACGCCCAAAGCCCCGGCGGCGGATCTTCGGAAGACCTTGCGGAAAGCCGAAATCTCCTGAAAAATGATGAAATTCGGCGGGTTCCTTATTAAATAGTAGAAGAATGGACCGGGGCGGCAAGGGCACCCCTTAAGCGAACGCGACGGCTAGACGTTATCTATCTGGAAGGGTTTCCGGCCGAAGACTTCCGCCCGGAGAAGAGGCGATCAATCATGATGGCAAGCCGCATCTTGCCTCCGGCGCCCGGCGCGCTGACGGCAAAAGAACTGGACCCGACCCTCGACCTCGAGGCGGAGATCGGCCGTCTGCGCCGCAAACAGAACGCCGTCATCCTTGCCCACTACTACCAGGACGCCGAGATTCAGGACATTGCCGACTTCGTCGGCGATTCGCTCGATCTTTCGCGGCGCGCCGCGGCAACGAAGGCCGATGTGATCGTCTTCTGCGGGGTCCGGTTCATGGCGGAAGTCGCCAAGATCCTGAGCCCGACGCGCACCGTGCTGCTGCCGGACGCCGAGGCCGGCTGTTCGCTGGAAACCTCTTGTCCGCCGGACCTTTTCCGCCAATTCCGCGAGGCCCACCCGGACCATATCGCACTGACCTATATCAACTGCTCGGCCGAGGTGAAGGCCCTTTCCGACATCATCGTCACCTCCTCGAACGCCGAAGCGATCATCCGCCAACTGCCGGAAGACCAGCCCATCCTCTTCGCGCCGGACCGCCACTTGGGCGCTTGGCTCGCCCGCCAGACGGGGCGCGATCTTTTGCTGTGGCCGGGCACCTGCATCGTCCACGAGCAATTCTCCGAACGCGAGCTCGTGCGGCTTAAGGTCCACCACCCGGAAGCCAAGGTCGCCGCCCACCCCGAATGCCCGGAGGCCATCCTGAACCACGCCGATCATATCGGCTCCACGTCTTCCCTCATTCGCTTCGTCCTCGATTCGCCGGCACCAACCTTCATCATCGCGACCGAACCCGGCATCCTCCATCAGATGAAGAAGCGCGCGCCCCACAAGCGCTTCCTCCCCGCACCTGGCATGGACGAAAGCTGCGCGTGCGCGGCTTGCCCGTTCATGGCGCTGAACACGATGGAAAAGCTCTACCTCGCCCTCGCCAACCTGGCGCCCGCGGTCGCGATCTCCGAGGAGCTCCGCCTGGCCGCGGAGAAGCCGATCGCGCGCATGCTCGAGATGTCGCCGATGCCGGAACCCGCGCAGCTTCGCGCGACCGGCTAGACGGCCTCTCCTTACCCATGCAACTGGAAGCCCGGGAAATCGAAGAAATCGTCGAGCGCGTCCTCGTCGAGGACGCCGCCCAGAACGACGTCACCAGCCGGGCGATCGTTCCGGAAGAGGCCGAAATCGCCCTAAACCTGGTCACCCGCGAGCCCACCGTCGTGGCCGGCCTCCCTATCGCTGCGGCGATTTTCCGCCGGATGGCGCCAGAGGCCAAGATCACCGTCTGCGTCGCCGAAGGAGACGAAGTGGCCGCCGGCGCCTGGCTCGCCCGTCTGCAAGGACCGGCGCGCGGACTGCTCGCCGCCGAACGGGCCGCGCTTAACGTCGTGCAACACCTCTCCGGTATCGCCACGCTCACCCGCGCCTATGTCCGGCAAATCGCCGGCACCGGAGTCATGCTCCGCGATACCCGAAAAACGACTCCCGGTCTTCGCCGGCTCGAAAAATACGCCACCTATCTGGGCGGCGCCCAAAATCATCGCCCGGACCTGGCCGGGGGCATTCTCATCAAGGACAACCACCTGGTCATTGCCGGCGGGATTGGAGAAGCGGTGCGTCGCGCCAAGCATGCGAAGGCGGGCGCGGTCGAGGTGGAATGTGAAAATCTTGATCACGTACGGGAAGCAATCGCGGCCGGCGCCGACGTTTTGCTGCTCGACAACATGGGCCTGAAAGCCTTGCGGGCAGCGGTTTCCAGCGTTTCCGGCCGGGCGAAGCTGGAAGCGTCCGGCGGCGTCACGCTCGAGTCCATTCGCGCCATCGCCGAAACCGGAGTCGACTTTATCTCGGTCGGTAAAATTACGCATTCCGCACCCGCCATTGACGTTGGACTCGATCTCGATTTGTGATTCCAACCGACGACGGTCGTAAATGAATCCGAAACGAATTTCATAAACACTTGCACAAACGCTTGCAGAAACTCGCCGTTCGCGCTAAATCCCTCATTGGAATGTGTGAAATGTGCCACGGTCCGAAAAAGGAATCGATTCGAAGGAGCGGCTGAATTGTTCTCGCCGGCGCGCACTTCAAGGTACGATATGGCACGTAACAAAATCGCTTTAATCGGTGCAGGCAACATTGGTGGCACGCTTGCACACCTGGCCGGGCTAAAACAGCTTGGCGACGTCGTGCTCTTCGACGTCGTGGAAGGCGTGCCCCAGGGCAAGGCGCTGGACCTGGCCCAGTCCTCTCCAGTCGAAGGCTTCGACGCCGCCCTCGCCGGCGCGAACGGCTACCAGGCTATCGCCGGCGCGGATGTCGTCATCGTGACGGCAGGCATCCCTAGAAAGCCGGGCATGAGCCGCGACGATCTCGTCGAGGTCAACGCCAAGATCATTTCCGCAGTCGCCGAAGGAATCAAACGGCACTGCCCAAAAGCCTTCGTTATCGTCATCACCAATCCGCTCGACGCGATGGTGGGGCTGATGCAAAAGGCAAGTGGCCTGCCGCCGGAAATGGTGGTCGGCATGGCGGGCGTTCTGGATTCCGCCCGCTTTCGTTATTTCCTCGCCGAAGAGTTCAAGGTTTCGGTCGAGGACGTCTCCGCCTGCGTCCTTGGTGGACATGGAGACGCGATGGTGCCGCTGCCGCGTTATTCGACGGTTGCGGGAATACCGCTCCCCGATCTCGTTAAAATGGGATGGACAACGCGAGAGCGGCTCGACCGTATCGTGCAGCGAACAAGAGACGGCGGTGCAGAAATCGTCGGGCTCCTGAAAACAGGGTCCGCCTTCTACGCCCCCGCCTCATCGGCCATCGCGATGGCCGAATCGTACCTCAGGGATAGGAAGCGCGTATTCCCCTGCGCCGCAAGGCTGAATGGGGAATACGGCGTCCAGGGACTCTATGTCGGAGTTCCCGTTGTAATTGGCGGCAAGGGAGTGGAGCGAGTAATCGAAATAATGCTCAACGCCAGCGAAAAGAAAATGTTTGAGAAATCGGTCGCGGCTGTTCGCGACCTTGTGGAAATTACGGAGGGTATAATGGCAGCGAAAAAGAAAGCAGCGAAAAAGAAAACGGCGAAAAAGAAAACGGCGAAAAAGAAGGCCGCGAAGCGCAAAACCGCGAAGCGGCGTTCGCCCGCGAAACGGAAGACCGCGAAGCGCAAAACCGCGAAGCGCAAAACCGCCAAGAAGAAGACCGCCAAACGCAAAACCGCCAAGAAGAAGGCGGCTCCGAAGCGTCGGCGTCGTAAGGCGGCGAAAAAGGCCTAGCCTTAGCCTATTCGGCGGTTTTGCCGAAACGCCTAGGGTGTCCGCCTGCAAGGGCGGCGCTAGCCAAGCGGGGCGGGGGGTGCCTGGCATCCCTCGCCCCTTTCTTGGCATCTTTCAAGAAAAGCCCCCTAGGTTCGACACATAAGGTTTGACATAGTGGCGGCATGAATATTCACGAATATCAGGCAAAAGGTCTGCTCGCGCGTTACGGCGTCGCCGTGCCGCGCGGAGGTGTTGCCTACACCGGCCAGGAAGCGGAAAACATCGCCACCGAACTTGGCGGCCCCGTCTGGGTCGTCAAGGCGCAGATTCACGCCGGCGGCCGAGGCAAGGGCGGTGGCGTCAAGGTCGTCAAATCCGAAAAAGAGGTCATAAACGCGACCAAGAAAATGCTTGGTTCGCGCCTCGTCACGCATCAGACCGGACCCGAGGGCAAAGAAGTCGAGCGCGTCTATATCGAAGAAGGGTGCGACATCGCGCGCGAACTTTACCTCAGCATGCTGGTGGACCGCGCGAAGGGACAGGTCACGGTGATGGCCTCCACCGAAGGCGGCATGGACATTGAAGAGGTCGCGGCGAAAACACCGAAAAAAATTCACCGGGTTCCCATTGATCCGGTAACCGGCATCCAGCCCTTTCACGCGCGCCGCCTGGCATACGGGCTTGGCCTGCGCGACAAGCAGGTAAGCTCCGCCCAGCGGTTTATCCTTGCAATGTACAAGGCGTTCACGGAGCTCGACGCGAGCTTGATCGAGATCAACCCGCTTGTCGTTACCGGCGCGGGGGAAGTCGTCGCGCTGGATGCAAAAATGAATTTCGATGACAACGCGCTTTTTCGGCACAAGGACATCGAGGAGCTGCGCGACGAGCACGAGGAAGACCCGTCCGAAACCGAAGCATCGCGTCATAACCTGAATTACATCAAGCTCGATGGCAACGTCGGCTGCATGGTGAACGGCGCCGGTCTTGCCATGGCGACGATGGACATCATCAAGCTGCACGGCGGGGAACCCGCGAATTTCCTGGATGTCGGCGGCGGCGCCACGCGCGAGCGCGTCACGACGGCCTTCAAGCTTATTCTGTCGGACCCGAACGTCGAGGGTATTCTCGTCAACATCTTCGGCGGCATCATGCGCTGCGACGTCATCGCGGAAGGCGTCGTTGCGGCCGCCCGCGAGGTCAGCCTGAACGTGCCGCTCGTCGTGCGACTCGAAGGAACGAACGTTGATCTCGGCAAGCAGATCCTCGAACGCTCCGGCCTTCCCATCGTCGCGGCAAGCGACCTCGGGGACGCCGCCCGGAAGATTGTCCAGGCGGTGAAAGAGACAAGCTGATGCCCATTCTTGTCGACAAGAATACGCGAGTCATCTGCCAGGGGTTCACCGGCTCCCAGGGCACCTTCCACTCCGAACAGGCCATCGCCTACGGCACGCGAATGGTGGGGGGCGTTACCCCGAACAAAGGGGGGACGCAGCACCTCGATCTTCCGGTCTTCGATACCGTTGGCGAAGCCGTCGCGGCGACCGAAGCGAACGCCTCGGTCATTTACGTGCCCCCGCCCTTCGCCGCCGACGCCATCCTCGAAGCGATCGACGCCGGCATAGCGATTGTCGTCTGCATCACGGAAGGAATCCCGGTCCTCGACATGGTGCGCGTGAAGCGCGTGCTGCGGGAGACAAAAACACGCCTGATCGGCCCCAACTGCCCCGGTGTCATCACCCCCGGCGAGTGCAAGATCGGCATCATGCCCGGCCACATCCACAAGCGGGGCAGGGTCGGCATCGTCTCGCGTTCGGGCACGCTGACCTACGAGGCCGTCGCCCAAACGACGGCGGCGGGCCTTGGGCAAACGACCTGCGTCGGGATCGGCGGCGACCCGGTCAACGGCACGAACTTCATCGACTGCCTTGAGCTTTTCCTGGACGACCCGGAAACCGAGGGCATCGTCCTGATCGGTGAGATCGGCGGCACCGCGGAAGAGGAAGCGGCAGCCTTCTTCAAGGCGGACAAACGGAAAAAGCCGGTCGTCGGCTTCATCGCAGGGGTCACAGCACCGCCCGGGCGGCGCATGGGGCACGCCGGCGCCATCATATCCGGTGGCAAAGGCACCGCTCACGACAAGATCGAGGCCTTCCGGAGCGCCGGCATCGCGGTCGCCGAATCCCCCGCCGAAATCGGCCGAACGATGCTGAAGACGTTGAAGAAATAGCGCGCGGCATTCTATATTTAGCGAAACGTTAACCAAACCCACCGCATCCTAACTTCCAACAAGAAGCCGGGAGGAAGGCGCTTTCCGATTATGGCTCAAGGCCCTATCGAACCAACGTTTCTTTCCGGCGCCAACGCCGCCTTCGTCGAGGAACTTTTCCGCCGCTACCTGGAAAGCCCGGGGGCGGTTGATCCGAGTTGGCGGTCATTTTTCGACGAGTTGAAGGACGGCACCGGGCCAGGCGACCTTGCCGGCGCCAGCTGGGCGCCAAGGCGCGCCTTCGCACCGGCGCTTGCGGAAAGGCCGGCGCGGCTGGAGGCGCCTTCCGGCGACGTCCGCGCCGCCACCCTCGACAGCATCCGCGCGCTCATGATGATTCGGGCCTTCCGGGTGCGCGGCCACCTGGTCGCCAACCTCGACCCCTTGGGCCTCCAGGAGGAAAAATACCACCCCGAGCTCGACCCCAAATCCTACGGTTTCACCGAGCAAGACTACGACCGCCCGATTTTCATCGACAACGTGCTCGGCATGGAAACGGCAACCGCGCGCGAAATCCTCGACACCCTGCATCAGACCTATTGCGGCAACATCGGCGTCGAATTCATGCATATGCAGGATCCCGAGCAGAAGGCCTGGATCCAGATTCGCGTGGAGAGCGAGCGCAACCAGCCGAGCTTTACCCCGCGCGGCAAGCACGCCATCCTCGAACGCCTGACGGAAGCGGAGATTTTCGAGAACTTCCTGCACGTCAAATACCCGGGCACCAAGCGTTTCGGGCTGGACGGCGGCGAAAGCCTGATCCCGGCGCTCGAGCAGGTCTTGAAACGCGGCGGCCAGCTTGGCGTGAAGGATGTCGTGATCGGCATGCCCCATCGCGGCCGGCTGAACGTGCTGGCCCATGTGCTGAACAAGCCGTTCACGGCGATCTTTTCCGAATTTCAGGGGAACTCCGCCCATTCGGACGACTTCCAGGGTTCGGGCGACGTGAAGTACCACCTCGGCGCTTCGGCCGATCGGCTGTTCGACGAAGAAACCATCCACCTCTCGCTGACCGCGAACCCTTCCCACCTAGAGGCGATCAACCCGGTCGTCCTCGGCAAGACCCGCGCCAAGCAGTTCCAGCGCAAGGACAAGGAGCGCAGCCAGGTGCTGGCCATCCTCATGCACGGGGACGCCGCCTTCGCCGGCCAGGGGCTGGTTCCGGAAAGCCTCGAGCTTGGCGACCTCCAGGGCTATCGCTGCGGCGGCGCCATTCATTTCATCGTCAACAACCAGATCGGCTTCACGACAAGCCCGAAATTCGCACGCGGCACCCCCTACCCGTCCGACATCGCGAAGGGAATCCAGGCGCCGATTTTCCACGTGAACGGGGATAACCCCGAAGCGGTCGTCCACGTCGCCAAGATCGCCACCGAGTTCCGCCAGCAATTCCACAAGGACGTCATCGTTGACATGTTCTGCTACCGCCGCTTCGGTCACAACGAAGCGGACGAGCCCGCCTTCACCCAGCCCTTGATGTACAAGGCGATCGCCAACCATCCCACGACCCGCACGCTTTACACCAGGAAACTGGCGGAGGCAGGCGAGGTGACGGAAAAAGAGGCGAAAGCCGTTTACGACGCCTGCATGGAAAAGCTCGAAACCGACTTCAAGGCGGCGCAACATTACAAGTCGAACAAGGCGGACTGGCTGGAAGGTGCATGGACCGGCTTGGGCCTTGCCACCGAGGGCAAGCGGCGCGGCAAGACCGGGGTGGCGCTGGAAACGCTTCGCGAGGTGGCGCGCGCGCTCGTGAAAGTGCCGGAAGGGCTGAACGCCCACCCGAAGATTCTCCGCCAATTGAAGACCAAACGGAAGATGATCGAAAGCGGCGCGGGCATCGACTGGGGCACGGCCGAGGCGCTGGCCTTCGGCACGCTTCTCGTCGAGGGCTTCCCGGTCCGCCTGAGCGGTCAGGATTCCACGCGCGGCACCTTCTCCCACCGTCACGCCGCCCTCATCGATCAGGAAACGGAAGCGAAACACGTCTTCCTCGAGCACGTCCGGGAAGGCCAGGCGACCTTCGAGGTAATCGACAGCCCGCTTTCGGAAGCCGCCGTGCTCGGCTTCGAATACGGCTACACGATGACCGAGCCGAACGCGCTTGTTCTATGGGAAGCGCAGTTCGGCGACTTCGCGAACGGCGCCCAGGTCATCATCGACCAGTTCCTGGCCTCGGCCGAAAGCAAATGGATGCGGATGTCCGGCATCGTCCTGCTGCTGCCCCACGGCTACGAGGGGCAGGGGCCGGAGCATTCCTCCGCCCGGCTCGAGCGCTATCTGCAGCTTTGCGCCGAAGACAATATGCAGGTCGCAAACTGCACGACGCCGGCGAATTATTTCCATCTCCTGCGCCGCCAGATTCACCGGAACTTCCGGAAGCCGCTCATCGTGATGGCGCCGAAGTCGCTGCTGCGCCACAAGAAGGTCGTATCGACGCTGGAGGAGATGGGCCCCGATTCGACCTTCCACCGCGTGCTGGCGGACCCGGAAAAGCTGGCCGCCGGCGCCAAGGTGAAGCGCGTCGTCCTGTGCGCGGGCAAGATTTATTATGACCTCGAACAGGAACGCGCGAAGCGCAATATCCGCGACGTGGCCCTTGTCCGCATCGAACAGCTTTATCCCTTCCCGGCCGACGCCTTAACGGACGAACTCGTGAAATACCCGAACGCCGAAATCGTCTGGTGTCAGGAGGAACCGAGAAACATGGGCGCCTGGACTTTCCTCGACCGACGGCTCGAAGAAGTTCTGACCGGGGCAAACCACAAGACGAAGCGCCCGGCCTATGTCGGGCGCCCGGAGGCCGCCTCGACGGCGACGGGGCTTTTGCGCCGGCACAACCAGCAACAAGCGGAAATCGTGGACGACGCGTTGACGGTGTCGTAACGGTAGAGGAAATTTCGAGGACAAGATGGCGCAAGAAATCGTAGTTCCGGCCTTGGGCGAGTCGGTGGTGGAAGCAACCGTCGCCAAGTGGTTCAAGGCCGTTGGCGACACGGTCACCGCGGACGAACCCCTGGTCGAACTGGAGACGGACAAGGTCACCCTCGAGGTGCCGGCGCCCGCCTCCGGGCATCTGAGCGAAATCGTCGCCGAGAGCGGCACCGACGTCGCGGTCGGCGCAGTGCTCGGCCGGATCGAAGCCGGAGCCGGCAAGAAGGCCGGGAAGCCGAAGACGGAAGCCAAGACGGAAGCCAAGACGGAAGCCAAGACGGAAAAAAAAGAACAAAAGACGGAAAAGCCGGCGGCGGCGACCGTGCTGACGCCCGCCGTCCGCAAGCTGGTCGCGGAAAACCGGCTGGATGCGTCCGCAATTCCAGCCTCCGGCAAGGACGGGCGGCTCACCAAGGAAGATGTCCTCGCCCATCTCGAAAAGGCCAAGGCCGCACCTCCGCAAGCCAAGGCAGACACGCAAACCAAGGCGCCTGGCTCCGCGCCGACCGGCGAGGCCAAGCCCGGCGCCGAGGAACGCGTCCGCATGTCGCGCCTGCGCAAACGGATCGCCGAGCGGCTGAAGGAAGCCCAGAACACGGCGGCGATGCTTACCACCTTCAACGAGGTGGACATGACCGCCCTGAAGGCGGTCCGCGATGAATACCGCGACGGCTTCGAAAAGAAATACGGCGTCCGCCTCGGTTACATGTCCTTCTTCATCAAGGCCGCGATCGTCGCGCTCAAGGAAATTCCGGAAGTGAACGCCCAGATCGACGGCGACGAGATCGTTTATAAGAACCATTACGACATTGGCGTCGCCGTCGGCTCGCCGCAAGGGCTCGTCGTGCCGGTCCTGCGCAACGCCGACCGTTTGGGTTTTGCCGAAATCGAACAAGGGATCGGCGATTTCGGCGCCAAGGCCCGTGACGGCAAGCTCACGATGGAAGATCTGACCGGCGGCACCTTCACGATCTCGAACGGCGGCGTCTTCGGCTCACTGCTTTCGACGCCGATCCTCAACCCGCCGCAATCGGCCATCCTCGGCATGCATAAGATCCAGGACCGCCCGATGGCCATCGACGGCAAGGTCGAGATCCGGCCGATGATGTACCTGGCGCTAACCTACGATCACCGTCTGGTCGATGGGCGCGAAGCGGTGACGTTCCTCGTCCGCGTCAAGACATGCATCGAGGACCCGAGCCGCCTTTTTCTCGACATCTAAGCGATCAAAAAAAGCGCCAAGAGGAAGCACATGAGCGACAAGCAATTCGACGTGGTGGTGATCGGCGGCGGCCCCGGCGGCTACGTTGCCGCCATCCGCGCCGCCCAGCTTGGGCTCAAGACCGCCTGCGTCGACGCGCGCGGGCCCCTGGGCGGCACCTGCCTCAACGTCGGCTGCATCCCCTCGAAGGCGCTGCTGCATTCGAGCCACTATTTCGAAATGGCGGCCCATGACTTCGCCGGCCACGGTATCCGGACGGGCAAGCTCGGACTCGACCTTCCCGCCATGATGGCGCGCAAGGAAAAGGTCGTGAAGGACCTGACGGGCGGGATCGCCTACCTCTTCAAAAAAAACAAGGTGACCCACTTTCATGGCGTCGGCCGGATCGCGGCGAAGGATACCGTCGTCGTCACGCTTGCCGGCAAGAAAGGGGAAACGACGCTCAAGGCGTCGAACGTCGTGATCGCGACCGGTTCCGTGTCAGCACCCCTGCCGGGCGTCGAAATCGACGAGAAGCGGATCGTCTCCTCGACCGGCGCGCTGGCGCTGCCGAAGGTCCCGAAGCGGCTCGCCGTTATCGGGGCGGGGGTCATCGGGCTTGAGCTTGGTTCCGTCTGGCGGCGGCTTGGCGCGGAGGTAATCGTCCTTGAATACCTCGACCGCATCCTGATGCCGATGGACTTGGGGCTTGCGAAGGAAGCGCAGAAAATCCTTAAGAAACAAGGGATTGACTTCAAGCTGGGCGTCAAGGTAACGGACGCGAAGGTGGCGAAGGACAAGGTCGAACTCGCTTTCGCGCCGGCCAAGGGAGGGCGCCCGGAAACGCTTGCCGCCGACGTCGTCCTCGTCGCGATCGGGCGCAAACCCTATACGGAAGGGCTTGGCCTGGAAGAGGCGCAGGTTGCCCGCGACAAGCAGGGCCGGGTCGAGATCGACGATCATTTCCGGACGAACGTGAAAGGCGTTTACGCCTTGGGCGACGTCGTGCGGGGCCCCATGCTCGCCCACAAGGCCGAGGACGAGGGAATCGCCGTCGCCGAGATCATCGCCGGCCAGGCCGGCCACGTGAACTACGACGCGATTCCAGCCGTCGTCTATACCTGGCCCGAGATCGCCGCCGTCGGCAAAACGGAAGAGGAGCTGAAGGCGGCCGGCGTCCCTTACAACACCGGCCAGTTCCCTTTCCAGGCGAACAGCCGGGGGCGGGCCAACGCCGACACCGACGGCTTCGTGAAGATACTCGCCGACAAGAAGACCGACCGCGTGCAGGGCGTCCACATCGTGGGGCCGGTCGCCGGCGAGCTGATCGCCGAAGCGGCCTTGGCGATCGAGTTCGGCGCCTCGGCGGAAGACATCGCGCGCACCTGCCACGCCCATCCCGGCTTCGGCGAAGCCGTAAAGGAAGCCGCCCTAGCCGTGGCGGGCCGTCCCATCCACTTTTAAGCCGCCGTGGCGGGTCGCCTCAACGATACGGTTGGCCGCTGGCTGCGCCGGATTTTAGGCGTTCTCTTCCTCATTGCCGGCGTGGTCGGGCTTTTCCTTCCCGTGCTGCAGGGTGTTCTGTTCCTTCTGATCGGGACGCTTTTGCTGGCGGGCGATTCGATCTGGGTGCGGCGAAAAATCGCCAGCCTCAGGAAACGCCACCCGAAAACCTATGCGATGTTTCGCAAATGGCAGCGGAAGACGCGCAAAAAAAGCGGGAAGAAGCGGCGTTCCTAGCCCCTGGCTTTCTTCCTGGCCCGCGGGTGCGCCTTCTCGTAAACGACGCGGAGGGCGTTTTCGTCCACTTCGGTATAGCGCTGCGTCGTCGTCAGCGAGGCGTGGCCAAGAAGTTCCTGGATGGCGCGCAAATCCCCGCCGCCAGCAAGCAGATGGGTGGCGAAGCTGTGGCGCAGTGCATGGGGGGTTGCGGTTTCGGGAAGGTTGAGACCGGCGCGCAGGCGGCGCATCTCCTTCTGCACGATGGCGGCCTGCAGGCGTCCGCCCCGGCTGCCCACGAACAGCGGGCCGGCACCCCGCAACGGGAACGGGCAGGCCGCGAGATAATCCGCCACCGCCTGGCGGACGACGTCGAGCACCGGCACGATCCGTTCTTTCCCCCCCTTGCCGGTGACGCGAAGCGCTTCGCCTTCCGGCGCCTGATCGCGGTTCAGCGCAAGCGCTTCGCCGATCCGCAGACCGCAGCCGTAAAGAAGCGTGAGGACGGCGACGTTCCGCTTGGCGACCCACGGCATGGCCGAGCCTGCGGCGGAGGATAAGGTTGCCTTCGCCTCGGCTATGGAAAGCGGCCGCGGCACCGAGCGCGGGAGCCTGGGGCTGCGCAGGTTGGCGATAGCCGGGTTGTGGACAAGCCCGCGCTGATCGAGAAAGCGGAAGAAGCCGCGGACGACGGAAAGGGCGCGCGCGATCGAAACCTTTGCCTTGCCGGTCCCGGCTTCCCGGGCAAGCCAGGCGCGGAAATCGGCTGTCTTGAGGGCACGAAGCGCCGCCAGCCCCGGCCTTTGCCCGAAATGATGCGCCAGGAATTCGAGGAAGGCGGCAAGGTCGCGCCCATAGGCCTTGACCGTATGCGGCGAATAGCGCCGCTCGGCGGCAAGCCAGCCCCGCCAGGCGCGGATGCCGACCTCGAGTTCGGGGTCGGCCGCGGGCGGGGACGGCGTTCCCATCACGCCCTCAAAGGATGGACTGGCCGGTTTTCTGCCAGTCGGCAAGGAAAGTGGCGAGGCCCTGGTCGGTCAACGGGTGCCGAAAAAGCTGCCGCAGCACGCCGGGCGGCACCGTCACGACATGCGCCCCAAGCTTCGCCGCCTGGATCACATGCTGGGGGTGGCGGACGGAGGCGACGAGCACTTCCGTCGTGAAGGTGCTGTAGTTGCGATAGATCTGGCAGATGTCGGCGATCAACCCCATGCCGTCCTCGCCGATGTCGTCGAGGCGACCGACGAAGGGGGAAACGAAACTGGCGCCGGCCTTGGCGGCTAGGATCGCCTGGGCGGGCGAAAAGCAAAGCGTCACGTTCACCATCGCGCCCGCCTCGCGCAAAGCCCGGCAGGCGCGCAGCCCGTCCGGCGTCAGCGGCACCTTGACGGCGATGTTCTTGGCGAGCTTGGCAAGCTTCTGCCCTTCCTGGATCATCGTCGGGTAGTCGGTCGCCGTTACCTCGGCGCTTACCGGGCCGGGCACCACTTTGCAAATTTCCTTCACGACCTCGAAAAAGTCGCCGCCGGACTTGGCGACGAGGGAGGGGTTCGTCGTCACGCCGTCGAGCAGGCCGGAGGCCGCAAGGTCGCGGATTTCTTTTATGTCGGCGGTATCAACGAAAAATTTCATCGCACCCTTGGCAGGCTTGAAAGGTTGGCTGGTTCCCCAAGCGGGGCTTGATTAGAGTGTAGTCCATGCCTTTCGTCGGTGCCAGCGCCCGAACGGTCGAGACGGAAATCCGCGTTCCGGTTCTGCTGCCTTACCGTCTGCCGCACGTCTACGACTACGCCGCAAGCCCCGACCTTGGCCTGCGCCCCGGCGACTACGTGCGGGTGCCCCTGGGCAGGCGCGAGGCGATCGGCGTCGTTTGGGATGGGAATGCGGCGGGTGGCGCGAGCGGCGCGGACCGCACGGGAAAGCGGCCTATCCGACTGAAGCCCGTCGCCGAACGGCTGGAGACGCCGGCCATGCCGGCCGAGCTTCGGGCCTTCGTCGAATGGGTGGCCGGCTACACGATGAGCGCGCCAGGCCTTGTCCTTCGCATGACGATGAGCGCACCGGAGGCGTTGCGGCCGGTAATGCCCGCGATGGGCCTGCGGCGGGCCGCGGACAAGCCCCACGGCCGCCTCACGGCGAAGCGCCAGCGCGTGCTCGACTGCCTGGAGAAATCCGGCAACCTCCCGCTTGCCCGCAAGGCGCTGGCGAAGCAGGCGGGGGTCGGCGAAGCCGTTCTCCGCGGCCTTCTCGAGACCGGCCTCCTCGAGGCAACGCCAATGGCGGAAGCGGCCGCATCCGCGCCGTTCGGCAAGGCAAAGGCGGTAACGCTTTCCAGTGCCCAGCAGGCCGCCGCCGAGGCGCTGGAGGCGGACCTCGACCGCAACGCCTTCGCGGTCAGCCTGCTTGACGGCGTCACCGGGTCCGGCAAGACGGAGGTCTATTTCGAGGCCCTTGACCACGCCGTGCGTCAGGGAAAGCAGGTGCTCGTGCTGCTTCCGGAAATCGCCTTAAGCGCCCAGTGGCTGGAACGCTTCGAGGAACGCTTCGGGCAACGGCCCGCCGTCTGGCATTCGGGCCTCGGCCGCGCCACCCGCCGACACACCTTCCGCCAGGTGGCGGAAGGGAAAGCAAGCGTCGTCGTCGGCGCGCGATCGGCCCTTTTTCTTCCCTTCCCGAAGCTTGGCTTCCTCGTCGTAGACGAGGAGCACGATCCTTCTTACAAACAAGAAGACGGCGTCATCTACCAGGCGCGCGACATGGCGATCGTGCGCGCCAAGCTCGGGAAGCTTCCGATCGTGCTGGCTTCGGCGACGCCATCGATCGAGACGCTCCGCAACGCGACGGGCGGACGCTACCGGCGCCTCCACCTCCCGGACCGCCACGCCGGCGCCGATCTTCCCAGCGTTCGGCTGATCGATCTCCGCCGGGACCCGCCGCCGCGCGGGCATTGGCTGTCGCCCATCTTGCAAAACGCCATCCGGGAGACGCTGGAAAAGGGCGAGCAGGCCATGCTGTTCCTGAACCGGCGCGGCTATGCGCCGCTGACGCTTTGCCGGCGCTGCGGTTACCGTTTCCAATGCCCGGCCTGTACGGCGTGGCTGATCGCGCACAAGCAGGCGGGCCGTCTTCTCTGCCACCACTGCGGCTATTCGGAACCGATGCCCGCCACCTGCCCGGCCTGCGGGGTGGAAGATACCCTGGTTGCGTGCGGGCCCGGCGTCGAACGCCTCAAGGAGGAAGCGGCGGCCCTTTTCCCCCAGGCGCGGACGGCCGTCATGACGAGCGACACGGCGGCCAACCCCGCCGCGGCGGCTGCCATCGTCCGCCGCATGCAGGAAGGCGAGATCGACCTGCTCATCGGGACGCAGATCATGGCGAAGGGCCATCATTTTCCGGCCCTCACCCTGGTCGGCGTCGTGGACGCGGATTTGGGCCTGGCCGGCGGCGACTTGCGGGCCGGCGAGCACTGCTACCAGATGCTGCACCAACTGGCCGGTCGCGCCGGCCGCGAGGCCCGCCCGGGCGCCGCCTACCTCCAGACCCACCTGCCAGAGATGCCGGTCATGCAGGCGCTGGCCAGAGGCGAGCGCGACGCCTTCCTCGAGGCCGAGGCCCGCGGCCGCGAGGCGGAAGGCATGCCCCCCTTTGGCCGCCTGGCCGCCCTTATCCTTTCCGGAACCGAGGCGGCGGCGGTCGAACGCTATGCCCGCCTCTTAAGCCGGGTGGCGCCGGCTGGCGGGGGCGTTCATGTGCTGGGGCCGGCGCCGGCGCCGCTCGCCATGCTGCGGGGGCGCCACCGCTTTCGCCTGCTGGTCAAGGCCGCTTCGGGCGTTCCCATCCAGCGCATCCTGCACCGCTGGCTCGATCCCAGCCCGCCGCCGGCGGGGGTTAAACTGCAGATCGACATCGACCCCTACAGCTTCCTCTGAGCGCCCGTCGAAACCGTGCGAATGGCGCACAAAACTAGGACCTTCGTCGGGTTGCAACGCACCGACCCCTATGGTAGGTATCCGCTGGTTTTTTTCAGGGAGGGGGCCGCGCTTCCGGTGCGGCCGACCGTAGGCCGATCCCCTTTAAAACCAAGGTCGGCAAAAAGGTCTATTCACCCGCGTTAAACGCTTTAAAGGAACTGCCAGGTGTCATCCGAAGCCGCCGGTGTTTCCGGTCTCGCCAATCGCTACGCCACCGCGCTCTTCGAGCTCGCCCATGAGCAGAAGTCGCTCGACGCCGTCGCCGCCGACTTGCGCGCGGTGGAGAAGATGATCGAGGAAAGCGGCGACTTCCATCGGATGGTCCGCAGCCCCGTCCTTTCCCGCGAGGAACAGGCGCGCGCCATCGGCGCGGTCGCCAAGGCGGCCGGCCTTTCCAGCCTGGCCGGAAAGTTCCTGGGCACCCTCGCCAAGAACCGCCGCCTCTTTGCACTGCCCGCCATGATCGGCGCCTTCCGCCGGCTCCTTGCCGATCACCGCGGCGAGGCGTCCGCCACGGTGACGGCGGCAAAGCCCCTGAACGAAGATCAACTGTCCGCCATCCGGCAGGCCTTGAAACAGGCCGTCGGCAAGAACGTCTCCATCCACGCGCGGGTGGACCCGGGCCTGCTTGGCGGACTCATCGTGCAGCTTGGGTCCCGAATGGTGGACAACTCGCTGCGCTCGCAATTGGAACGCCTGAAAATCGTCATGAAGGGAAGCACGTAAATGGAAATCGGGGCCGCGGAAATCTCTGCCATCCTCAAGAAGGAAATCGCCGACTTCGGGACTGAAACCACGGTCAGTGAAGTCGGTCAGGTACTGTCTGTCGGTGACGGGATAGCCCGCGTCTATGGTCTCGACCGGGTCCAGGCCGGCGAAATGGTCGAATTCCCCGGCGGCATCCGCGGCATGGCGTTGAACCTGGAGGCGGACAACGTCGGCGTCGTCATCTTCGGCGACGACCGCGGCATCCGCGAAGGCGACACCGTGAAACGCACCGGACAAATCGTCGAGGTGCCGGTCGGCAAGGGCCTGTTGGGCCGCGTCGTCGACCCCTTGGGCAACCCGCTCGACGGCAAGGGTCCAATTGAGGGAGAGCGCCGCCGCGTGGACGTGAAGGCGCCCGGCATCATCCCGCGCCGTTCCGTGCACGAGCCGATGCAGACGGGGCTGAAGGCGATCGACGCCTTGATTCCGATCGGCCGCGGCCAGCGCGAACTGATCATCGGCGACCGCCAGACAGGCAAAACCGCCATCGCCATCGACGCGATCCTGAACCAGAAGGAAGCGCACGCGGGCAACGACGAGAAAAAGAAACTTTACTGCGTCTACGTCGCCATCGGCCAGAAGCGCTCGACGGTGGCCCAGATCGCCAAGACGCTGGCCGACAACGGCGCGCTTGACTACTCGATCATCGTCGCCGCCACCGCCTCGGAACCGGCGCCGCTTCAGTTCCTTGCTCCCTACGCGGGCTGCGCGATGGGCGAATATTTCCGCGACAACGGCACGCACGCCCTTATCATCTACGACGACCTTTCGAAGCAGGCCGTCGCCTATCGGCAAATGTCGCTTCTTCTGCGTCGGCCGCCGGGACGCGAAGCCTATCCGGGGGACGTTTTCTACCTTCACTCCCGCCTGCTCGAGCGGGCGGCGAAGATGAACGACGACAACGGCGGGGGCTCGCTGACGGCGCTGCCCATCATTGAAACCCAGGCCGGCGACGTTTCCGCCTATATCCCGACCAACGTGATCTCGATCACGGACGGCCAAATCTTCCTGGAGACGAACCTTTTCTACCGGGGCATCCGACCGGCCGTGAACGTCGGCCTTTCCGTGAGCCGCGTCGGCTCCGCCGCCCAGACCAAGGCGATGAAGCAGGTCGCCGGCACGATCAAGCTCGAACTTGCCCAGTACCGCGAAATGGAAGCCTTCGCGCAGTTCGGCTCGGACCTGGACGCGGCGACCCAAAGGCTCTTGAACCGCGGCCGGCGCCTGACCGAGCTTTTGAAGCAGGGCCAGTACTCCCCGCTCGCCGCCGAAGAGCAGGTCGTCGTCATCTTCGCGGGCGTGCGGGGTTATCTCGACGGGATCAACGCCGCCGAGGTGACGCGCTTTGAAGAGTCGCTGCTTTCCGAGATCCGCGCGAAAGGGCAAGACATCCTGAAAGCGATCCGGGAAGAGAAGGTGATCTCCGATAAGACGGGGGCCGAACTTAAGGCCTTCCTCGACAGCTTCAGCAAGACGTTCGCCTAGAACCAACCGATCGGATCGCACGGAATGCCCAGCCTCAAGGACCTTCGCATCCGGATCAACTCCGTTCGCTCGACGCAGAAAATCACGGCGGCGATGAAGATGGTGGCCGCGTCGAGGTTGCGACGCGCCCAGGAACAGACGGAAGCCGCCCGGCCCTATGCCGACCGGATGGAGCGGCTCTGCGGAGCGTTGGCAAAAAGCCTGGAGCATTTCGAGGCGGCACCCAGGCTGCTTACCGGCACCGGCAAGGAAGAAACCCATCTTCTGATCGTCGCCACATCGGACCGCGGGCTTTGCGGCGCCTTCAATTCCTCGATCGTGCGCGCCGCCAGGGCGCGGATTCGCGAGCTTCAAACTGCCGGCAAGACCGTGAAAATTCTTTGCGTCGGGCGCAAGGGGCGCCTGCAGCTTCGGCGGGAATATAGCGGGCTCATCGTCGATTCGATGGAAGAAATCAGCAAACGCCGGTTGCGGTTCCAAGACGCGGAAGGTGTGGCCGAGCGCGTGCTGGCGCTTTTTGAAAAAGGCGAATTCGATGTCGCGACGGTGATCTATAACCGCTTCGCCTCGGCGATCCTGCAAGTCGTCACGCTGCGACAGATCATCCCCTTCCCGGCGCCGGAAGAAGAAAAGGCGGCGGACACGCAAGGCGCTGTCTATGAATACGAACCCGAGGAAGAAGAATTGCTCGGCGAGCTTCTGCCCCAAAATCTGAGCACGCAGGTTTACCGATCGTTGCTCGAGAACGCGGCCAGCGAGCAGGGCGCACGCATGACGGCCATGGACAACGCCACGCGGAACGCGGGCGAACTGATCGACAAACTGACGTTGCACTACAACCGTACGCGCCAGGCGTACATCACGAAGGAACTTATCGAAATCGTGTCCGGCGCCGAAGCGCTGTAAAGATGGGACGCACGGGCGGCTTACCAAGGGAAACGGAAGACATGGCAAAAAAAGTCGGCAAGATCACGCAGGTGTTGGGGGCCGTCGTCGACGTGCAGTTCGACGGCGAACTTCCGCTGATCCTGAACGCGCTCCACTGCGACAACCAGGGCAACCTGCTGGTCCTTGAGGTTGCCCAGCATTTGGGCGAATCGACCCTTCGGACGGTGGCGATGGATACGACGGACGGTCTCGTCCGAGGCCAAGAGGTGACCGACACCGGCGAACCGATCAGCGTGCCGGTGGGGCCGGAGACGCTTGGCCGCATCATGAACGTCATCGGCCAGCCGGTCGACGAGCGCGGCCCGATCAACACCAAGAAAACTTCGCCGATTCACCGGCCGGCGCCTTCCTTCCAGGACCAGTCCACGGAGGCCGAGATCCTCGTCACCGGGATCAAGGTCGTGGATCTGCTGGCCCCTTACGCGAAGGGCGGCAAGATCGGCCTTTTCGGCGGCGCCGGCGTCGGCAAGACCGTCATCATCATGGAGCTTATCAACAACATCGCGAAGGCGCATGGCGGCTATTCCGTCTTTGCCGGCGTCGGCGAGCGCACACGCGAGGGGAACGACCTCTACCACGAGATGATCGAGTCCGGCGTCATCAAGCTCGACGGGGAAGGCTCGAAGGCGGCCCTCGTCTATGGCCAGATGAACGAACCGCCCGGCGCCCGGGCGCGCGTCGGTCTTTCCGGTCTGACGGTCGCCGAATATTTCCGCGACGAGGAAGGCCAAGACGTTCTTTTCTTCGTCGACAACATCTTCCGCTTCACCCAGGCCGGTTCGGAAGTGTCCGCGCTTCTCGGCCGCATCCCGAGCGCGGTCGGATACCAGCCGACGCTGGCTACCGACATGGGCACGCTTCAGGAGCGGATCACCACGACGAAGAAGGGCTCCATCACTTCCGTGCAGGCGATCTACGTGCCGGCGGACGATCTCACGGACCCCGCGCCGGCAACATCGTTTGCGCACTTGGACGCAACCACGGTGCTGTCTCGCCAGATCGCCGAACTTGGCATTTACCCGGCGGTTGACCCGCTGGATTCGACCTCGCGCATGCTGGATCCCCGCATCGTCGGCGAGGCCCACTACGCGGTCGCGCGCGACGTACAGAAAGTCCTGCAAACCTATAAGTCGCTTCAGGACATCATCGCGATTCTCGGCATGGACGAGCTTTCGGAAGAAGACAAGCTGACCGTGACGCGCGCGCGCAAAATCCAGCGCTTTCTTTCCCAGCCCTTCCATGTGGCGGAAATCTTCACTGGAAAACCGGGCGTCTTCGTCAATCTCGAAGACACGATCAAGGGCTTCAGGGGTATCGTCGCCGGCGAATACGACGACCTGCCGGAAGCCGCCTTCTACATGGTCGGCACGATCGAAGAAGCGATCGAAAAATCGAAACAGATGGCCATCGAGGCGGCCTGAGGAAACACGGCATGGCTGAAACAGTCACTTTCGAACTGGTCTCCCCGGAAAAGCTTCTGCTTTCCCGCGACGCGGCCTTCGTCGTCGTGCCGGGCGCGGAAGGGGATTTCGCTGTGCTTCCGGGGCATGCGCTCTTTCTTTCGAGCCTGCGGCCCGGTGTTCTCGAAGTCCACGACGAAACGGATAAAGCGACCGCCCTTTTCGTTGCCGGCGGCTTTGCCGAGGCAACGCCCAAGCGTTGCACGGTTCTGGCCAGGGAGGCGATTCCCATGGAGGAGATGGACCGCGCCGAGATCGAAAAACGGCGGGGGGAAGCAAAGGAAGACCTGGGCGCCCACCCCGACGACCGCGAAGCCGCGACCCTTCTCGCCACGGCGGAAGCCATGCTCGTCGCCCTCGACACCTGGGGAAAAACCCGCGCTTAAGCAAGGCGTTGCCTACTTTCCGCCGCCTTGGCATACCCCTCCCGGAAATCTATACTTTTCGAAAGAACAGGAAGGACGGCCATGTCCGGGCACTGGACGCTTGACGATATTCCCTGGGAACGGTTCGACCCCACGAAGGTGGACCCCGACCTGCTTCGCGTCGCCAAGACCGCCAGTATGGTCGAACGCAACGCGGAGGATTATGCGAACTATCTCTGCAACGTCTTTGACGACGATCCGGCGTTTCGGGAAGCCGCGCGCCACTGGGCGAAAGAGGAAGAGCAGCACGGCGAGGCGCTTCGTCGCTGGGCGGAAATGGCGGACCGGGACTTTGATTTTCAGAAGAGCTTCCGCCGTTTCACGGAAGGTTTCCGCATTCCGGTCGAGGCGGTCCGCTCCGTCCGCGGCTCGCGCACCGGCGAGCTGATCGCGCGCTGCGTCGTCGAGGTGGGGACCAGTTCTTACTACTCCGCCCTTGCGGACGCCTCGGACGAACCCGTCTTAAAGAAAATCTGCCAGAACATCGCGAGCGACGAGTTCCGCCATTACAAGCTTTTCTATACGCACATGAAGCGCTACCGCGCACAAGAACCCTTGAGCGCCTTCCATCGCCTTCGCATCGCCTTGGGACGCATGGTCGAGGCCGAGGACGACGAACTCGCCTTCGCCTACTTTTGCGCGAACGACGAGCCCGGCCCCTATCAGCGCAAAAAAAGCAGCGCCGACTATATCGGCCGCGCATTCCGTTACTATCGGCCGCACCATATCGAACGCGCCATCGCGATGACGATGAAGGCGGCGACGCTTCGCGTAAGCGACGGCGTGGTGCGGGGAATCGCCAAGATCGCCCACTGGGTCCTCCGGTGGCGGGTGAAGATGGTCTCCACCTGAAGCCTTCCGTCTTTTACTTTTTTTCCACAAAATTGCGGACGACCGGCGCGAAGGCCCGCACGAGTTCCTCATACAGGCGGCGCTTGAAGGGAACGATGACGTCGGGCAATTCCTCAAGCGTTACCCATCGCCAGTCGTGAAACTCGGGCTCTTCGGTGCCGATCCGAATGTCCGAATCGCAACCCAGGAACCTGAAGACGAACCACTTTTGCTGCTGACCGCGGTATTTCCCGTTCCAGATCTTGTCCACAAGCGCGTCCGGTAAATCGTAGAAATACCACTCTTCGCTTTCGGCGACGATCTCCGCCCGGTCGGTGCCAACCTCTTCCAAAAGCTCGCGGAAGGCGGCTTCCGCCGGTGTTTCGCCCGCCTCAATACCGCCCTGAGGCATCTGCCAGGCTTCGCTCCGCATGTCGATGCGGCTGCCGACGAAGACCTTGCCTGCCCGGTTGAAAAGCAGAATGCCGACGCCCGGCCGATAGGGAAGAGCCGCGGCTTTCTCTTGCGTCATCTCACCATCTTCTCGGCCGCGACCGCGCTTACCGGCACCAGCACGAAACCTTTCCTCTCCAGGGTCGGAATCCAGGCGGCCAGCCGCTCTAACGTCACCGGATAGGGAAAACCGATGCCGATCGCATGGCCCTGCACACGCGCCATGGTTTCAAGTGCGGCAAGTTCCTTGTCGATCGCCACGCGGGAGGCCTGGTTGTCGAGGAAGCGGTTGTTCTCCACCCACGGCAGACCAAGCTCCGCCGCCACCTCCGACACCAGGCTCCGTGAGGACGAGCGGCTGTCAAGAAAAAGAAGGCCGCGGCCTTTCAAGGCCTGCAACACCGGCTTAAGCGCCGCCTCCGAGGTTGTGAAACGCGACCCCATGTAGTTCGTGACACCGACATAGCCAGTCCCGCGGGAGAGCGTCCACTCCAGGCGATCGAGGTTGCGAGCCGGGCTTAAACTGGTGAGCAGGGTTTGGGGCCCGGGATCGTTGGCCGGGTAGTTGAGCGGCTCCATCGGCAGGTTGAGGAGAACTTCGTGACCGGCGGCGCGCGCGAGTTCGACCCAGCGCGCAAGATTCTCCGCGTAGGGCGCGAAGGCAAGCGTAACGCCGCCGGGAAGCTGCTGGATGGCGGTTTCCGTCGCTGCGCCGCTCAGGCCGAGCCAGTTTATGGCGATCGCGATGCGCGGCCTCGTGTCCTTATGGTCGAACGGCCGGGCGTAAACCCGCCATGGCTCGCGGCCGTCCTTGCCGATCGCCGGCAGCGGGCCCTTCTGGCTTTCCTCGACGAGGCCGGGGTCCGGCGCCGGCTTCAGTACCATCGGCACCGGCGCGGGCAGGGCGGCCATTGTCTCTGTTTCCACCGGCGGGTGCGCACGTACAGGCGCAACTGGCGGCGCTTTTGTTTCTGGCGGCGCTTTTGTTTCTGGCGGCGCTGGCGGGCTTTCGACCGGCAGTTCCGGCGTTACGGCGGCGACGGCGGGCGGGCTTTCCGTTTCGGCCTCCGGCGCCGGCGGGAGCGGCGGCAGGGCAACCGTGACGCCGGCCGAGTACCCTCTGCGTTCCTCCAGCCGCACGTCGCCCATGACGAGAAGCCAGCCCGCGGCAACGCCGACCCCAAGGATCAACGTACACCAAGCCCCCACCAGAAGCTTGCCGCCTGAAGGCTTCCCGGACCGATAGCGTGCTAGTGTCGCTGCCATGGGTTGGCGAAACGATGCGTTTAGGATGGCGGCTGGCGAAGCCGCTCGGAATAAAGCGAAACGCCGCGGATGAGATCAAGCGCGCGCAGCAGTTGGTAGTCCTTCATTTCCGCGTCCTCCTTGCCCGTCTTTTCAGGGGCGGCAAGCCCGGGCTCTTCCGCTTCTTGCAAAAGCGCGCCCTCCAAATCTTTCTCGCGCAGCGGATTAAGGGCGGTCAGTTTTTCTATCCGCGCCTGTTCAACGAGGATATCCGGCTCGATCCCCGTCGCCTGAATGGAGCGTCCGGAGGGCGTGTAGTACCGCGCCGTCGTCAACCGTATCGCCCCATGCTTGCCCAGCGGGATAATGGTTTGCACGGACCCTTTCCCGAAAGAGCGCGTGCCGAGCACGATGGCGCGGTGATGATCCTGAAGCGCACCGGCGACGATTTCCGAGGCCGAGGCGGAGCCGCCATTGATCAGAACGACGATCGGCAGGCCGCCCACCAGATCCCCCGAGCGCGCGTTGAAGCGCTGGGCGTTTTCGGGCTGGCGGCCGCGCGTTGAAACGATCTCGCCCTTCTCAAGGAAGGCATCGGAAACGGCGATGGCCTGATCCAGAAGCCCGCCCGGATTGTTCCGAAGGTCCAGTACGACGCCCTGCAGGTTCTTGCCCTTCTTTTTCTGGAATTCCTTGATTGCATCCGCAAGGGCGGACTCGGTTTGCTCGTTGAAGGAGGTGACGCGGACGTAGCCGATATCCCCTTCAAGGTGGGAGCGGACGGACTGAATCTTGATTCGGTCGCGCGTGACTGTTACCTCGATAGGGCCGCCTCCATCGCGGCGGATGGTAAGTTTGATTTTTGTCCCCACATCGCCGCGCATCTTCTCAACCGCCTGCGGCAGGGTCAGGCCAAGGACCGGCTTGTCATCCAGATGCGTGATGTAATCGCCGGCCTGAACCCCGGCGCGAAAAGCGGGCGTGTCGTCGATCGGCGAGACGACCTTCACCAGGCCGTTCTCCATCGTAACTTCGATGCCAAGGCCGCCGAATTCGCCGCGCGTGCGAATCTGCATGTCTTCGAAATCTTTCGGATTCAAATAGCCCGAATGCGGATCGAGCGAAACCAGCATGCCGTTGATCGCCGATTCGATCAGTTTCGAATCCTCGATCTCGTCCACGTAGTTCGCGCGCGCGCGCTCGAAGACCTCCCCAAGCAAATTCAACTGCTGGTAGGTGTCGGTTAAGTCCTTTTCTTCTTTTTCCTTCGCGTCAACCGCTGCGGAAAACAAAAACGCCACTGTCAAGGTGACAGTCAGAACAAAAATACGCATTATCCGCTAACCTTGCCTTTGCCTGCCGCCAGCCATGGCAGCGGGTTGATGGAATGGCCTTCGTGACGCAGTTCGATATAGAGGCTGGGCTTCCCCCCGTCAGGGTTTCCCATGGCCCCCACCGGCTCGCCGGCGAGCACCCATTGGCCAACGGCGGCGTCAATTCGGAATAATCCAGCCAATAGAGTATGATAACCCTCGCTGTGGCGGATGATCAAGAGCGGGCCATAGCCGCGAAAAGGGCCGGCGAAAACGACCTGGCCGTCGAAGGGGGCGATGACCTGGGCATGGGGCCGGGTCTCGACCGTAATTCCCTTGCTGGGCATGCCGAATTCCGTCGGTTCGTCGTAGAGGCGGGCGATCCGGCCGCGCGCCGGAAGCGGCAGCGTGCCGGCCGCCTGGCGAAAGGAAGGGACGCCGCTCTTGGGAAAGGGCGCCAGCGCCAGGCTTCGCGGCGCGCGTTCGAGACGCGCCAGAAGCTCGCGCAGGTCCTTCGCCTGGCCGGCGAGTGCGGCGAGGCGCGCCTGTTCCGCCTTGCTCTCCGTGCGCGTTTTTGCTTCCAGGGATTGCTTCTGCGTGAGCAGTTGGCCCAGGCGGTCGCGTTCCTTTTCAAGCGCGTTTTTTCCTTCGGCGAGGTCTCCTTGGCGGCGAACAATCTCCGCTTTCAGGCTCGCAAACACCGTCAATTCGCGGCGAAGCTCCGCCGCTTTCGATTCGATTCTCGGCACGGTAAAGCGGATCAGATTGATGCTGCGAACGGTGTCGATGGGCCGCAGCGGAAGCACGAGCAGCGTTTCCTTCGGTACGATCGCCAAACGCTCGAGGGCGGCGGTAACCTCGCCGAACCGCCGTTGCTGCTGCCACAACGCCTGGCGTTTCTCGACGAGTTGCCCCTCGAGGGTCTTGAGCCGCCCTTCGTGAGCAGAAACCGACTCCTCGCGTTCCTGGGCGCGGCGCGCCGTCGCGATCATTTCCTTGCGAATATTCCGAACGTTCTTCGCCAGCTCGGCCGCTTTCTTCTCAAGCGTTTGCTGGCGGCTGCGGCCCGCCTCCATCGCCCGTTCGACGTCGCGCAATTCCTGCCCGGGGTCCCCGGCGTGCGCTTCCGGCAACGCGAAACCCGCCGACAGGACAAGGCCCGCGGCGAACAGCCTTACCTTACGCCGTCGCCCGTCTTTCGGGTTTCGCGCGCGCGGCGGCAGGATCGGGAATGAGAAGCGAATGGCCCGTCATCTCCTTAGGCTTGGGAAGGCTTAAGAGTTCGAACAAAGTGGGGGCGACGTCCGCCAGCACGCCGTCGGTCAAACGGGCCGCCGGTCCGTTGATCAGCACGACCGGCACGCGATCGAGGGTATGCGCCGTGTGCGGCTCGCCGGTCTTGGCGTCCTGCATGCGCTCTACGTTCCCGTGGTCGGCCGTGATTAGCAGCGCGCCGCCCGCCTCCCGGACGGCGGCGGCAAGCCTGCCCAGGCAGGCGTCCACCGCCTCGACCGCCCGAATCGCCGCCTCGAGCTTGCCGCTATGGCCGACCATGTCGGTGTTCGCGTAGTTCACGACGATAAGATCGAAACGCCCCGCACCGACCGCCTCCACCAGGCGATCGGTCACCTCGAAGGCCGACATTTCCGGCTTCAGGTCGTAGGTCGCAACCTTGGGCGAGGGCACCAGAATTCTTTCTTCACCCGCGTAAGGCCGTTCGCGACCGCCGTTCAGGAAGAAGGTCACGTGGGCGTATTTTTCCGTCTCCGCGATGCGGAGCTGGGTTTTTCCGGCCTTCGCCACGGCCTCGCCCAGCGTCCCCTCGGGCCTGGCGCAAGGAAAAAGAACGGTATGAAAGGCGTTCAATTCCTTGGCGTATTCCGTCAGGCCGGTCGCCGCGCAAAAGCGGATGGGCTTCGTCCGCAAAAACGCCTTGAAATCGGGGTCGAGCAGGGCGGCCAGAATCTGGCGGACACGGTCGGCGCGGAAGTTCCCCATCAGGACGCCGTCGCCGTCCCGCATGCCCGCGTAATCGCCGAGAGCGACCGGTTCGACGAATTCGTCCGTCACGTTCTTCGCATAGCTGGCGTTGATCGCCGCCATTGGATCTTCGGCGCGCGGCCCCTTGCCTTCGACGAGGGCACGGTAAGCCTTCTCGATCCGTTCCCAGCGGTTGTCGCGGTCCATCGCGTAGTAGCGCCCCATGACGCTTGCCGCCCGCAAGCCCGCCACGTCTTTCGTCGCCGCAAGAAAGGCCTCGACATAGCCCAGGGCGCTTTTCGGCGGCGTGTCGCGCCCATCGAGAAAGGCGTGCAACGCCACCGGCACGCCGGCGGCGTCCACGATCTTGGCCAGCGCCACGAGATGCGCCTGGTGGGAATGAACCCCACCCGGAGAGAGCAGTCCCATCAGGTGACAGGTGCCGCCGCTCGCCCGCAGTTTTGCGATGAAATCGCGGAGCGCCTCGTTTTCGGCAAGCCTTCCGCTTGCTACCGCCGCGTCGATGCGGGGCAGATCCTGGAGGACGATGCGGCCGGCGCCCAGATTCATGTGGCCGACTTCAGAATTTCCCATCTGGCCCGGCGGCAGGCCGACTTCGCCTTCCGAGGCCTGCAAAAGGGCGTGCGGAAAAGACGCCATGAAGCGGTCCCAGTTCGGCGTTTCGGCAAGCGCGATCGCGTTCATTTCGCGCCCCTCGCGGTGGCCCCAGCCGTCCAGGATGCAAAGGACGACGGGACGGGGCGGATTTGCCTGCGTTCTTTCCTGCGTTCTTTCCTGCGTCATGGGGGGATATATAAGGGAAATCCGGGGCGAACGGTAGCCCGGGCCGGGAAACGCCGGCCCTACCTGCCGCCGCGGTGATAGGGGTGCCCGTTCAGAATCTGCTGGGCCCGGTAAAGCTGTTCGATGAGAAGCCCGCGAACCAGAAGATGCGGCCAGGTCGCCGAACCCAGGGAAAGCACGCTGTCCGCCCGACCAAGGGCCTTTTCGCCAAGCCCCTCGGCGCCGCCGATGAGAAAGCAAAGCGGCCCGCCGCCTTCCCGAAAGCGCCGGAGAGTTTCGGCGAACGTCTCGCTCGCAAGCATTTTTCCCCCCTGGTCGAGGGCGACGACGCCGGCCCCTTCCGGGACGAGGGAAAGGAGTTTGGCTGTTTCTTCCTGCTTTTGCCTGGCGGGCGGGCGGGCGGGACGCACCTCTACTTCCTGCAAGCGCAGCGGCCAGCGAAGCCTTTTCGCGTACGCCTCGAAAAGTGCACGCTCCGGCCCCGCGCGGGCCCGCCCGACGGCCAGGATGTGAAGGGCGAAGGCCATCCTTCCGGTCAGACGCCCGACCGCGCCGCTTCGGAGGCGGCGTGGTCGTCGGGCAACGGCAGGCCCCACATTTTTTCCAGGTTATAAAAAGCGCGGATTTCCGGCCGAAAAAGGTGGACGACCGCGGCGCCGGCATCGACCAGGACCCAGTCGCCCTGCCCCATGCCCTCGACCGGCGCGTTCCCGAATCCGCTTGCCTTCAGCTTTTCGACGATATGCTGCGCCATCGCAACGACCTGCCGGGTCGATCGGCCGCTTGCGATGAACAGGCGGTCGGCGATGTCGGATTGCCCTTTGAGATCGATAACGACGATATCTTGCGCCTGATCATCCTCGAGAGAAGCGCGGATGAGCGTTTCGAGTCGTTTGGCGGAAAGCTGTTTCTTTTTGCCGCTCAGCGTGTGTGGCCCTCCATGACTTAAAAGCCTCCCCCCACATACCGGCGGGCGGCCGCACGGATTCCACGGGCAGGGTGGCGTTTGCGAATCCGCGTCGCGGAAACCGGGTTGAGCGCCGTTTTCAGGAACACCCACGCCGGTGGCCGCATGTCGGCAAGCATGCTTGCCTGGCGCTCCGGCAGACAGGATCGCCCGAACCGTCGCGCCGCCCCTCCGGTTGACGCAGAAAAAGAATAGGAAGGACGGTCGAAAACCGCAATGGGAACCGTGTCGAAGATAGCCGTCCAGTCCCGCCAGCGGGAGATCTGCGCCAGGTTGTCCGCCCCCATCAGCCAGACGAAACGGCATCTCGGAAGGGCGCGGAGAATGGCGCGCAGGCTGTCGATCGTGTAACGGGTTTCGAACCCCGCCTCGAGGTCGGTAACGCGTATCCGCGGGTGCCTAGCCACTTCCCTCGCGCGGCGGAGGCGTTCCTGCAGGGGCCGCGTTTCCTTGGCGGGTTTCAGCGGATTCTGAGGGGAGACCAGCCACCAGACCTCGTCGAGGCCGAGGATGCGAAGGGCGAGCAGGCTTATGTGGCGGTGCCCGTCATGGGCCGGGTTGAACGAGCCGCCGAGCAGCCCGATGCGAAGATTTGGGCGCCCTGCCCCGGACGGCAGATGGGCGCCTCCAGCGCGCGTCCTCAGGGGCGCACCTGCCCGTCGCCAAGCACGACGTATTTGTAGGTCGTGAGCTGCTCGACGCCGACCGGGCCGCGGGCGTGCAGGCGGCCCGTCGCAATCCCGATCTCCGCCCCCATGCCGAACTCGCCGCCGTCGGCGAACTGGGTCGAGGCGTTCCGCATGACGATGGCGCTGTCCACGCGATCGAGGAAGGTGGCGGCGGCCTTTTCGTCTTCGGTCACGATCGAGTCCGTGTGATGGGAACCGTAGCGGTTGACGTGCCGGATGGCTTCCTCGACGCCGTCGACGACCCGAACGGAAAGAATGGCGTCCAGGTATTCCGTCGTCCAGTCCGCTTCCGTCGCCACCTTCGCCCGCGGGTAGATTGCCCGCGTTCTGTCGTCGCCGCGCAGCTCGCAGCCCGCCTTCGCCAGATCGTCGAGGATGGGGGGAAGAAACGTTTCGGCGACGCTTGCGTCAACCAGCAGCGTTTCCATCGCCCCGCAGATGCCGGGACGGCGCATTTTCGCGTTCAGCACGATCTTGCGCGCCTTTTCAAGGTCAGCGGCGGCGCCCACATAGACGTGGCAGATGCCTTCGAGGTGGCGAAGAACGGGGATCCGGCTTTCGCGGAGCACGCGTTCGATCAAGGGCTTACCGCCGCGCGGCACGATGATGTCGATGAAATCCTCCATCTTCAGCATCTCGCCGACGGCGGCGCGGTCGGAGGTCGGCACTATCTGAATGGCGGCAGACGGCAGATCGACAAGCCTGAGGCCGCGCCGGAGCCGTTCGAGAACGGCCGCCGCCGAATGGAAACATTCGGTGCCGGGCCTTAAGATGACCGGATCGCCCGCCTTCAGGCACAAGCCTGCGGCGTCCGCCATCACGTTCGGGCGCGCCTCGAAGATGACGCCGATCACGCCAAGCGGCACGCGCACGCGGCGAATGCGAAGCCCGTTCGGGCGGGTCCACTCGGCCATCACCTCGCCGATGGGGTCGGCGAGGCCGGCGACGGCTTCCAGCCCCTTCGCCATTCCTTCGATTCGCGCCGGGTCGAGGCGCAGGCGATCGAGGAAGGCCGGCGTCGCCTCACCCTTTGTTTCCGTCTCGGCGACGTCTTGTGCGTTGGCCTTCAGGATCGCCGCCGCGTCGGCGCGGATGGCGGCGGCGGCGGCGAGAAGGGCGGCGTTCTTGGCTTTTGTGGAGGCCCGGGCGAGAGGCTCGGCGGCGGCGCGCGCATCCTCGCCAAGCCTGCGCATGCGCAGCGAGAGGTCGTCCCCGGTTCTGGATTTTGCCACGCTCAAGGCGCCGCTTCCTCCCGCCTCAACGCAAGACCAAATCGTCGCGATGGATCATTTCGTCGCGCCCACGGTAGCCGAGAATCGCTTCGATATCACGGCTTTTATGGCCAAGGATACGGGCCGCGTCGGCCGCCGAGTAGGCGGAGATCCCCCGCCCCACTTCCTCGCCGTCTGGCCCCTTGACGACGACGGTGTCGCCGCGCAGGAAAGCGCCTTCCACCCGCGTGACACCGGCCGGCAGCAAACTTTTGCCGCCTTTCAGCGCGCGCAACGCGCCCCCGTCCACCGTTAAGCTGCCCAAGGGCCGAAGGCCGCCTGCGATCCACTGCTTGCGCGCCTGCTTCGGTCCTTCGGAGGGCAGAAACCAACTGCAGCGCGCACCGCCCTCCAGCGCGCGCAACGGGTGCGGCGCGCGCCCGTCCGCGATCACCATCCGGCAGCCGGCCGCCAGCGCGATGCGGGCGGCCTGCAACTTCGTCACCATGCCGCCGGTGCCGTGCGCAAGGGTGGTTTCGCCCGCCATCGCCTCGATCTCCGGCGTGATTTCCCGCACTTCTTCGAGATGGCGCGCGGCGGCTTGCCGCCTGGGGTCGGCGGTGTAAAGCCCGTCGATATCGGAAAGCAGGACGAGGGTATCCGCGCTCACCATCTGGGCGACGTGGGCGGCGAGACGGTCGTTGTCACCGAAACGTATTTCCTCCGTCGCCACCGTGTCGTTCTCGTTGATGACGGGCAGGGCGCCCAAGGCAAGCAGCGCGTTCAGCGTCGTCCGCGCGTTCAGGTAGCGCCGCCTGGCTTCGGTGTCCTCAAGCGTCAGCAGGACTTGGGCGACGGCGACCCCATGGCGCGCCAGCGCTTCCTGCCAGGCGTGGGCGAGACGGATCTGCCCGGCGGCGGCGGCGGCCTGGCATTCTTCGAGCTTGAGCGCTTGCTCTTTAAGGCCGAGCGGCGCCCGTCCGGCGGCGATCGCCCCGGAGGAAACGACGACGACTTCCCGGCCGCGGGCGCGCCAGTCCACGATATCGTCGGCGATCGCCTCGAGCCAATCCTGGCGAAGGGCGGTGGCGTCCGGCGCGACAAGCAGGGAAGACCCGACCTTGACGACGATCCGCTTTCCTTCGGCGATCCCCTTGACGAGACGGTGGGCATGGCCGGCGTTCTTCATGACGCGGCGGTTTCCTGTTCCCGGGCGTCGGCGGCGGCACTGCGGACTTTTTCCAGCAACGCCCGCAGCACGGCCCCCACCCCCGCCTGGGTGGCGGCGGAGATGACATGGGCTTCCTTGCCGGCGGCGTTTGAAAGTTCGGCCTTCAGCGCCGCCGCCGCCGCCGCGTCCAGCAGATCGCATTTGTTGAGCGCGACGATTTCCGGCTTTTCGGCGAGGCCGTGGCCATAGTGTAAAAGCTCCGTCCGCACCGTCCGGTAGGCCGCGGCGACATCGGGGAGGGTGGCGTCCACCAGATGAAGAAGCACCCGGCAGCGTTCGACGTGGCCCAGGAAGCGATCGCCAAGGCCCGTCCCCTCGTGCGCCCCTTCGATCAGGCCGGGAAGGTCGGCCAGCACAAATTCCTCGCCCGCCGCCGTGACGACGCCGAGCTGCGGCCAGAGCGTGGTGAAGGGATAGTCGGCGATTTTCGGCCGGGCCCGCGTAACGGCGGCGAGAAAGCTTGACTTGCCGGCGTTTGGAAGGCCGACCAGGCCAGCGTCGGCCAACAACTTGAGCCGGACCCAGACCCACATCTCGGCCCCCGCCCAGCCCGGTTCCGCCCGGCGGGGCGCTTGATTGGTCGAGGATTTGAAGCGCACGTTGCCCCGCCCGCCGTCGCCGCCCGGCAGCAGCAGGACGCGCATCCCCGCTTTCGTGAAATCGGCGATCAGGGTTTCGCCGTCTTCCGCGAACACCTGGGTGCCGATGGGAAATTTTAGGACGATGTCGCGACCGGCCCGGCCCGTGCGTTCGCGCCCCGCCCCGTCCTGGCCGCCCTCCGCCTTTATATGCTGCGTGTAGCGGTAATCGATCAGCGTGTTGAGGCCGGCCACCGCTTCGCCGAAGACGGCGCCGCCGCGCCCGCCATCGCCGCCGTCCGGCCCGCCGAACTCGACGAATTTCTCGCGCCGGAAGCCGACGCAGCCGGCGCCGCCCTTGCCGCTTTGGAGGTGAATCTTTGCCTGATCGAGAAAACGCATCGTCGTTCCCTTGCCGGAAAGGACAAGGCGGGCATCAAAAAGGGGGAATGGCTGCCCATTCCCCCCGCGATTTTACAACGCCCGCGGAGAAAGATCAGCCAAGCGGATCCACGGAAACGTAGGTGCGGCCGCCAAGGCTGGTGTGGAACTTCACGCGACCTTCGCGGATGGCGAAAATGGTGTGGTCCTTGCCCATGCCGACGTTCTCGCCCGGATGAACCTTCGTGCCGCGCTGGCGGATGAGAATGTTGCCGGGCACGACAGCCTGGCCGCCATACCGCTTCACGCCAAGACGGCGGCCCGCCGAGTCGCGGCCGTTGCGAGAACTGCCCCCTGCTTTCTTGTGTGCCATTGTCCCGTGTCCTTACTTTTTCTTCGACGGCTTTGCCGTTGTTTTTCTCGCCGTGGGTTTCTTCATCGCCGGCCGCTTCACCATCGCTTTTTTCGGGGCGTCCTTCTTCGAAGCCCCTTTCTTCGCGGGCGGCGGCTTCGGTGCCGCTTTTTTCTTCGGCGCCTCCTTTTTGGCGCTCGTCTTCTGCGCGGCCGCCTTCGCGGGCGCAGGTGTTTGTTTCGAAGCCGCTTTCGGCTTGGCCTCCGCGCGGGGCGCCTTTTTCTTCATGGCCGGCTTTTCCTTCACGACGACACGTTCCGCCGGCAACGGTTTCGGCGCTTGCCGCTCCGCGCCCGGCGGGCAGACCGCGTCGATGCGAAGCACGGTTCCGGCCTGGCGGTGGCCCCGGGTGCGGCGATAATTCTGACGGCGCTTTTTCTTGAAAATGAGGACCTTGTCGGATTTCGTCTGGTCGAGGATTGTCGCCGTCACCGCCGCCCCTTCGATCATCGGCGTACCGACGACCGTTTCCGTACCGCCGCCGATCAGAAGAACCTCGCCGAGCTCGATCTGGGTGCCGCGCTCGCCTTGCAGTTTCTCGACGACGATCACATCGTCCGCCGTAACCCGATATTGTTTACCGCCTGCGCGCACGATCGCATACATGGGAAATTCGCTTTTTCGTCCAGAAGGAGAGCCGGCAGTGGCCGGAGGCCGCGGAAATATAGCGCGAACCCTCGAATTGTCAACGGCTTCCCGCCCTTTCCCTCGAAAAGCCAAGGCCCCGCAACGGCTTGCGGTAGGGGCGGGGCACCCCCGCGCCAGCCTTGCGGGCAACGGCCTCTGCGGCTAGGCTCCCCCGCCCAGGAGGGGTGCCAGAGCGGTCGAATGGGGCGGTCTCGAAAACCGTTGTGCCTTCACGGGTACCGTGGGTTCGAATCCCACCCCCTCCGCCACCACCCCGAGAGATGCTGAAATCCAACACTCTCTGGGCCGGACGCAAATGTCTTAGGGAGTCGGTGTCGGCGCCGGGCGGCGGGTGAGTTCTGCTTCGAGTTCGGCGATCCGCGAGGTTAGCGATGCGGTCATTGCGCGTACCTCGTCGAGCGTAAACCGTTCGGTGATGTGCTGCGGACAGTTCCAATCGAACGCTTCGACCTTAATCAAGAAGCCGCGTTCGACATGGGCGCGGTAACCCGGCATTTCGAGGCCTGACAGAATCGCCCGATCATCCAGGCCAACGATCTTGGCGCGGCCGAACACCTTCAGACGCGTTTTGTTCGGGTAATCCATGAAGAACAGCGACACTCGGTCGTCGGTCACGATATTGCCGACGCTGACATATTGCCGGTTACCGCGAAAATCCGCGAAACCGATCGTGCCTTCGTCCAGAACCCGCACAAAACCGGTCGGCCCGCCGCGATGCTGGATATAGGGCCAGCCCGTCTCGCTCACGGTCGCCATGTAGAGCGAATTGCGCGCCGCAAGAAAGCCGGCCTCCACCTCCGTCAGCCTGTAGTTCGTCACTTCCGGCGCACTCTCCATGCGGGCATAGGACTTTCGGCTTCCCATTTCCTCCTGGACTTCCTTCACCATCGGTGTGAAGGCAATGTCCGCGAAACGATGCGACATAGTTTCCTCCTGCGAAGATCCGCGCACGTCACAGTCCCAGATTCGACAAACCCGGGTGATCCACGGGCCTAGGCCCTTGCGGCCATGAGAATTTCCGGCCGCCCTCGCAAATCGGTTGATCATTGATGCTGGCGAAACGCAGCCGCATGAGTCCGCGCTCGTCGAACTCCCAGTTCTCGTTGCCGTGGGACCGGAACCAATTGCCCGCGTCGTCGCGCCATTCATAGGCAAAGCGCACTGCGATTCGATTCTCGGCAAAGGCCCAGAGTTCCTTGACGAGACGATAGTCAAGCTCGCGGGCCCATTTGCGCTGCAGGAACGCGACGATGTCAGCCCGTCCGGTTGGAAATTCTGAGCGGTTGCGCCAGCGACTGCCTTCCGTATAGGCGAGCGAGACCCTAACCGGGTCGCGCGCGTTCCAGGCGTCCTCCGCCATCCGCACCTTCTGGATCGCGGTCTCCCGCGTGAAAGGGGGCAAGGGCGGCCGCGCGGCCAATGTTGTCACGTTGATCATATTATTTCTCCTTGCACGCGCCGTTGACGGCGCGGCTGAAGCCGCGCCGTCCGGCCACGGATTTAGGGTTAGGCGGCCTTGTTCAGGTCGATCTTCGGAAAGTCGATCTCGACCTGCGTCGCCTTCCCGAGCAGGTTGGTAAAGATGTTCATTGCCACATGGGTGATGATCTCGATGATGTCCGCGTCGGAGTGGCCGGCGGCGCGAACAGCGTCGAATTCGGCCTTGCTTACTTGGCCGGCATGCTCGACCAACGCGCGCGCGAAGGTCAGCGCCGCCTCTGCCTTCGCGTCTGCTGACCGGCCCTTGCGGTTGGCGATCATTTCCTGGTTGTCGAGTCCGACCTTGCGCCCAATGGCCGTATGGGCGGACACGCAGTACTGGCAGGCATTCTGCTCGGCGACCGCCAGCGCGATTCTCTCTCGCGTCCTCGGGTCGAGAACGCCCGCGCCGGCAATGCCGTGGATGCCGAGGAATGCGCTTAGGGCAGCCGGCGAATTCGCCAGCACGCGGATGAAGTTCGGAACCATACCGAGGCTAGACTGGACAGCGTCCAGAAGCTGCTTGGCCTCACCAGTGGCGGTTTGGGGATCGATAACGTCAACACGAGCCATGAGATTGGTCCTTCCATAACTGATGGTGCGGTGCCCTGCGGCCCCGCTCCTCCGCAATTTGCCCCAAGATGATCATTGAAAGAATATCTGACGTATGGAACACTTTATTCCAATAAAAGGAATAATAAATGGACCGACTGCACGAGATCGAGGTCTTCATCGCGGTAGCGGACGCCGGCAGCTTCGCCAAGGCCGGGGCGCGGCTGCGGCTGTCGCCCCCGGCCGTGACTCGCGCCATCTCGGCGCTCGAGGACCGGCTCGGCGCGCGCGTCTTCAACCGGACAACCCGGAGCTTGACGATCACCGACGTCGGTCACCGTTTTTTGGAAGGCGCGCGGCGCGTCCTCTCGGATCTCGACACGACCGAGAAAGATGCGGTCGGTGAGGCCGCAATGCCCCAAGGTCGTCTAACCATCACGGCCTCGGTGACCTTTGGCCGGTCCACGCTCCCGCCGGTTATTTGCGACTTCCTCGGCCAGCACCCGCGTATCTCGGCGTCCGTTCTCCTGCTCGATCGCGTCGTAAACCTCGTCGAGGAAGGGATCGACATCGCCGTGCGCATCGGTCACCTTCCGGACTCGAACCTGATCGCCAAGCGGATTGGCGAAGTCCATCGAGTCCTGGTTGCGAGTCCGGACTACCTCGATAAGCGCGGGGCGCCCACGTCACCGGCGGACCTGCGGCTCCATTCCGTGCTTGCCTTCACGGGCCTCATGCCAAACCGCGAATGGCGTTTCCAGAAAGGGCGGAAACAGGGCAGCGTGAGCCTGCGTCCGACGCTCGAGATCAACGACGCGGTCGCCGCGATCCATGCCGCCGAGATGGGCCACGGCATCACGATAGCGCTGTCCTACATGGTGGGCGAGCAAGTCCGCGAAGGAAGGCTTGTGCCGGTCCTCGACACTTTCACGCTGCCGCCCCAACCGGTACACTTGGTCTATCCTCATGCCCGACTTATCGCGCCCAAGATCCGTGCTTTCATCGACTTTGCCGCTCCCCGGTTGAAGAACGCCCTCGACGAGTTGGCGTGGAGAAGCGCATGACCCGTCCCCACGGCCGCCCGGAATTGTTGGAAGATGCGAGGCATTGAGACAGAGAAGGTTCGATCCCAGTTTCTTTCCCTCCGCCAAGCGCAGCGGCCCCCGTTTTCGGGGCCGTTTCGCGCTTGGGGGCGGCGGACGGGTCCCTGTCCGTCCTAACTTTTCTTCGGCTCGCGGATCTCGACCGGGATGGCGCCTTCGACCGATTTCAGGTGAAGGTCCCGCTGCGGAAAGGGAATTTCGATTCCCTGTTCCTTGAACTTGTCCCAGACGTTCAGCAGGACAGCGCTTTTCACGTTCCCGATGCCCTGCGACGGATCGTTTATCCAGAAGCGCAATTCCAGATCAACGGCGTTGTCCCCGAAACCGGTCAGCAAGCAAACCGGGGCCGGGTTACTCAGAACACGCTTGGTCTCGGCCGCCGCCTGCAGGCAAAGCGCCATCGCCTGATGAGGGTCGGAATGCTAGGAAATGCCGACGGGAACTCGCTGTCGCACGAGGTTGTTCGAGTACGACCAGTTTTCCACACGCTGGGTGATCAGCTCTTCGTTCGGGATCAGGTGTTCGGTCCCGTCGCGCGTAAGGATCGAGACGTAGCGTCCGCTTAAGGAATTTATCCAGCCGTAGGTATTGCCGATCGCGATCACATCGCCCGGCTTGACGGACTTATCCAACAGCAGGATCAGGCCGCTCACAAAATTCGAAACAACCTTTTGCAAGCCAAAACCGAGACCGACACCGACCGCGCCGCCGAACACGGTGAGCGCGGTAAGGTCAATGCCAAGCGTGTTCAGGCCCGCCAGAATAGCGATCGCGAACAAGACGATTTTTAAAAGCTTGCCGAACAGCACCTGCAAGGTGGGCGTCAGGCTTTCAACGCGGCGGAGACGGCGCACCAAAAGATTGGAAACGAACGCCGCCGCCCACAGCAGAATGGCCAGCGTCATCAGCGCTTCGACGATCATCAGCAACGAGATGCGCAAGTCCTTGCCAATGCTCACCGCCGCCACGTCGAGCAGATCCATCGTCGGCTGCAGAAGGCCGAGAATGTCCAGGGCGACGATGCCCCAGACGATAAGGGCCAACACATTCGCGAGGGCCCTTTCGACGATCAGGAGGATGCCCAGCCGGATGACGACCCAGGCCACCAGAAGCTTGAGAACGATATCCAGCAGACCGTGGCTGACGCCCGCTTCGACGCCGGCAATCACCGCCACCCCCTGCAAGCCGAGCCACAGAAGCGGAAAAGTCAGGTGGCGAAGGGAGGTCGTAAAGCGCGCCGATCAAGTTTCCGTTTCTTCGCCCCCGCCGAAACGCCCGGCCGGCCAGAACATAGGCGAACAGAAATATGGCGAGGCTGACGCCCGCCTGAACGAGGATCGCGGGAACGAAGACGTGATGAAAAAGCCAGGCGCGAACGGCTTCGACCAGCCGCACGGCAATATTCAAGTCCATTAAGCCTTCCACGGGAACCCTCGAGGCAGCGCGGACGGAATTTCCCTATCTTGGGTAGGATTTCACGGCTTGGCAACCAACCCTCGCGCGCGGGCTGGCGGGCGGGCAGTCGGGGCGGCAATTCCTCTCGTCGGATCCATGCCTTCGCCGCGCCGAACGTTCCAAACCTTCCTCAAGCGACCCCGCGGCAATTAACGCCGCGTTAGGGGGTAGCGAGTACGATGGGTTTGGTAATCCACAGGTAGTGGTTAACGCGCGATGAACCAAGTAGGTAAGCGCGCGGTCCGTCTGGGCCGTGCACGCGGCGCTCGAACACTGGCAGCATTCCTTTACGGCGTGGCGCTCATGGCGGCGGTCGGCGCGCCGCTTCGAGCCGATGACAACGTCGCTACGGCGTATGGTTCCGATGTCAACCACACGCCCCTTTTTAACACGATCTCCTACCGCTCCGACGACGTCAGCACGTTCCGAAAATGGACCGACATGCTGGAACGCTACCGCCGAGAAACGGCGACCGAGCTCGTATGCGCCAACGGCACGGCGTGCGCTCGCACCGGCCAACCGACGCCGTGGCGTGCGATTATTGACGACCTTCGCACCTATAGCGGCAAGGCCCAGCTTGAAGCGACGCAGGCGATATTCAACCGCGTCTCCTATGAAGACGACGACCGGAATTTCGGGGTCAACGATTATTGGGCCAGTCCCGGCGAGTTTCTGGCGCGCGGCGGCGACTGCGAAGACTACGCCATCGCGAAATTTCTGGCCCTGATCGAACTCGGCTGGCCCAAGGATCAGGTGCGGCTGGTGACGCTGAACGACGTTGCGGAAAAGGTCGCACACGCCGTCGTCGTCGTCTATCTGCCGGACGGCCCCTGGGTGCTGGACAGCCGCCGTAAGCGTCTGGAACTGGCTAAAAATTTTACCGATTACCGCCCGCTTTTTTCCCTGACCGAGCGCGCCTGGTGGTACCATGTCGCGCTTGGAAACGCGAGCTGACGCCCACTAGCTTCGGTCCGGGCCCAGCGACGAAGGCGGAGCCGAAGCGGGAAATTCCATGGTTGCACAACCGGAGCCAATCCCAACGCCGCCCGGCGCTTTGTCGCCCGGTGGCGAACGTCGCCGCCCGTCGGAACCGCTGCCGCCGGTCTTTCTCGCGTTACTCTCCGTCGTCGCGCTCGCCCCTTTGCCGTTTGGCAGCGTTCATCTTTGGAGCTGGCCTTTCATCGCCACCCTGATAGGGAGCCTGCTCGGCTTTTGGGCTTTGGACCGCCTTCGGACCGGCAGCCCCGCGCCGGTGCACCCGGGGCGTTTCACGGTTTCCTTGGTGGCGCTCGGCATTGCCGTGGCCTGGGCTGACGTTCAAACCATCGGGGCAACACCAAACCATTGGCACCACCCGGCGTGGGTAACCATGGGTCATCTTCTCGGCGTTTCCGGCGAGCGCGCCATTTCCATCGCGCCCCTCGACACCTGGTCCACCATCGCGCGGTGGCTCACCGTGGCGGCGACCTTCTGGCTGGCCCTTCAATATGGCCGCGCCGTGTCGCGCGTCCGGCTCGGTTTGACCGTGATCGCCGTAATCGGCGCAGGGGTCGCCGCCTATGGGCTCATCATGACGCTCGGCGGCATCGAAATGGTTCTCTGGCGTGAGCGGACCTGGTCCATTTACCGTGGCTACGTGTCAGGAACCTTCATCAACCGCAACACCTTTGCTACCTATGCGGGGCTTGTTGTGCTTATCGCCAGCGCCTTCCTGCTGGAGGCTTATTTCAACCACCGCCGCCGGGCCATGGGCCGCGGTCCAAGTCTGCTCAAGGCCGTGGAAACGTATGTTGCGGGAAACTGGCTTTGGCTTTGTATCTGGTTCCTTGCCATGACGGCGTTGCTGCTGAGCGGCTCGCGCGGCGGCTTTTTCTCGACCATAGCAGGCGGCATCGTCATGATTTTTGCCGCGGGTGTCGGCGCCAAACAGACACGCGATCTTGCGCGCTTGGCCATGTTGCTGGCCGGGCTTCTGGTTCTCGCGGCCTTTGCCATGAGCGGCGAAACCCTGGTCGCCAGTTTTGGACCGCAGTTCGGCGAAAGCGCCGCGGGACGCGGCGTGATCTACGATCTGACCATTCGCGCCTTGACCGACCGTCCGTTGCTCGGAAGCGGCGCGGGCACGTTTCAGAATCTGTTCTATCTATATTGGGACCTCGCACTTGGCATGCGGGCGACCGAAACGCACAATTCCTATCTCGATTCCATCGTCACCCTGGGTCTGCCGGCCGGCGTCTTGCCGACGCTGGCCGTCGCCGCCGCTGCGTTCCCATGCATTTTGGGACTGCGACGGCGCCGCCGCGACACGATCTTTCCGGCCCTTGGCGTCGGTGCGACCGCGCTCGTGGGTGTCCACGCGCTGATGGATTTCAGTCTCGAAAACCTGGCCGTGGCGACCACATATTTTTTCATGCTGGGTCTCTGCGTCGCCCAGAGCTGGTCGAGCGCCGAAGATACCGCCAAGATTTCCGGTGGCGTCCAGCGACGCCGGCGCCTGGTCTAAAGCCGCGACAACCGGTCGAAGGCTTCGCGCTGGCCTATCTCGCCGAGCGCCTCGCGGACGATGGCCCGTATGGTTTCCGATCGCGCCGCCGACACCAGTTCCTCGGGTTTTGTTTCCCAAGCAAGCTGAATCTGCGCCGCCACGAGATGGCGTTCCTCGGCGGAGAAAAAGCGCCAGGATTGAAACGCAACGATCAGCCGCGGCACTACCAGCTTGGAATCGTACCGTCCCATATAGATGGATTGCGCGACATATTGTGCCACCGCCGCGCTCGGCCCATTGTGGCGCTGCTCCGCATGGGCCAGCCAGGTCCAGATCCGGGGATTGACCGGCGATACCTCAATTGCGGCCCGGAAGGCGTCGAAAGCGCCGGCATAAAGGCGGTCCCGTTCCTCCGCGTTTGGGGCGCGCGCGGCCAGGATCAGTCGGACAAGCCCCAGTTTCGCGAGGTAGTCGTCGGACCGGTACCATCCCGTCGCCCGGGCAAACGCGCTCTCGGCCGCTTTGAGCCGGTCATTATCCAGCGCCGAATTCAGCGCATAGTTGTCTATGATTCCGGTGTGCGGCGTTGCGATAAGCGCCGCTACCAGCCGGGGCAGCGCGATGGCCGCGACCGTAATCCCGATGGCCAGCGCCGCCCATGCCGTCCAGTGCCGGAAGTGGCGCATAGCCAGACCGCCGCTCAGGTCGTGTAGTATCGGCGATACCGGCCGTAGTAATAGCCCGAATCGCTGAAGCCGTATTGCGCGTGGGCTTTCACGTCCACCATCGACAGGACGATGCCGGCAATGTGTACGCCCGTGCTTGCGAGCTGCGTGAGCCCCATGCGCACGACCTCGCGCCGGGTACTCGCCCACTGCGCGACGAACAACACCGTGTCGGCGTGCCGCGCCAGCATGCGCGAATCAGAGACCGCCAGAACCGGCGGCGAATCGATCAAAACCAAATCGAACTGCTTGCGCAGCCCTTGAATCAGGTTGCCGAATTTCTCCGATCCCAAAAGATCCGTGGGGTTCGGCACCGATCGCCCGGCCGTGATGACATAGGCGCCGTTCGCGTCGTCGCGCAACAGGACCGCTTTCAGATCCGCTTCGCCCAGAAGATATTCGACGAGACCGGGCTTCGACGGCAGGCCGAATTTCTTATGCATCGCCGGGCGGCGCAGATCGCCATCCACCAAAAGCGTCTTCTGCCCAGCCTTGGCCGCAAGCCGGGCGAGCGCCGAGGCCAACGACGATTTGCCTTCGTCGGGCAGCGATGAACAGACCATCACTGCCCGCGTCTCCAGATCAACGTTGGAAATGACGAGGCTGGTGTGAATTTGCCGTATGGCTTCGCTAAACGCCGATAGCGGCTTGCTTAGCACCACCGATTCTGGCGCCTCATTCTCGATGTCCACGCTGGCAAGAGTCGGGATCAGACCCAGCCCGGGCACGCCCACTTCCTTTTCAATCTGATCAATACTGCGGAAACCTTGGTCGAGTTTTTCCAGAACGACCGCGAGAAGGCCGCCGATGCCGATAGAGGCAACGAAAACCAGTCCGATCAGAAGGCCCCGCTTCGGAAAGCTTGGAACCGACGGGGTATCCGCCGGCGAAATGATTCGCGCGTCCGCCTGTTGAATGTCTCCCTGCTGCGTCGTTTCCTTGAATCGGTTGAGGAAGATTTCCTGCACCGTCCGGTTCGCCTCGGCCTCGCGCTGCAACGCGCGCAGTTGCACTTCCTTGATATTAAGTTCACTGGCCTGGCTTTCGAGGCCGCGCAGGCTTTGGGTCAGCGCGTCCTCCCGGGCGGTGGCGACTTCGACCTCGTTGGCGAGGTTCTGGGTGATTTTCTTCACTTCCGACGCAATTTTTGCCCGCAGGTCTCTCGCCTCGGCCTGCACGTTGACTATCTTCGGATGCGATGGACCGTATCGGGAAGTAAGCTCTGCCGCCTTCCGGTTGACCTCCGCTTCCTGTTCGCGAAGACGTTGAATGAGGGGTGAGGTCAGAACCTCCGCCGCCGATTCCGCGCCACCCGGCGATTGAAGAAGCGATTCCACCTGGCGCAGGCGCGCATGGGCTTCCGCCCGCGCCGCGCGCGCGATAATGAGCTGGGAATTAACCTCGGTGATTTGCTGGCCGACAAGCGATATCCCATTGCTCTGAGTCAGACCGTTTTCACGGCGGAAAGTCTCGACGGCCTGCTCGCTGGCTTTGACCGATTCCCGCAGGGTCGAAAGCCGGTCGCCGAGCCATCGCGTGGCCACCTGGGTTGCCTCAAACTTGGCCTCCAGCTGCTCGACGATATAGAGATCGGCGACGTCGTTGGCGACGCGTGCCGCAAGCGCCGGGTCGGTCGACGTGAAGCTGACCTGCAGCACCAGCGACCGGCCCACCGCCTCGACGTCGAGGCTATCTAGGAACGCATCAATAATGCGGCGTTCCAAGGCTTTCATCTCTTCTTCGGTGATTGGCTCGATGGGGGAAATGTAGTCTGCCCAGCTGTCGGGCAGATAGGTCCGGACAGAGAAAAGCGTCGCCAAGAAACCGGGTTTACGTAAATCGAGGTTGAACTCGGGTTCAAGATCGAGACGGCTTTTTTGGATGACGCGGCGGGCGAGCGAGCGCGAACGGATGACCTCAATCTGGCCGTTGAGGGTTTCAAGGCCCTGGGGCAGGGCGGCCATAACCGTCTCGATACTGACGATCTTGTTCTCGCGCGGCTCGATCATGATGTGCGCGTGGGCGGTATAGCGCGGCGTGACCTGGTAGACGATCAGCCCCGCCAGCAGCGTCAGAAGGGCGATGGTCCCGCCAATGACATTCCGCCGCCGCCAAAGCTTCCGCAAAAGCTCCTGCAAATTTTCCGAGTTCGGCAGTGGAATGGCGCCCCGGCCCGTTTTCGGGACCCGGCCGCTGGCCATTGGCCCCGCGCTATCGTCACCCATGAATGAAAATCCCCCAGAGTCCGGACCACGTCAAGGCCGGCGCGGCGTTAGAAAAAACGTTCCGGCACTTCGATGATATCGCCGGGCAGAACGGGCGTGTCGTGATCGGCCACGGTTCCCGACCCTTCCGGCGTATCGGCCCGGCGAAGCAGGGTATGGTTCTGCCGCGCGCGGTAAGTATATCCCCCCGCCATGACAACAGCTTTCACCACCGTCATCCCCTCGACATAGGGATAACTGCCTGGCTTCTGGACTTCTCCAAAAATATAGAACGGTCGGTAGTTCAGAACTTCGATGCTGACCCGCGGATTAACGAGGTAATCCGGGCTTAGTTCCTGCTCGATGGCGGATATCAATTCGGGCGCCGATCGTCCTGCCGCCCGGATTCCCCCGATCAACGGCAGGGATACGACCCCGCTGCCGTCGACGACGAATTCCCCCGAAAGATCCTCTTCGCCGAAAACGATGATGCGGAGCTGATCGCCCGGACCCAAAAGATACTGGATCCCATCGGCCGCCGCCGCCCCCCGACCCATCACGGCAATGGCGAGCGCGGCCAACAACGCGGCTACGCCAAAAACGGTCTTCAGAATGTTAGCGGCGGTCATCCGCACGGAAGGGATGCTCCGTGATTTCGGTTGATCACCTACCGGTGAAGGACGAGGCGGACCATCACCACGTTCTTGGTATAGTCCTGCCCGACGATGTTCGAATTGCGATTCGTCAACTCGTAGCTCAGCCGCGCCGTCGCGAGCCGGTTCATCTGGTAGTCAAGGTTCATGCTGAAATTTACCAGGTCGTCGTCGCGCGAAATGCCCTCGTAATCCTGGTTGGTGTAGCTGAACCCAAGCCCACCTATGATGTTCCGCCGCAGCTCATGATTGACCGCAATCCCGGCCGTTGTCATGAAATAGCCGGATGCCGCGGCCTGGGTGGTTTCCTCGATCGTGCGCCGGACGGTTGCCGTAAAGGTCGTCAAGTTGCCGGCGTTCCAGTTCATCTCGCCGCCGAACGTCACGCCGTTGATCTTCTGCAGGGCCAGGTCGTCGAAGTCCTGTTCGCGGTAACCGACATAGACGTCGCCGAACAGTTTGCCGCCGAAATCCACTGCCGTACCGCCGACGATCTCGTACCCGTCCGAATCGCGATTGAACCCGTTGTCGTCGAGGGCGTTGTCGTAATCACGGTTGAAATAAGCGAAGCGCGTGAAGGCTTCGTACTCGGGAACGATCTCGTAACCGAGACGTACGCTCGATTCCAACTCGTCGCGATCGCGGTCGTCGTTGTTGATCGACGCCCCGGCCGAGGTCAGCACGTCGTCAAAATTGATCCGTTTCCAGATTTCTTCGGCCTTGAAGGACAGCCGGTTGAACTTCTGGAACCAACCGCCACGGGCGCGGTTGGTATCGTATTCCGTTGGTTCGATGCCGTTCACGTTGTCGGGTGAGCCGCGCGCTTCATGCAACTTGCGGTAATCATAGCCCGCCGAGAAATAACCCCGCGGGCTGTAGTCGAACCTTCCGTCGGCACCGGCGAAATAGTCCTCGTAGTTCTCGTCCGTATTATCGGCGTAGAACCCGAAATCACCGGATGCCCGCAGGTTGAGCGCGTGACGGCTCCACTGGGACGCGATCGTCGCCTCGGGCTGCACCTTGGTGATGAAATCGTCCACCTCGTTGCTGTCGGTGGCGAAAATATTGTCGTCGTACTCTTCGACGACGCCCAAGTTCGGAAACATGCGGAACCCGCCCAGCGGCATGCCCGTCGGGTCCAGTTCAGGCCGCGGCCGTTCGACCACCGTCAGGCCGCGAACGGTTTCGCGGGAGTATTGCTGCGCCGAAGCGGGCGATACGCCGTAGGCCAGCAGCGCCAGCATGGCGCTGCTGATCGAGACGAAACCGGGTTTGAAAAATTTGCGCATGTTTCTGTTTTTTCCATTAACCATAATATGGTCGCGCTTGCGGCGTCGTGCGTCCTTATTTCCGGCCGCGCCGGCGCCCGCCCGCTTTGCTGCTTACTGCGACTGGCTAATGGTATTTTCGTTGGCTGCCAGGGTCGTGATGTCCTTCGAGGAAGTTTCTTTGTCGATTGGCGGATTGGCCCCCTGGTTGCCGGCGGCCGGGCTGGTCTGGGCCAGCACTTGCGCCGCGCGCGCCTCGATCGCTACGCGCGCCTGCGGCGCCGCCTTCGTCACCGCCGCCGCGATGGTCGTCACCTGATCCGGCGCTTTTGCCGCCAGCGCGTCGAACACCGCCGTCGCCGCATCGGGCGCCCCCGCCGTCACGCTGGTCGCGATGATCGAAACCAGATTGGGCGCGACGTCGAATGCAAACGCGGCCACATCCGCCGCGAGCGCCGGATTTTGCGCCACAAGCGCTTCCAGCTTCGCGCCGATTTCGTCGGCCGGGCCGTTCATAATTTCTTCGACCGCCGCCTGGGTGGCCGGATCGAGTTCGGCATGTGCAGGTGTAAAGGAAAGCCCCATGACCGTCGCGGCGATCGCGATAGAACGCATAAAGAACTTCATGTCATCTCCCCCATCCGATCGGCCGCGCTGGTCCGCGCCAAAGGCTCCTACTTCCAGTTGCCGCCAATATGGCTTGTGCCGCCAATACGGCTTGAAAAAGTTACCAGAAACCGTCGTGGTGAACAACGGCGGAAGTTATTTCGACGCCATTCCATGGGGTTAAGCGTCATTCCTAAGGGTTGGACGCGCCTTCCATAAGGTTAGGGGGGCTGGACTAATGGCTTGATTTTAAAGGATTTCCGTTGCGGACTTGTCATACCGGACGGTAAAAAAACGCCGCCCCAGATTCGTCCGTTGACGACGGCCTTAAATCTTTTTTTACGGCTCCGGGGCAGGATGGTGGCGCGTCCCGACGAAGGATTCGGCCATGGCACTGATCGAGGTTTCCGATTCCGCCCCCCTTGCTGCCGGCGATCTTTTCGCAGATCGCCGTCATGCCTACGGCCAAGCCGGCAAGTGGTCGATCCGTCGGGTTTTTCTCGTTGTGATCGGATTCAACGCCCTGTTCTGGATCGCCTCGGTCCTCGCCGTCCAGGCCCTCCTCTAGCCCGCCCGGCGGCCCTTGCGTTCCCGGTGCACGCCCCGTTCGTCTCGCTCCCTAAATCTTCCTCGGCATCGCCCGCCGCGCCTTTCCTGAACGGATGGTCTATATCTTCTATTCCCTTGGCCGCCGCCTTGGCGGCGGCCCGTGACCGGCGGGATCTTCGTCCCGAATAGGTAGTCATGGCCGATATCAAGACCCTGCGACCGATTTCCGAACCGCTCGTCGTCGGCGCCGTCCGCGCATTTGACGCGACTGCGGTCATGCTCGTCGGCGCCGCCGGCTACGGCCTTTATCTCGAAGGCGAAAGCTATGCGGTTCCGGAATACTACGCAGGCTTCATGGTCGCGCTGCTTCTGCTGCAGCAGAATTTCTTCGGTTTGTTCCGCGTCTACGCAACCCTTTTCGATCCGTCGCGTTTTGCCCTGCTGCGTCGCATCTTTCTTGCCTGGACCACGGCGCTCGTCACCATCGTTGCCGCCGCCTTCCTGGCGAAAGTGTCCGAAGAGTTTTCGCGCGCCTGGGTCGGCATTGTGTACGGCGGGGGCCTGTTTGCCATGCTGCTCGTCCGCACAGGGCTGGCGGTGGTCATTCGGCGCTGGCATCGCGACGGTCGGCTCCGTACCGTCCTTGCGCTCGTGGGCGGGGGAGAGAATGCCCGGCGTTTCATCAAACGGTTGAAGCAGCGAAACGACGACGCCTACACGGCCATCGGCGTGTTTGACGACCGGGCGGCGCGCACGCCCGCGGACATCGACGGTTGCCCGTATTTGGGCACGGTCGACGATCTCATCGTTTATTGTCGCACCCATCGCGTGGATCAGGTCGTTCTGACCCTTCCTTGGTCCGCCGAAAACCGCATACTCGAAACGCTCGAGCGCGTGATGGCCTTGCCGGTTCGCGTGCGCCTGGGACCCGATCTTGTCGGCTTCCATTTTGGCCGCGCCAACGTCACCCATTTGGGCGACGTGCCGGTCCTGCACCTCGCGGAGCCCGCGCTTTCGGACTGGAGCCACTTCGTCAAGTCGGTCGAAGACAAGATTCTTGCCGCCGCCGTCGTGTTTTTCATTGCGCCGCTGATGATCTGTATCGCCCTTGCCATCAAACTGGACAGCCCCGGCCCCGTGTTCTTTCGTCAGCGGCGCTACGGGTTCAACAACCGCATCTTTATCGCTTACAAATTCCGCACCATGCATGTGCATATGAGCGACGAGAGCGCGCGGGCGCTGACGGCACCCGGTGACGTGCGGGTAACGCGCGTCGGCGCGTTTCTCCGCCGCACCAGCCTTGATGAGGTGCCCCAGTTCCTGAACGTGCTGAAGGGCGACATGTCCGTCGTCGGGCCGCGGCCCCACGCACTTGGGGCAAAGGCGGGGGCAAAGCTTTATCACGACGTCTTCGCTAAATACGCCCATCGTCACCGGGTGAAGCCGGGCATCACCGGATGGGCGCAGATCAACGGCTGGCGCGGCGCCACCGATACCGTCGAGCAGCTCGAGAAACGCGTCGAAGCCGATCTCTATTACATCGAGAACTGGTCGATTTGGCTGGATTTGCGCATCATTCTGGCAACGCCGATTGCGATTCTCCGGGGTGAAAACGCATACTGAGCGGCGCGCGCGGCGACGTCCGCCAAGGGCCTCGCCGATCAACGGCGCGGAGAGCACGAGAAGTGAAAGCGATCTGGATTGACAGAAAACCGGAGGCGGGCACGGTTTACACGTTCCTGAACCGGTCGTGGTCGATCGTTTCGACGCTCGTTTTCATCGCCCTCGTGATCTACGCCCTCAGCCCAGAACTTCAGGGATATTATTATACGTTTTTAAGCCTGCTCGTCCTGCTGCAGCTTGCCGACATGGGCTTCGGCAGCGTCCTGACGCAGTTTTGCAGCCACGAATGGGCGCATCTCCGCTTCGATGAAAACGGTGCCGTTGTTGGATCGCCGGAAGCCAAGGCGCGCCTTGCTTCGCTCGTCGATATCGGTTTCCGCTGGTACGGCGTTGCCGTTATGGTTTTCTTCGTCGCGTTGGGCTTGGGCGGCGACCTGTTCTTCGCGACCCAGGCGGGGTCGGAAAATATCGACTGGCGGTTGCCGTGGTGGCTGCTGGCGGGTTTCGCCGCATTCTGTCTTCTGCTTGTTCCCGTCACCAGCCTGTTGGACGCAAGCCACCAGGTGGCGCTCAGCCAGCGCAATCAGCTTGCCGCCAACGTGGTCGCTTCGTTCGCCGGTTGGGCGACGCTCGGGTTGGGCGGCGGTCTCTATGCCGTGCCGGTGGTGTTCGCCGGCCGCGCCGTCCTCGGTCATGCCCTCAACACCCTGGCCGCCCGGCCCTTGCTCCGCCTTCGCCACGGCCGCGACCGGGCGTCCGCCATCGATTGGCGGCGCGAATTCTGGCCCCAGCAATGGCGCATCTTCGCAAGCTGGACAGCGGGCTTCCTCGTGTTCCAGAGTTTCACGCCCATCGCCTTCAAGCTTTCGGGGCCGGTGGCGGCAGGCCAGATCGGCATCATGGTCCAGGCTTTTCACGCAGTGAACCAGCTGGCCTCGGCGCGGCTTACCGTCGACCAGCCCAAAATGGGCGCGCTGGCCGCCAAAGGAGATCTCGGCGGTCTTCGGGCGCTGGTGCGGCTGGCCATCGGGCGCAATATTCTCGTCTCGGCGATCCTCGCGGCGGCGGCCGTGGCGCTGGTCTATGGCATCCAAGCCTTCGCGCCTGCCATCGGGTGGCGCTTCGGCAGCCTTCCCGCTTTTACTTTGTTCGTCTTGGCGGCCGTGCTCTATCAAGTTTCGAATGTCGAGACCGCCGCCGTGCGCTTTCAGAAGAAGGAGCCTTTCGTGACCGCCGTCTTCGTTTCCGCAATTCTGGTCGTCCTTGGCAATCTTCTCGTCGCCGCCTACGGTGACGCCGCGTGGATGGCGGTGGTTTTTACAGCCGTGTCGCTGTTCGTGCTGGTGCCCTGGGTGCACGCCATCTATCGCCGTCACATGGTGCCCGGATGAAACGGCCGCTCGACAGCTGTCTCTTCGAATCACCCCGGAACGGCGCCGTGCTCGATGTCGGGTGTTTCGGCTTCGCGCGGGTGGCCCAGGCCGCGGGCCTCGGCCGTGGCGATCTCCGCCATGCCGGCGTCGATTTCACGGACCCCGGAAACGTGCCGGTCGGGGTCGATTTCCGCCGTGCAGATCTCAACCACGAACGCCTCCCGTTCGACGACGACAGTTTCGACCTCGTGGTTGCATCCCATGTCCTCGAACATGTGCGCGATCCGATAGGCCTCGTCATCGACTGCCTCCGGGTCTGCCGCCCAGGCGGAAGGGTCTATATCGAGGCGCCGTCCGAGCGCGCGCTCTTTCTCCCTTCCATGCCGTTCAAGTTCGAGGCTTTCCATTCCCTTTCGTTCTTCGACGATCCGACCCATCTCTCGCGCCCATGGACGCCCCAGGCGCTTTTCCGTCTGGCGCGCCTCCTCGGCTGCGAGCCCGAGGTCACGAAACACCAGATTTCCTGGCTGATCCGGATTCTCTCGCCGGCGCTTATCCCGTTAACGCTGATTTTGCGCGACGCGCGGCGATTCGAATACTGGTCGTGGCTGACCGTGGGCTGGAGCTGCTACGCTGTCATCCGCAAGCCGGCATCCTTGCAAGGCGCCCCGGCCCTGCGTTACAGCATCCCTCCGCGCGGGCGCTAAGTTATGCGGTCAACGCGCGCCGGCGGTGTTGCGACATGACGACCGGTAAGACCATGAGGAAGGCCCGACAGAACCCATGGCTCAGAAAATCCTGGCGACCGGCGGCGCCGATATAGCCGGCGCCGCCCTGGTCCCGAAGCTCCTCGAAGAAGGCGCGCGCCTTCGCGGCCTCGCCCCGTCCGCGTTTGCGGTGCCGGTCATCGGTTCGTTTAACTTGCTGAAAAACCGGTTTGCTTGGAATCGGATTTTGTCCGGGGCGGGTATTGCGACGGTCTGTTTTCATTTATTGAAAAAAGGATCGCATAAAATATTCCATAAAAATATTTTATTGCGCCTTCTGATTTTTCTTCTGTTCTTTGATGTCAATAATGCGGCTTACGCTTATTTAGATCCCGGAACAGGCAGCATAATTCTTCAACTCCTTTTTGGAGGTGTTGCCGGCGCCCTTGTGATTGCCAAATTGTATTGGCATCGCATCAAAAGCTTTTTTGGCCGGAAGGGAAACTCCAAGGGGTCTGAGGGGGGAAGGTGGGGCAGGCGATGACTCGGGTCCGCCTTGAACCCGGTTCCTTCCGGGATCCGAGCGGCCGGATTTATTATGTCGACGATCGGGTCTTTCGGACGATCAAAACCTATGCCGCTGAGGATTTCGAGTTTGTTCGCGGCACGGGCCTGCTCGACCGTCTTGCGGATGCGGGCCAAGTTATCCGGGCAACGCCTGTGTCTTCGGATGTCTTGAAGGACTACGGCAAGGACGCCGAGTACGTTGTCGAGCATCCGCGTTTGCCATTTATCTCCTATCCATACGAATGGCCATTTCCCGCCCTTAAGGCCGCAGCGCTACTCCAGTTGGACATTCAAATTGAGGCGCTTGCGTCTGGAATTACGCTGTCCGACGCGAGCGCTTACAATATTCAGTTTCTGGGAACGCAACCGCTTTTCATCGATATCCTGTCCTTCCGCAGGTACCGCGAGGGTGAAGTCTGGGGTGGTCATCGTCAGTTCTGCGAGCAATTCCTCAACCCGCTATTGCTCCGCGCGAAGCTCGGTGTTCCCCATAATGCCTGGTATCGGGGCTCGGTTGAGGGAATTGGGACGACCGAGCTACGGAGACTCCTCCGCTGGACGTCCAAATTATCGCCCAATGTCCTGGTCCACGTGGTCCTGCAATCCGCCTTGCAGAGATCGTCGCTTTCGAACAGGGAAAGCAAAGGAACGCTTGCAACAGCCAAGCTGCCGCTAGCCTCCTACCGGCGGATGCTCTCGAAGCTGAGGTTATGGATTGAGACCCTTGAGCCCGCCGATACCGGAAAGACGGTTTGGCAGGATTACACGCGCACCCACAGTTACAGCGATGACGAGGTCGTTGAGAAAAAGTCATTCATCGGAAAATTTGTGGCGGCAACGAAACCTGCGATTCTCTGGGATATGGGCTGCAACACCGGCGACTATGCCGATACAGCCTTAAGAAATGGTGCCGGTTACTGTGTGGGGTTTGATTGCGATCAGGGGGCTTTGGAACTCGCCTTCTCCCGCTCCGCAACTCAAAATCTGAGGTTTCTGCCTTTGCTCCTTGATGGTGCCAACCCCTCGCCCAGCCAGGGCTGGAGCGAACGCGAACGCCTGGGTCTGGCTGGCCGTGCCGGGGCGGACGGAATTGTCGCCCTGGCATTTGTTCACCACATCGCGATTGGCCGCAACGTCCCGCTCGACGAGGTCGTTTCCTGGCTTACAAAGCTGGCGCCCCAAGGGGTAATCGAATTCGTACCCAAGCAGGATCCCATGGTTCAGGAATTGCTTGCATTCAGAGAGGACATCTTCCCGGATTATACCGAAGAGAATTTCCTGGGCGCGCTAGCCAAGCGTTCCGAGATTGTCGAAATGAAGACCGTGACCCGGAGCAATCGGAAGTTAATCTGGTACCGCAATCGCATGACGGCAAAAGATGATGCCAGATAATCTTGGCGATATTTCTGCGAAGACGGCCCGAAGGGCGTTCCTCCTCGACGCCCTGTCTTTCTTTCTTCTTTTGCTGTTCCCCTATCTTAATTTTATCGCCCGCAATGATTTTGTCTTCGAGAGCAGCAATCTGATCGTTGGCGTGGGCTTTGCTTTTTTGGCGGGGGGACTCGCACTTTTTTTGAAACTAGCGCCATTTCCCGGTCTTCGGCTTCTGATGCTGACGGGACTCATTCTGGTTTTCGCGGATTTCCAGTTTATTGGCGGCTTTCTCGTCGTTGCCGTTACCGGATCAGCCTTTCTCATTATGCTGTGTCTGCCCAGTGCCCACCGGAGCCTGGTGGTGACTGCCGTATTCGGCACGATGGTGGTCGCGACGCTTGTATCACTGCCGTTTGCCGACGCAGGTCCGGTCACAACATCCGCCTCGACATCTTCTCCAGCGGAAAATGCGGCAAAATCGGATTTGCCTGTCTACGTTCATATAATTCTGGATGGGCAGTTGGGTGTTGAGGGCTTTCAAGACGACGCGCCTGCACAGAAGGCCATCAAAACGGAAATCCAGGAGCTCTTCTCGGGGAATGGTTTTCGGGTATTCAGCCGGGCCTACAGTTTATATGACCGTACCCAACAGTCGCTTTCCTCTGCCTTCAACTCCGAAAAAATGGAAAGCTCGAAGGCTTGTTTTCAGAGAACGAATATCTGACATCCTATCGACTGAACCGGAACCTCTATTTCGACAAGCTCGGCGCCAGGGGCTATCGAATTAATGTTTATCAATCCATGTTCTTGGATTTTTGCGGTTCGTCAAAAAGAAATACCGGTACCTGCGTATCCTATGATCAGGGCAAGATTTCAAGCGTGAATCTGAAAGGCTTCAGTGATTCGGAAAAGCTGGAATTCGTACTATCCGTTTATTCCGACTTATTGTTTCTGAAAAAAAAACTGAAGGCATTGTATAAACCGGTTCGAAAGCATCTCGGCAGAATCGGTTTCGATCTTCCCGCGTGGGGAGTCCACCACCTCTATCGTATCTGGCCGTTGACTGTTCTGCCCGCATTCGAACGCCTGATCGCCGATGTAGCATCGGCGCCGCGGGGGGACATGTTTTTCGCCCATTTCCTCCTGCCGCACGAACCCTTTGCGGTCGATTCATCCTGTGGCATCCGCCGACCGGTCCTGCAATGGCCGACGAGAGTTAGCAGCCAATGGGATGGGGATCCGGTTTTGTTCAATACGCCAGGTTCGCGCCTAGCTGGATATGAGGCCTATATCCCGCAAGTCCGGTGCGCTTTGTCCAAGATAGAGAAGCTCCTGAATGTTATGAAAGAGCGGAAAGCTCTTAAGGATGCCATCGTTATCGTTCACGGTGATCACGGCTCGCGGCTAATGCTTGTCGACCCAACAAGTGAAAACAAGAACCGGTTGTCCAAACAGGATTATTTTGATGCCTTTTCGACCCTTTACGCAATCAAATCGCCGGGGATAGATTCCGGGATCGACCGGCGGATGATGTCACTGGATGACCTGCTGGGTGGCGCGCTAGAAGGGACCGGTCCGGAAAGCGCTTTCGCTGCGAATTCGCCTCATTTTATCTATCTGAGGATGGAGAACTTCGATCCCTACGGTCATTGGCTTTGTCGGGTCATCCCTATCTCGTGGATGCGGCGAAGCGATGATTTCCTTCCCGAGACTCTGAGGCGATGGAAGGAGGGTGCATGCCGAGGTCGATCGGCTTCCATATATGCGAAGGTCGAGAAAGTTGATATGCCCGAAATTCCAGGCGGCAATAGATAAAGGGCTAAAGGCGGGTCAAGGGGCCTAAGGTGGCGCCTAACAAAGTAGTTTAGGGTAACGCATGAAATCAAAAATCCTGGTGACCGGCGGCGCCGGCTATATCGGCGCCGTCCTGGTCCCGAAGCTCCTCGAAGAAGGCCACAACGTCGCGGTTCTCGACAGCTTTGCGCGCGGCGAGGCCCATCTCGCCGCCTGCTGCCAGTATGACGGGTTCGAGCCGGTGCGCGGCGACGCCCGCGACGAAAGGGTCGTCAAGGGTCTTGCCGCCAAGGCCGACATCGTCATCCCGCTGGCGGCGCTGGTCGGCGCGCCGCTCTGCGCGCGCGATCCGATCGGCGCCGAAACCATCAACCGCGACGCCGTGCTCATGCTGTTGAAACACATTGGCCGGGACCAGCGCCTCGTGTTTCCGAACAGCAACAGCGGTTACGGCATCGGCCAGGGCGACAATTTCTGCACCGAGGATAGCCCGTTGAATCCGATCTCGCTCTATGGCCAGACCAAGGTCGAGGCGGAAAAGGCAATCCTCGATTCAGGAAAGGGGATTTCGCTGCGCCTCGCCACGGTGTTCGGCCTATCGCCGCGCATGCGCCTCGACCTTCTCGTCAACGACTTTACTTATCGCGCAGTCAACGACCGCTTCGTCGTCGTTTTCGAGGGCCATTTCAAGCGCAACTATATCCACGTGCGCGACGTCGTTGCGGCTTTCGTCCATGCGATCGGAAATTTCGAGGCCATGCGGGGCATGGCTTTCAACGTCGGCTTGTCCGACGCCAATTTCTCGAAACTGGAACTCTGCGCCCTGATCCAGCGCTACGTGCCCGACTTCGTTTTTCTCGAAGCCCCCATCGGCGAAGACCCGGACAAGCGCAACTACATCGTCTCCAACGCGCGCATCGAAGGGACCGGATTCAAGCCCGCCTGGTCGCTCGACCGCGGGGTACGCGAACTCCTCCGCGGCTACCGCATGCTTAACAACGCGCGCTTCTCGAATGTCTGACCGGACGGGGCTTTCGTCGGGAATGCCGCCGGCGATCGTTCTGGTGGGCGGGCGCGGCGCGCGGCTTGGGCCCGCAACGGCTGATATGCCGAAACCCATGCTCTGCGTGGCGGGGAAGCCGTTCTTGCACTGGGTCACGGCTTGGCTTTTGGGGCAGGGCGTCACGGAAATCGTTTTCGCCACCGGCCATTCCGGGGAAAAGGTCGCGGACTGGGTGGCGACCCTCGACCTGCCTGGCGGCGTGTCGGTTCTCTGCCGGCAGGAGGAAGCGCCGCTCGGCACTGGCGGCGCACTGCTGTTTGCGCTGCAGGCGGTCCACCCTGACTATCGCCGCGTTCTCGTCCTGAACGGGGATTCTTTGCTGCTCTGCGATCTTTCCGCGCTCGTCGCGCGCTATGACGAGGGTGGGGCCGATGCGGTGCTGGCGGCGCTTGCGGTGGACGACGCCCTGCGTTACGGCGCGCTCGATATCGATCTTTCGGGGCGCATCACCGCCTTCGGCGAGAAACGGCCGGGGGGCGGCTGGATCAACGGCGGGGTTTACCTTTTTTCGCGCGCTCTCCTCGGGCGGTTTCCGGCGAATGCCGCCATGAGCATCGAATACGATCTTATCCCGCAGGCGCTTGGCGCGGGCTCTGCCTTCTTTGCCTTCAAGGTGACGGCGCCCTTCATCGATATCGGCACGCCGGAAACCCTGGCCGCCGCCAGCGCCTTTATCGAACGGCACGGCGGTCTGATCCACAGCAACGCCGGCGGCATGTCGGCACCGAAGCCGGAAAGGAAACGGCAAACGCCATGAAGGCGCTGGTGACAGGGGGGACCGGTTTTCTGGGGCGGCATCTCGTCCCCGATCTCGCGCGCCGCGGGTTCGACACCACCGTCGTCCATTCGAAAAACTGCGACCTGACGCGTCAGGAAAACCTCGCCCATATTCCCGACATCGCTTTCGACCGCATCTACCATCTGGCGGCCTGGACAAAGGCTGGCGATTTTGCCCTCCGTCACGCGGGCGAACAGTGGATCATCAACCAGCAAATCAACACCAACGCGCTTTGGTACTGGCGCGAACGCCAGCCCAGGGCGCTTTTCATCACCATGGGGACGAGCTGCGCCTACCCGCCCGAATTGCCGCTTTCCGAAGAAAACTACATGACGGGCGAGCCGGACCGGGATCTCTATACCTACGCCATGACCAAACGCATGCTTCTTCAGGGGCTTCGCGCCTTCGACAAGCAGTTCGGCATGCGGTACCGGTATTTCATTCCCTCGACCCTGTTCGGGCCCGATTTCGACCACGCGGATTCGCACTTCATCTTCGATCTCATCAAGAAGATCGTCGCGGGCAAACGGAAGGGCGATCCGGTGGTGCTCTGGGGCGACGGGTCGCAGGTGCGCGAACTCATCTTCATCGATGACGCGATCCGCCTCATCCATATGGGGACGGACGCCATCGGCAACGACATCCTCAACCTTGGCAGCGGACAGGCGCTCACCATCCGCGAATACGCCGAGATGATCTGCGCCATCGTCGGCTACGACCCCGCCAAGGTTCAGTACGACACCACGCGCTATACGGGGGTCGGCAAAAAAGTGTTTGACACCGCAAAGATTCGGGGCACGCTCGACTTTCAATTTACGCCGATCCGTGACGGTATCGCCAAGACTGTCGATTACTACTTGCGCTCGAGCGCCTAGCCGTCCTTTACCGGAAACCCGCTATGAATTGCCGCGTCTGCCATGGGTCGAACGTCGTTCCGGTTCTCGATCTTGGCGACCAGCCCCATTGCAATACGCTGATCCCGCCCTCGCGCGACGGCGAACCGGAACCCGTCTATCCTCTCCGCCTTTGCTTCTGCCGCGATTGCTCCACGGCGCAGATCGACCACACGGTGCCGAAGGAAATCATGTTTTCCGATTATCCCTACGTGTCGGGGACGACCCGGACCCTTCGCGCCCATTTCGAGGACAGCGCCAACCGGCTGGTCAAGACTCTGGGGCTCGCGCCGGGCAGCCTCGTCGTCGATATCGGCAGCAACGACGGCACCTGGCTCAAATATTTCAAGGCCGCGGGCATGCGCCCGCTCGGGGTCGAGCCCGCCGGCAATCTCGTCGAACTTGCGCGGCGGGACGGCATCGACACGCTGCACCGTTTTTTCAACGCCGAGACGGCGCGCGGCATCCTGCGCGATGCCGGCGCGCCCGCGCTGGTCACCGCTGCGGGGGTGTTCTTCCACCTTGAAGAACTGCATAGCGCCACCGAGGGCGTCGCCCTTATGTGCGAGGCCGGTGCCGTGTTCTGCGTGCAGGCAATCTATCTCGGCGAGATGATCGCCAAGAACCATTTCGACAACATCTATCACGAGCACCTGACCTATTGGTCGCTGACCTCGATTTCCCGGCTTTTCGACAGGCACGGGCTTGAGACCTTCGAGGCGTCCTTAGTGCCGATCCACGGCGGCACCATGGAGCTTCTCGTCGCCAAAAAAGGCGCGCGCCCGATCGGACCGTCGGTCGCGGCCATGCGCGCCGACGAGGCGCGCCGCGGTTTCGCCTCGATCGAAACCTACGAGGCTTTCGCGCGCCGGGTCTCCGTCATCCGCGACCAGTTGCTGAATATTCTTCGCCGGTTCCGGGACGAAGGGAAAACCGTGCATGCCTTGGGCGCGCCGGCCAAGGGGTCGACGCTGCTGAATTCGTTCGGCATTACGACCGATCTCGTCTCCCTCGCCACGGAACGCAACCCGCTCAAGTTCGGCAAACTCATGCCCGGCAGCCATATCCCGATCGCCGACGAAGACGCGACGCCGCCGCCCGACGCCTATCTCGTGCTGCCATGGAATTTTCTCGACGAATTTCTCGTCAAGAAACGTGCGTACATCCTGGGCGGCGGCGCCTTCATTGTGCCGTTGCCCGAGCCGCACGTGATCGACAAATCCAATTACGCGCAATACGCGCGCGGATGACCGGGCGGTACAAGACGCCATGATCTTCACCTCCAGAACCCCCCTGCGCGTCAGCCTGTTCGGCGGCGGCACCGATTATCCCGAATATTTCCGCGACAACCCGGGCGCCGCCCTCGGCTTCACCATCGACAAATATATTTATATTTCCGCCCTGCCGCTGACGGCCATGGTGGATTACCGTTTCCGTCTGGGCTATTCGCGCATCGAAACGGTCGACCATGTCCGCGACATCCGCCACCCCGTGGTGCGCACGGTTCTGGCCGACGAAGCCGCCGTTGAACCCACCGATTACGGCGTCCAGGCCGATCTGCCTGCCAGCGCCGGCCTCGGCAGTTCGTCGGCCTTCACCGTGGGGTTTCAGAATCTTGTCTGGCACATGGCCGGGCGGTGCTGCACGAAGATGGAGCTGGCGCGCCGCGCGATCCATGTCGAGCGCGAGATGTTGAAGGAACGCGTCGGCGTTCAGGACCAGCTGCACGCATCTTTCGGCGGGCTGAATCGCTTCGATTTCAGAGGCGACGACATCGCGGTGAGGCCCATCGATCTGGCGCCCGATTCTCTCGATGCGTTGGGCCGGTGGTTCGTCCTCGTCTATACCGGTATCAAGCGCCATGCTTCCGAAGTTCTCGACGAGCAGATCAAGAATACGTCCGAGAAAAAGCGCGACGGCGAGCTTGCCGCCATGCGCGACATCGTCGATGCGGCGGAGGCGGTCATCCGCGGCGCCCGCGATCCCCATGACATCGCGCCCGCCCTGGCCCCGCTCTTGGCGGAATCCTGGCGCCTCAAGCGGTTGCTTTCGTCCAAGGTCTCGGGCTCCGAAATCGACGATCTCTACCACGCCTGCCTTGCGAAGGGCGGGCTGGCGGGCAAGCTTTGCGGCGCGGGCGGGGGCGGATTCCTTCTGATAATCGTGCCGCCGGAACGCAAGCCCGCCTTTATCGAGGCGATGGGCCGCCGGCGCTGCGTCGATATCGCCATCGACCGGGCGGGTTCGACAATCCTGCAGGCGGTCGCCCAAGGCGTTGGGAGTGAGTAGCGTGGCCTGCTTCGCACGCAGAGAGATCGTGCGTCGCGTTTCGCGAATTTGTGTACAGCTACGTTTTTTGAGAATTCCTCTGGGCAGGATCGGTGCTTGCTGAAAAATCGAGGATGGGTATGTTCAGGAAAATATTTAAGAAATATAAAGAAAAGGGGCCGATTGGCGTTTACGATTCAGTGCGTTTTCGCATAGATAGGAAAATATTTAAGCCCTACAAAAAATATATAAATATCAAAGAAAATATATTTGTTCTGAACATAGAAGATTTCGAGGCGCATACTTGGTTCGGGAAATATCGGTATAACTGGATCGTCTGGCCGGAGCAGGAGTTCGATTGGATCGCAGACAACCTATCGGTCAAAGATGTGGTGCTGGATATTGGCGCCCACCAGGGAATATGGAGCATGCTTTTCGCTAAATGCGCTCGCGAAGGAGAAGTGCATGCCTTCGAAACGTCAAGATTTAACTCCAACGTAGCGCGTAAGAACCTGCGTGATAATCACATCACGAACGTCGTTTTCAATAATATGTGCATTGGAAACGAAATCGGATTCGCCACCGTTAGCGATGACTCGGGTGGCGTTGCCAGCCTCCTGTCATCGGGTGCCGCACCCGCACAACGAATTACGGTGCCGATGATAACCGGTGACGAATACGCCAGAACGCACAACATCGCGCCGTCATTCGTTAAGATTGACGTTGAGGGTTTTGAAGTGGAAGCGCTGTCAGGCCTTCAGCAAGTCCTCTCTCGGCGCCCAAAACTTCTACTCGAACTGCACAATTTTAAATTTTCCGACAAGGAATCATATGTCAAAGCTTGCCTGTCCCTAGTCGATCTGACCCGCTACCGCGTAATGGCACAGACCGACCCGGGGACCGAAATGCGAACCCTCGCGGGCCTCGGCGACCGAGAGATCGCGCTTATCGCGAGCGGCCAGAACCCCCATCTGTATTGCCGCCCGATCTAAGGTCATTTTCGCTGGCCCTAACCGCCGGGGTCGGAACGCTGCTGCGACAATTTGGTGTGGAGCTGGGCATTCGTCGCGGCTTATCCTCGGTACGCGCGCCGCCGAGCGCGCACCACGCAGCAGAACCCGGTCAAATCCCACCAGTCATAGAGAACAAGACGCCGGTTGCGTAGCGAGTGAATGACAATCAGCGCCGGCGACAGCAGGATTCGCAGCCACATGCGCCGGTATCCCGCATGGTCGATGTCGAACCCTTGGGCGCGGGCGATCCCCGCAATTTCTTCCGGCGCGAAGGTGCGCACATGGGTCGGATCGTCGAAGAAATTCAACCCGAAACCGCGAAGCGGAAAGTACCGCGACTTTTCGCTCGGCCATTCCAGATAGAGATACCCGCCCGGCTTCACCTTGTCGCAAAGCCTCGCCACGAGGTGTCTTCCATCTTCGAGATGTTCCTGCGTGTGCGATGAGACGACATAGTCATAGGCCCTGTCGGGCGAGCCGGCGAGGTCGGACCGATTGAGATCGGTCCGGTGATAGACATCGAAGCCCGACGCGCGCGCATCGCCGATGTCGGCGATGTTGTAGCCCTCGAACCGGCAATCGGCGAACAGCGCCTTGGCGATTCGCGCATCGTCCTTGCCCGCGCCGGCGTCAAGAATGCGGACGGCTTTCCCGAAAAAATCGTCCGGCAGCCACGCATAGCGCGGGTTGAGCCGGTGGCGGAGCCAAGCGGTCATGGCGCTTCGTTCCGCAAACGCCGAATGGCGTCCCAAAATGCCCGGCCGCGGCTCGCCCAATCGAATTGCCCGGCACAGGCGGCGAACGCCCGGTTCTGCAGCGCGTTGAGCCGGGCCATGTCGTCGAGCGCCGCGAGGCAAACGGTCACGAGACCGGCCATGGTTTTTGCGGTCAGGATGCTTTCGCCGGGCCGCAGCGGCAGCCCCGCGACGCTGCCTTCCAGTGCCGCGACCGGCAGCCGGTTGAAGATATACGACAGCACCTTGTGTTTGAACCCGCCACCGGTCTGTTCCGGCACGATGCCAAGGCGCGCTTCGACGAGATAAGGCGGCAGCGTGTCGTAACGCCCGGTAACGCGAACCGTCGGGTAACGCGTGCGCAACGTTTCGCCATAGCCATCGGGCATGTTGCCCAGAATTTCGATCTCCGCACCCGCTTCGTGAAAGCGCGCCGCCCCCGCTTCCAGAAACGCTTCCAGGTTCATCCGTTTTGCGAACCAGCCGAAACTGCCGACCACGATCGCCCGTTTCGGCGCCTCGCCGCCGATGGTGCGATGGCCCAGCACCGGCCCATCGTAACCCGGGGTCAAGGGCAGATAGGTTTTCTCCGGATGGGTCCGGCGGAACAGCGCTTCGTCTTCGCGCGTATTCACGGTCACGAGGGCGCTGGCATCGACCATTTTCCGTTCCAGTTCTGCGGCTTTCTTCGCCTCAAGCTTGAGGGCGAATTTCTTCAAGACCGATCCTTTGAAATGCCTGGCCACCTGCCCGCGCACGCTGGTTTCGTGGTTGTGCGAAAGGTAGATGAAATCCGGCGGCCTGTTCGTCCGTTCCGCGGTCCGGCAGAGGGGCGCCAGCGGCCACCCCGATCCGATGTGATCGAAAACCACCGCGTCAACGCCCGCCCCGACCGCGGCGCGCGCCGCCGCCAGATAGGCCCGCGACCGGAACCGGTGCGCGATGCTGGGAAGATATCCGAAAATGCTTTGCCAGGCGGGTCGGTCGGGCAGCGGAAAAATACGCCAGTCGACGCCGTTCACTGTGGCGCTGTCCCGGGCATCGCCGCCATTCTCGAAACAAAGTCCCGTGACATGGGCCCCGGCACCGGCCAGCCCCTCCGCCAGTTTCGAGGAATAGATCGCGTCACCGCCGTAAAACGGCGGGTAGGGCAGGAACCGCGTCAGCCAGAGAACCTTCATGTCGAACGCCATCCCCCGCCCATGCGGTCGGAACCCGCGGCAACATCGGCTTCCTCGCGCGAGCTGTTCTCGGCCTCGTTTTCCGCGGCGTCGTGAACGCGCGCCTCAGCCCGTCGCGCCGCCAGAACGCCGGTCACCGCCGCGACCAGAAGAATGGGCGGCACCAGGGACGTGCCGAACAGCCCGAGCAGCAGCACGCCCATCAATATGGGCAGCCAGTATCCCGGCACCCAGAGAACGCGTAAAATCCACCCCGCGACCAGCAGACCGAACGCGCCCAGTTCCGCGACGAGGTTCAGCAGCAAAACGTCGGACTTATAGAACGCCGTCTTATAGAGATCGAGGTAACGATCGAACTCGGCGCCATAGACACCGAAATCGCGGAAATTTCCATAGCCCGTGCCGAGCGGGAAGGTGGCGCGGATGACATCCAAAGCTACGCCCGCCGAGGCCAATCGCATGTTGGTCGAGGGATCCATGCCTTGCCAGACGACGATAAGCCTGTCCCACTGGAGATAGGTCAGGCCGGCAAGCGCAAGCAGTACCCCGAAAACACCGACAGCCCACACCTCGATGGAACGCCGCTCGAACAGATGGGCCGCGCAAAAGACCAAGGCCAGCAGATATCCGGTGCCGGTATTGGTGAAGATCGCGGCGACGAGAAACGCCAGCAGCGCCATGGACCGCTGGCTCGGCAGGAGATAGTGGATGGCAAGATAGGTGCAGCCGATGGCGAACGCCGCCCAAGCCGGCTCCCGGCTGAGCCCCGCAGCGCGGAACCCGTAATACTCGCCGATCTCGGTCGGTCTCACCAGGTCCAGCGGATTGAGGTTCACGGAAAAAACAAACCAGGCCAGCGCTGCGACGATGATGCACGCGCATTGCACGTAATGGATGACCAGAACCGATCCCATCAGCCGCCCGACGAGACGGTCGGTCGTTTCAAACAACTGCCGCGTCAGAAACAGGAACACGAGAAAAATCGCGAGCTGGCCATATCCCAGGATATAGGCGCGTCCGATAAACGCCTCCTGCACGAAGAGCCAAACCACCAGCAATGTGGAAAACGTGACAATACCCCGAAACGCCGATCCGGGATCGCGGTTGGGGAGCAAGGCGAAGGCGAAGAGCAGCAAGAACCCGAAAAACGGCAGTATCAAAAGATGCGGGCTCGGAAGATTGACGGCGGCTTTCAGAAAATAACCCAACCCGTCGCCGAGAGCGATGAACAGGATCAAAAGCGTGAACGACACCGAGAAGATCGGTTCAGGCAACCCGTCGGTGCCGTTATGGGCGTCGTCGCTTGGAACGTTCGTCATGACTCGCTCCGCGTGAACCGGAAAGAAAGGATGCGCCGCAACCTCATGCCGGAACGGCCGTCCAATGCCGCCGGAGCATAGCGATAAATGTCGGCGCCGCGAGGGGGGAAGCCGGATCGTCCGCGTCATTCCCGGGCACCGCGAAATAGGCGTTGGTCTCGGCGTTCAGCGCATGGGCGACGGTGAAGCCTGCTTCGCTTGCCGCAAAGATCGCATACCCCGCCGCGGCGAAGTAAGACCAGATCGGTCGCCAGTCGCGTCTGCTTCGCGTCAGATGACGCTGTTCGCATTCGAAGTAAATGAGCGGCCGCCATTTCTCGATCGTCGCGGCCGCACCGGAAAGAACGTCCATCTCGCCGCCCTCGACGTCGATCTTGAAGAACAGGGGCCGTCGGAGCGACACGTCGCCGCGCGCTATCGCCGCGTCCAGAGTGCACACCGTCGTTTCCTGGACAACGGCGTTCCGGTTGCTCTCGCTCCCCGCCTCTTTCCGGTTCGAGACCCAGCCCAACGCCGTCACCGGATTGTTTCGGCCGTCGGTCGGTACGTTGAGATAGGCCGTCTCCGTCCGCGCCCCGAGTGCGCAATTGAACAGCCGGACCACAGGTCGGCGTTCGAGATTGGCCTCCAAAAGCCGGAACGCCGCCGGGTTAGGCTCGAAGGCGTAAATCCGCGCGTCTTTTTTCGCGCGGGTCGCGAAAAACCAGCTGTAGCGGCCGATATTGGCGCCGGCGTCCACGACGCTCGAAGCCGTTCGGACAACGAAATCGAGGGCTTCTATCACCGGCTTCGGCTCCGGAACGCCGAAAAGTCCCGCCGCTCTCAGGGTGCGGTGATACAGCACGTGCAGCCCGACCTCCGCCCCCGGACCGAAGGCCGTCGCGACGGCTCCTCGGATGCGTGCGCGAAGAAATCCAAGCATGGTTTCGGCCCGTTTCCATTCGAATTGCCACCTTAGACCGGCGCGTTCCTGTGTATACCCGCCTTTTCTTTCCTGTATATACTTGTCTTTAAGGCGAAGCCGGTAGACTGAAGGCGGGCCGGGGCGCGCAGAAAAATCCGTTTTACATTCAATCCCTTGCCCAATGGGCGGACCGGCATGGCATGCCGGCGGCGGGAGATGACCGGGTTTCCCTGCAAGCCATTCGAGCCGGAATGGGCGCCTAAGGCAAAACAAGGACGACAGAGGTTGAAATGGCCGACCACTTTCGGATTGGTCGCGGACAAATCGCTATTGTAGACACCGTTACAGGCCGACGGCACGGCGGACATCAGGCCGACTACTTGAACGTGCTCGAGGATGCGCTCGGGGATAGCCTCGTAGAAACCTATGCCCCATTCCGAAATATAGATGCGAAGGATGAAATTCCGGCGAAACTGGTTCGTCTTTACGCGATTATTCGCGGGATAAGAAAACTGATCGGCCACCGGGAAAAACGGATCTTAATTTATCACACGCCCGAATTTCTCGATTTTGTGGCGTTTTATGCCGCTGCAGGCTTTAGCCGTATCCACTCGAAGGGGAAGGTCGCCGGCTTGTTTGTTTTTCGTCGCGATGCGGCGGGAATCATCGGCCGGTCCGGGTGGAAGGCGGCCGTTCTCGTGTGGATCGCCCGCCGCCTTGCGAAAAGCGGCCTCCTGTTCCCGGTCTCCGATTCGTCAGCGGCCCTCAAGATGTGGGAAAGAACGCTTGGGATATCGGGGCAATTGGTGGCGATTCCGGTCCGCCCGCGACCAGCAGAAAGCGCTGCAAAAAAACCGGAAGACCCGATAACCTTTGGGCTTATCGGGCAATTTCGTCCCGAAAAAGGAACGCCACATTACGGCGGCATCGTCGGCGCGGCGCTTTCGACTTCGCCGGACGCAAAAATCATCCTGCAGCTACCCGACAACGCCCCGGATGCAACACCGCCCGAAGCCGAAATCCTGAGGGCTTCGTTGGCCGGTCAGGGCAGGGCGCGGCTAGTGGCGGGATACTTGCCGGACAACGAGTACACGCGGCTTCTGGCGGAAATCGATGTCCTGGTCCTGCCGTACGATGTGCGGAGTTATGGACTGGGGACCAGCGGGGTGATGTTCGAAATTCTCTCGATGAACGGGGTTGTGCTGACGACCCGATTCGAATGGGCCGTAAGCGAATTTGCGGACCATCCGAATGTCTTCTGGATGGAAACGCTTGAAGACGTCGAGATCAAACGCGGGCTCCGCGCGGCAGCCGAGAAAGTCCGCGAATTGCGCGCGCGGGATTCCGGCGATTCGCGCCCGGGGACGATCGCGTTCCAGGCATCTTGGCTTGAAGCGATTCAACGCGCGGCGGACCGTAAAAATACGCGGGCTCTAACTTGACAGCAGAAACCTGACAGCGCCGAGGACCTCCTCCACCGAAGTTTTTTCCATGCACCCCGGAGTCTGAGCGCAACCAGAGCTATAGTTACATGGCGTGCAATCCGTCGGGTGATATAGAACCATTGCCCGTTCGGTCACCGGCCCCCAGCGCTTGGGGTCCGTGGGGCCAAAAATCGCAACCACCGGCGTTCCGATTGCCGCCGCCAAATGCATTGGCCCGCCGTCCACCGTAACGATCAGATCGGAATTTTGTATCACGACCGCGAGATCGGAACAGCTGGTTTGACCCGTAAGATCCTCAATCTCGACGTTACATTCTTGCCTAAGGGCAATGGATTTTTCTTTGTCCCCCGGGGCGCCGGTTATAACAACACGCGCCGATAACGACGCGACTAGGCGCTCTATGAGGGCGCCCCAACGGTCAATCGGCCATTCCTTTTCGGGATATGCGCCAAAGGGGTGAACGAGAATTTTCGGCCCCTTCAAGGAAGCGCGCCACGTTCGAGCTAAGCCTTCCGTAGAAACTGCGGCCCTGTCCGAAAGCACAATGGCTGGGTCGTGTACGGGGCGAGGAATACCAAGCTGCACGAGCAAACACGCGAACTCGGAGTGAATATGTGAATCGCGCGGTTCGGGAACGCTATTCCGTGCCAGCCTCCGGGCCACCCGGTATGCCCCATAATCCACGAAGTAGTCAGGGCGCAACAAAACCGAGGCGACCAATAGAAAAAGGCTGGTATGCAGAGAGATAACGACGTCGAACTTCTTCCGGCGAAGCGCTTTAAACTGAGCGATCGAATGCCAAAAAGAACTTTTGCGCCCGGTACGCTTCGCCCAAGCGCTGCCAAAATATTCGAATGTCTCGTCCGCGGAATCAGAAATCCGAACGATCTCGGCATTCCACGGCCCGACTAAAATGGAAATCTCTGCGCTGGGGAATGTTTCACGGAGAGTCCGCAGTAAACCGAGCGATAGAATTACGTCGCCCATGTGGCCCATGTTGACCAATAGAATCTTCTTCACCGAATGCGGGCGCTCGACCGCTTCGTGATTTCTCCGATACAGTACGGAAACAAAATACGCCACGAAGTGGCGTGGGTAAGAACGATATGGGCTGGGGAAATACTTCGTGAGCATGGCAGGTTATTCCAGCGGCCTTTGAAGAATGTAAGCAAACCGAAGCCGATTTAGCGAATAATATTCCATGGCGCTCAAAAGCATTCTTCTCCACGATTACGGCGCCTATGCGTTTACGCTCGAACTCGCCCGTGCGCTTGCTCGCCGGGGCCATCGCGTCGCCTACGCCTATAGCGGCGACCTTAGAGCGCCGAGCGGCCCCCTCGCGCCCCGGCCCGACGATCCTGCCGCCTTCTCCCTGCACCGGCTCGCCACCGGTGCGCCGCTTGCCAAATACGCCTATCTCCGCCGCCGCCGGCAAGAGCGGCGCTATGCCGCGCGTCTCGTAGCGCTTTTGGATGAAATCCGGCCCGACATCGTTCTTTCCGCCAATACGCCCTTGGAGGCGCTGCATGGCGTCCAAGGCGCGGCGGCGCGCATCAATGCGCGCTTCATCCATTGGCTGCAAGACATTCACTGGATCGCGATCCGGGGAGCGCTTCGAACCAGGCTGCCGCTTTTGGGCCGCGCGGTCGCGGTCTATTACCGCCGGGTCGAGCGCGGGATCCTCGGCGAAAGCGACCTCGTCATCGCGATTGCCGACGAATTTCTGGCGGAATGCGAGGCGGCTGGCGTACGGCACGTCGTGGTGCATCCCAACTGGGCGCCGCTTGCGCCGGTGCCGCGTTTCGAGGGCGCCAATCCCTGGGCCGCGCGGCACGGCCTCATCGGCAAGACCTGCCTTCTCTATGCCGGCACCCTCGGCCTCAAGCACGACGCATCGCTCTTCCTCGACCTCGCCGACCGGTTCCGGGGTCGCGACGACGTGCGTGTTGTCGTTGTCTCCGAAGGGTCCGGGGCGGTGTTCCTGCGGGCCGAACAGGAAAAAGCGCCGCGCGCCAATCTCGTGCTGCTGCCCTTCCAGGGCGCCGCCGAGGTGCCCGCCATGCTTGACAGCGCCACCGTGCTTCTTGCCGTGCTCGAACCCGATGCCGGGCTTTATTCGGTCCCGTCGAAAATCCTGACCTATGCGGCTTCCGGAAAACCCGTGGTCGCCGCCATGCCGCTCGCCAATCCCGCCGCCCGGCTGATTGTCGATCACGGCTTGGGGATTGTGGTGGACGCCGGCGACCGCGGCGGGTTCTGCCGCGCCGCCGAAACGCTTGTCGCCGACGAAGCGCGGCGCGCGAACTGTTCCAGGGCGGGGCGAGCCTATGCCGAAGAAAATTTCGATATCGCGGGCATATCGCTTCGATTCGAAGAGATATTCTCTCGTGTCGGGAACCCCGCTTAAGTTGTCCGTGCGTTTGAAGCGTTACTTGGAATTAGACGCGGCCTCCGTCCAGTGGACGCGACATCCGAGCAAACTTCTGTGCAACACAAGACCATCTTCGGACAGGAACTATAGATGCGGGGCGGGTGTCGTGCGCTGCTCGCGCAGCAAAACGATGCTGATCCGCCGGTTGAGTGGCGACAACGGATCGCCGGCCACCAGCGGTTCCTTGTCCGCCCGGCCGGTCATCGTCGCGATACGCGAAGGCGACAGGCCCGCCTCGACCATGGCGCGCCGGCTGGCGTTCGCCCGGTCGGTGGAAAGGTCCCAGTTGTCGTACCCGCCGGCGTTGACATAGGGCGTCGCGTCCGTGTGGCCGGTGATGGCGATCTTCTGCGGCATATTCCGAATTACCTCGGCGACCTTGTGCAGGAGCCGACGGGCCTTTTCGTCCATCTTGGAACTGCCGCGGGGAAACATTGCGTACTTCTCCCGATCGACGACCTGGATGCGCAGGCCTTCGGGCGTGCGCTCGATGAGAAGGTTCTGGGCGAGGTCCCGCAGGTCGTCCGCTTCCTGAATCGCCTGGCGGAGCTGGGTTTCGGCTTCCCGGAACTGGTTCTCCTCGATATCGGCAAGGACCTTTCTGGCCGTCTCCGTGTCCATGGACGGCTCGACCTCGAGCGGGGCCAAGGCCGCCTCGGCGGTTTCGCTTTCGCCCTCGGTCCCTTCCAGGCGCAGGCTCGGCTCGGGCACGGCCACGACGAGAGGCGCGCCCTGGTTGACGAGCGGGCCATCGACCGCCACCGTCTTGCCCCCGAAGAAGTTCTCCCCGCCGCTTACGTTGCGCATATGCGCGGGCACCACCGAAAAATAATCCGCGATGCCGCGCTTCTGGTCTTCCGTCGTCGCATTCAGCAGCCACAGAAGAAGAAAGAAAGCCATCATGGCGGTGACGAAATCGGCATAGGCCACCTTCCAGGCGCCACCGTGATGGCCGCCGTGATGGCCTTTCTTGCCTTTCTTGACGATGAGCGGCGCCTCGCCCTTGGCGCCGGAGGTTTTGTTGTTCGCCGGTTTGCTGTTGGCGCCAGCCATGATTTAGGCCTGCGGGGCGGTGGGGGTCTGGACCGCCGCTTCGACCTCGTAGAAGCTCGGCCGCACGTCCGAGGTCAGCGCCTTCCGCGCGAATTCAACCGCCACGGCCGGCGCGTTGCCTTGCACGTAGGCAAGGATGCCCGCCTTGATGCACTGGTAGTACTTGTTCTCGGCGTCGTAGATCGCGCTGAGCGAACGCGCCATCGGCCCCACGAAGCCGTAGGCAAGCAGGACGCCGAGGAAGGTGCCCACCAAGGCGCCGCCGATCGAGCGGCCGAGCACTTCCGGCGGCTCGGTGATCAAGGCCATCGTGTGAATGACGCCAAGGACGGCCGCAACGATGCCAAGCGCGGGCAGGCTGTCGGCGACGGTTTGCCAGGCGTCGACAATTTGCCGCGCTTCGGCGTGATGGGTTTCGATTTCTTCGTCCATCAAGGCTTCTATCTGGAAGGCGTTGTCGGTACCGAGCAAAAGCAGCCGCAAATAGTCGCAGAGGAACGTCATCGCGTGGTGATTCTTGTGAATGTGAGGGTATTGGGAAAACAGATCGCTCTCGTCGGGGTTTTCGACATGCGGTTCGATCGCAAGCATGCCCTTCGTGCGCGCGAGCTTGAAGGTGGCGTAAAGAAGGCCGAGAACTTCGAGGTAATTTTCCTTGGTGTAGCGCGGCCCGCGGATGACCTCGCCGAATATCTTGCCGGAGCGCAGCACGACCGGCTTCGGGTTGGCGATGACGAAGCCGCCAAGGGCGGCACCCACGATGATCACGAACTCGAAGGGCTGCCAGAGGACGCCGAGGTGCCCGCCCGCCCCCAAATACCCCCCCATGACGCTGCCCAGAACGAGGAGGGCGCCAATGATGAAAAACATGCCGGGAACCTTGTTTCGCTGGCGACAGCCACCGCACCACGCGGCCTCGAACGCCGATGGCATCCGATGCCTTAACCTTACGTGACCAATTCTGGTTGGATTCGGATTAAGAAAAACCTAAGGAGACCGGCAAGCGGCGGGTTTCGGCCCTCTCTTCGGCTTCTTGGCAATCGCGGAACTGGTTATCGGCACCACCCTTCCCCGAACGGAAGGTTCGGGCGGGGCGAACGGGCGGGGTTTCCTTCACCCCCGTTTGCCCTTCGCCCCCAGCAGCGCGAGCAGACCCTGAAGCAACTGGGTGGGGCTCGGCGGACAGCCGCGAACGTGTATATCCACCGGCACCGCCGCCGAAATTCCGCCCTCGATGGCGTAGCTGCCGGCGAAGCAGCCGCCGTCGGCGGCGCAATCGCCGACGGCTATGACCCATTTGGGGTCGGGCGTCGCCTGGTAGGTGCGCCAAAGCGCCTCGCGCATGTTCTTGGTCACCGGGCCGGTGACCAAGAGCACATCGGCGTGACGCGGCGAGGCGACGAAGCGGAGACCGAAACGTTCAAGGTCGTAGAAGGCGTTGTTCAAGGCGTGAATCTCGAGCTCGCAGCCGTTGCAGGAACCGGCGTCGACCGCGCGGATCGCGAGGCTTCGGCCGAGACTTCGTCGCGCGGCACGATCAAGGGCAGCGGCGAGTTCGTTCATCATGGCATCGTCCGGCGCCGGCGGCCATTCGGCTAGCGGCGGTCGCATCAGGCCTTCGAAGAGAAGTTTGCGCATGGCGGCGTTCCTTAGAGATCGTGGCCCGAGTAAGAGCAGTTGAACGACTTGTTGCAAAGCGGAAAGTCGGCGACGATGTTGCCCTCGATCGCGGCCTCAAGCAGCGGCCACTGGAACCAGGACGGGTCGCGCAGGTGGCAACGCGCAACCCGGCCGTCGCCGGCGAGTCGCAGCCAGACCAGGATATCGCCGCGGAAACCCTCGACGAGGGCCATGCCTTCCCCCGGCACGCCGGCCGTCACCTCGACGCGGACCGGGCCGCCGGGCAGCGTCTCCAGAATCTGTTCGATCAGCGAAAGGCTTTGCTCGATTTCGCAGATGCGGATCCAGACGCGGGCGTTGACATCGCCGCCTTTCACGACCGGCACCTCGAAGCGCATGCCGTCATAGGGTGGATAGCCCGGCGCGCGCCGCGCATCGAAGGCGCGGCCAGAAGCCCGGCCGATATAACCGCCGGCCCCATATTGGCGGGCGAGAGCCGGCTTGAGGATGCCGGTTCCGACCGTGCGGTTCTTGAGCGAGGCGGTGTTGTCGTAGAGCTTGACCAGCGCCGGGAAACGACGCAGCACCTCGTCCACGAGCACGCGCAAGGTTGTTATGCCCGCCTCGTTCAGATCAACGCTGACGCCGCCGGGCACGACGCGGTCGCGCATCAGCCGGTGCCCGAAGCAGATACCGGCCGCGCGCAGCACGCGCTCGCGCAGCACGCCGCAGTGGGCGTGCATGAGCGCGAAGGTAGCATCGTTGCAGATAGCGCCGACGTCGCCGAAATGGTTGGCAAGGCGCTCAAGCTCGGCCATAAGCGCGCGCAGCCAGGTCGCCCGCAATGGCGGCTCGACGCCGAGCGCGGCCTCGACGGCGCGGGCGAAGGCAAACGCGTAAGCCACGGTGCTGTCGCCGGAGACGCGACCGGCGAGCTTCTCGGCACGCTCAAGGTCGGCGCCGGTCATCAGGCTTTCGACGCCCTTGTGCGCATAGCCAAGACGCGTCTCCAGGCGGACGATGGTCTCGCCGTTCGCCGTGAAGCGGAAATGGCCCGGCTCGATGATGCCGGCGTGCACGGGGCCGACCGGAATTTGGTGCAGGCTCTCGCCCTCGGTGGGCAGGAAAACGTAAGGCGGGGCGGGTGAAAGGGCGGGGCGGGACGCACCCAGCGGATGGCGGACATCCCAGCGGCCGTGGTCGAGCCACGGGCGCGCATCGGGCAGGCCCTCCGGCTCCAGCCCGAACAGGTCCCGAAGCGCGCGTTCCGGGCGCAGCGCCGGCGGGTGGTGTTGCCCGACCGAGGGGTAGCGGCCGTCCGGGCATGCCAGACTCGCCACGCCGATGTCACCGGCCTGCTCATCGCGCAGCGCCATGTGAACGGCATCCGCCTCGCCCCAAAGTCCGAGCAGAGTCCACCGCCCCTCGGCAAGCGCTCCGACGGCACGGTTCCAGACCGCCGGGCCAACGACGGCGCGCGGCCACGGCCCGTGACGCTCGACCCGGCGTCCTTCCAGGATGAGATCCATGAGTGTCGGCATCCTCCGCGCTTCCTCCAATCTATCCGAGCAGGCCCGCGACCTGCTGGAACCAGGCGACCAGCGGCGGCGGCAGGTAGAGCCCGACGGCAAACACCAGGGCGAGATGGGCGTACATCGGCACATAGGAAGCCTTGGCCGGCGCCATACTGCCGCGCGGCTCGCCGAAGGCGAGGCCGCCGAGGCGAAGCAGCAAGGCACCGAAGGCGATAAGCAAGCCGAAGACAAGCGGGATGGCAAGCAACGGCGCGAGGGCGAAGGTCGAACTCACCACCAGGAATTCGCTCATGAAAATGCCAAACGGCGGCAGGCCGGCAATGGCAACGACGCCGAGGACGAGCCCCCAGCCAAGCCACGGGTGAGTCTCGGTAAGCCCGCCGATGTCGGCAATTTTCTGGGTACCCTTGACCTGGGCGATATGGCCGACGGCAAAGAAGATCGCCGATTTGGTCAGGCTGTGCATCACCATGTGCAAGAGCCCGGCAAAGTTAGCGAGCGGTCCACCCATGCCAAAAGCGAAGACGATGATGCCCATGTGCTCGATCGAAGAATAGGCAAACAGGCGCTTTATATCGCGGCGGCGGTAGAGCATGAACGCCGCGAACACGAGCGAGGTGAGTCCCATCGTCACCATAAGCGGCCCCGGGGTAAGCACCGCCGGGTTAGCCGCGAGCAGCATCTTGAAGCGCAGCAGTACGTATAACGCGACGTTCAGGAGAAGGCCCGACAGCACCGCCGAGATCGGCGTCGGGCCTTCGGCATGGGCGTCCGGAAGCCAGGCGTGGAGCGGCGCCAGGCCGACCTTGGTGCCGTAGCCAAGCAACAGGAACACGAAGGCGACGTTGAGCAGAGCCGGGTCGAAGGCGGCGACGCGCTGGATAAGCACCGTCCAGATCATGGCCTCCGACCCCTCTCCCACCGCCGGCAGCGCCGCCATGTAGACGAGAATGGTCCCGAACAGCGCCAGCGCGATGCCGACGCTGCCCAAGATAAAATATTTCCACGCCGCCTCCAGCGCTTCATGAGTCCGATAAATACCAACCATCAGCACGGTGGTAAGCGTGGCAAGCTCCACCGCCACCCACATCAGGCCGATGTTGTTCGCGACGAGCGCCAGGTTCATCGCAAACATCAGCACCTGGTACATGGCATGGTAGAAACGAAGATGGGTCGGTGTCAGGCGACCAATAGCAAGCTCGTGACCGATATAGCCCGCGCTGAAGACGCTGGTGGTGAAGCCAACGAAGGCGCCGAGCACGATGAAGACGATGTTGAGATCGTCGACGAAGAAATACGCCCCCGGCTCGGGGCGCCCGGAGAAGAAAAGCGAGAACGCCGCAAGCAGCGTGCAAAGCGCCACCAGCGCGTTGAGCCGCGCGGTGAACCGGTAACTAGGCAGGAGCGCCAGCAGCGCTGCCGCACCGAGCGGGATCAAAAGAACCGCGGCGGTTGCATCGAAGGCAAGTGCGCTCATCGTCGCTCTCCCCGATAGCGGTCAAGCACGTGCACGTCCACCGTGTCGAAGCGTTCCCGGATACGAAACAGGAAGATGCCGATGACAATGAAAGCGATCAGGATCGAGAAGGCGACGCTGATCTCCACCACGAGCGGCATGCCCTTGGCGCCGGTGGCGGCTAGGACCAGACCGTTCTCCAGCGACATGAAACCGACCACCTGGCTGACCGCGTTGCGCCGTGACACCATCATCAAAAGACCCAGCAGGATGACCGACAGCGCAAACGCGAGGTCTTCGCGCGCCAGCAGACCGGCTTCGGCGGTTACCCGCAACATCACGACCATGGAAAGGGCAACCAACCCCATGCCGGCGAGCATGGTCAGACCAACGCCGACGACGGTTTCGATCTCGCGGTGAATGCCGAGCCGCCGGACGATGCGATGGAGGGCCATCGGAATAACGATCGCCTTGAAAACGAGCGCGATCGCCGCCGTGACATAAAGGTGCGGCGCACCCTGGATCGAGGCCTGCCAGGCGACCGAAAGCGCCAGCGCCAGAGCGTGGAATGCGAAAAGATTGAGAAGCGCAGTGAGGCGGGCCTGGTAGAGCATCAGGAAGCTCACCAAGACGAGGCCACCGGCGAGCAGGTGCGCAATATCTAAGGCGAGGCCGTACATCCTAGAGGCTCCGCGCGGCAACCAGTAAAAGGGTGCCGAGTAGGCCGAGCATGAGGGCAACGCCCAGGAACTCGGGCACCCGGAAGACTCGCATCTTGGCGATAGCGGTTTCGAACAGGGCAAGGCCGACGCCACCGATGGCCAGCTTGGCAAGGTAGGCGACCGCACCCACAACGTAGGCCGCCGGCCCGGTGCCCGAAGCCGCCAGGCCCCAGGGCGCGAATACGCACGCGATCAGCGAGACATACAGCAAGAGTTTGAGCGCGGCGGCGAGCTCGATCACCGCGAGATGCCGCCCGGAATACTCCAGCGCCATCGCCTCGTGCACCATGGTGAGTTCCAAATGCGTCTCCGGGTTGTCCACGGGAACGCGGGCGTTCTCGGCGATCGCCACCATAACAAGCGCGACAAGCGCCATCCCAAGGGAAACGCGCAAGCCCATTTCCGGCGAAGCCATGAAGGCGGCGATCGTTGAAAGCTGAGTCGAGCCGGCCACCAGCGCGAGCGTAAAGACAACCAGCAACATGGCCGGCTCGGCCAGCGAGGCGATCATGACCTCGCGGCTCGAACCGATGCCGCCGAAGCTCGTGCCGATGTCCATGCCGGCGAGCGCCAGGAAGAAGCGCGCGCTGGCGAGCAGCGCGACAAGAGCGATGAGGTCCGCCGTCCAGCTGAACAGAAGGCCCGTCGCGAAGGTCGGCACCAGCGCCGTGGCAACCCAAGTGGCGGCAAAGACGAGATAGGGTGTCGCGCGGAACAGCCAGGACGCGTTCTCGGCCAGCGCTGCTTCCTTGCGCAAGAGCCGTCGGAGGTCGCGATAGGGTTGCACAATGGAAGCCCCCCGGCGGCGCAAAAGTCGCGCCTTGATCTTGCGGACGAAGCCGGTAAAGAGCGGCGCCAGCAGCAGCACGAGGCCCATCTGCGCGCCTTGGACGAAGAGATCGAAGATCACGGCCATAACGCAAGCACCAGAAGCAGCGTGACGAGGGCGAGGAAGACGAGGCTCAAATAGCGCCGGATAGTCAGAAACTGAAAGTGGTTTAGCCGGTCGGCGACAAAGCCGACGGCGGTGACGATCGGCGCGTAAAGCGTATCCCACACGAGGTCGCGCAGCTCGACGACGAGGCGCGCCGGTCGCACGTCGCCCGGCAGCGGCATCTCGACACGTTCGCGAGCGCGAAAGACGAGCGTCCCGAATACGCGCCGTATCGGCTGGGAAAAACTGCCGGCCGTATATTGCGTGGCCGGGCTCGAGTCGGGAAAGCCGCAATCCCAGACCGGCGTCCGTCGGTGGGCGCGCGAGGCGAAACGGTGAATGGCGACGACGGCAAGCAACGCCGCAGCTACGATGAAGAGGAACACGAGGAGTCCGTTGTAGGAACTGCGGCTTTCAGCAATCGGTACGATCGAGAGCCATGCCACGCTCGCCTGCATCGGCATGCGCTCGCCCAGCAGCGACATCGTCACCGGGGAAAGCCCGTCGATGACGAAGCCCGGCAGAATGCCGGCGGCAAAGCAGAGCACGGCAAAGGCAAACATGGCGGCAAGCGAGAGGCGATCTACTTCCTGCGCATGCGCCGCCGACGGCGTCCGCGGCCGGCCGAGAAAGGTAATGCCGAACGCCTTGACGAAGCAGGCGGCGGCCAGTGCCGCCGACAGGGCGAGCAAACCGCCGACCGCCGGCACCAGAACCTTAAGCCCCCATTGCGACAGGTCTGGACTCAACAGAATGGCTTGGAAGGTGAGCCATTCGGAGACGAAGCCATTCAAAGGCGGCAACGCCGAAATTGCGACGCACCCGACTAGAAAGAGAAAGCTCGTGGCCGGCATGCGGTGGATGAGACCGCCCATGTGCTCCATGTTGCGCTCGCCCGTCGCCGTCAACACGACGCCGGCGCCGAAGAAAAGCAGGCTCTTGAAGACCGAGTGATTGAAAACGTGGAAAAGCGCGGCGGTGAACGCCAGCGCCGCGGCGAAACCCATGCCGTTGGCCTGAAAAGCGAGCGCGAGGCCGAGACTCACGAATATGAGGCCGATATTCTCGATCGTACTGTAAGCGAGAAGGCGCTTGAGATTGTTCTCCATCAATGCGTGTAGAATCCCTAAGACCACGGTGACGCTGCCGAGGAAAAGCACGACGACGCCAGACCACCAGCCGGGCTCGCCGAGCAGGTCGAAGACGACGCGGATGAAACCATAGACCGCGACTTTGGTCATGACGCCGCTCATCAGCGCCGAGACATGGCTCGGCGCGGCCGGATGCGCGAGCGGCAACCAGACGTGCAACGGCACAAGCCCGGCCTTCGAACCGGCGCCGAACAAGACAAGGACAAATGCGACCGCCGCAACGAACGGCGTGTGTTCGGCGGCGCGGATCGCTTCAAACCCATAGCTTCCGTCCGGCCCCGACAGCAGACCGAAGGCAAGCAGCAGGGCAAACGCCCCGAAACTCGCCATGACGAGATAAACGTACCCCGCCCGCCTATTGTCCGGTTCGCGGTGATGAGCCATGACCAGCGCCCAGGAAGCGAGCGACATGAATTCCCACGACAGAAGAAACGTGAAGGCGTCGTCGGCCAGCACCACGAGGCTCATGCCGGCAAGGAAGGCTGGAAAAAATGGCAACACCCGGTGCGGTGCCGGTTCGTGCCGGCCGTAGCCCATGGCATAAAGACTGGCAGCCGCCCCGCCCAAGGAGACGACCGCAAGAAAGAAAGCGGCAAGGGCGTCTAACCGGAAACGCGCGCCAACCCATGGCAGGCCAAGCGGCAACGTCAGGGCGGGCGCGGAATCCAAACCCGCAACCAAATGCGCCAGCGCCGCGGCTAAGGCGGCGATGGAGAGGACGAGGCTCAAGCCATAGACGATCCGCGTGGCGGCAGACACCCGCTCGATCGCTACGGCCAGAAGAGCAACGCCGAGCAGAGCGGCTACGCACCACAACGCTGCAACGACAGGCATCGCACCCCGTCCTTTATGCTGCCGGCGGCGCCTTCAGCCGCACCCCGCGACCGCCGCTCAGACTTATCGCGCCCTCGCCGATCAGTTCGATACCGGCGGCATCGAGCGCGGCGACCAGCTTCATGAGTGAATCCACGTTGCCGCGAATGACGCCGTCGCTCGCCTCCATGCGCTGAATGGTCGGCACCGAAAGGCCCGACAGCTCTGCCAACTGACGCTGGTCAAGACCGAGCAGGGCCCGGGCGGCACGCAACTGTGGCGCAACGATCATGACACAACCATATGTTATTAACTTTTATATATGATATATTATGTTTAGAACTTGTATATATTTATATTAAATCGGATCATAAATAACTAGAGCTTCCTATGGGCGACGCCCATCGGCGCCGAACACGCCCGGCGCTCGAAGCGGCACACGAAGTTTATGTTTTCAATGGGTGACTCGGGATCGCCCTAGTGCACGCGCTCCGGCCCCGGACGCGCGGCCCGCTCGAATGTTACTGACTGCCCAGGAGGCTGCCCAAGGTCGTGCCACGGCAGCGCGCCGCCGAAGGCTGTGGCGAAGGCGATGGCGGTTTCGCAAAAACCAGCGAGCCCGGCTTCTCCCACATGGCCATAAGCAACGCCGAAGCCGGCGGCGACACCGCGTTGGCAGGCCGCGACCAGAGAAACCAGCCAGACTTCATCTTCACCAAGGCACGGACAGCAGGGCCGATGGTAACGAAGCGGGCGGAGACCATGGGCGGCGAGACTGCGGAACAGACGCTCGAAGCAAACCAGGGCCAGCCTTCCGCGCTCGGCGCCGAGGCGTTCGGAAAACGCCTTGCGCACCAGAAACCAGTGGCGGTGGTCCTCCGTCACAGCGCCTGCGCACCAGTGCCGGAACGTCCAGACCAGCAGGCCTTCCGATTCCGTCAGATCCTTGAGCCAGGCCGGGCGGCCGCCGCTTTGGTCGGGAAACGTGTCGTTTTGCAAATACGCGTCCTCCGTATTTCCCTCTTGCCGTCCAAGCCAGGATAATGAGAATGAAAATCATTTGCAATGCTTTTCAGCTCCTGCCGCGGAACGGGCGGCGCATTTGCTTAAACCCCCGCTTCGCGGCAGACTGTCTGCCCCGCTCCAATTCAGCCAGAGGTTCAGACATGTCCAGCGAAACCCTGCACGCGCCGCGCGAACGTTTGAGCAAGAAAACGATCGCGCTGCACCAGGCGATCGTCTCCCTCATGGAGGAACTCGAAGCCGCCGACTGGTACCGTCAGCGCGCCGACGATTGCGAGAGCAAGACCCTGAAGGCGATCTTGCTCCACAACATGCGGGAGGAGATCGAACACGCCTCGATGATTCTCGAATGGCTGCGGCGCAACAGCCCCGACTTCGAGAAAGAGTTGAAGACCTACCTCTTTTCGAAGGGCGAGATCGCAAAGCTCGAGGAAAAGGCAACAAAGTAAGGCGCAAAAAGACAACGCGCTTTCTTCCCGGACCGCCGGGAAGAGAACAAAGCGACAACTCCCAAGCGTCGCCAGCCCTTTCAGGCCCTATTTTTTCCTCGAAAAATCTCCCTATAATTATGCGCGCCGGCAACGGCGCGCCAAAGGTGGAAGCGACGAGTTAGGGGCTCCGGAGGCGAACCGTCCTTCTTACTTCTCTCTGTCTCTCGAAATCGCGTGCGGAGAAAAACCTAGGAGAAACTTACGTGATCAAAAAATGGATACACGCCCTCTTGATGGGGGCTTTTCTGACAGGGTCGGTTGCTGGTTTCGCTCACGCGGGTCAGCAGGAAGATTGCTCGAAGATCAAGGACCCGACCGACAGACAGCAATGTGAAGATGAACAAGATAGCGGCGAGTAACGAATAAGGTCCTAGGCATCGAACCTCCGCCGCGGAAACGCGGCGGAGGTTTTCTTTTCGCCGCCCGGCGTTTCACCCTCCAAAGACGGCGCTTCGGCCGCGCCGCGCGAGCAGGTGATCGAAGGTTTCAAGCTCGGCCATCACCTTGCCGTAGAGACTTGCCGGCGGGTAGACGCCCTGGGCGTCCGGCGCACCCACCGCGAGGCCGGTAAAAAGCTCGGCCGCCTCCTCGATCGTGCGCACGCTCCACAGATGGAACTTGCCCGCCGCCATATCCTTCACCACCTCGTCGCGAAGCGTGAGATGGGCTTCGTTGGCGGCCGGAATCACGACGCCCTGGGTGCCGGTCAAATCCCCGGCCGCGAGGCAGGCGCGGTGGAAACCCTCGATCTTGTGGTGGATGCCGCCGACGGCCTGCGTAACACCGAGCTGGTTGACGGAGCCGGTGATCGCGAGGTCCTGGCGCAATGGCACGCCGGCAAGATCGGAAAGGATGGCCAGAAGTTCAGCCATGGAGGCGCTGTCGCCTTCGACGCCGCCATAATTCTGCTCGAAGGTGACCGAGCAATTGAAGGAAAGCGGAAAGCGCCGCGCGAAACGGCCGGTCAGGAACCCCTGCAAGCCAAGCACGCCCTTTTGCTGGATGGGGCCGCCGAGTTCGGTTTCGCGCTCGATGTTGAGGACGCCGCGCCGGCCGGCCGAAGCCCGCGCCGTGACGCGGGCCGGCACCCCGAAGACATGATCCCCGAGGTCGAGCACGGAAAGCGCGTTCACCTGACCGACCGCAACCCCTTTCGTGTCGATCATCACGACGCCCTTGGCGATGTTCTCCTGCATGCGGTCCTCGAGACGGGCGTTCCGGCGGCGACGGCGGTGAACGACGGCAAGAATCTCGTCCCGGGTCACGGTCTTGACGCCGGGGCCGGCATCGAGTTGCACCGCCTCCGTCAGCATGTCCCGCGCGTTCTCGTATTGCGAGCTTAACTTCCCCCGGTCGCCCGCCCATCGTGAAACAAGACCGAGCAGGAGACGAACGGCCTCGTCCTCGCAGGTAACCTCGCCCAGCTCCACCGCCATCTTCCGCACCAGCCCGACATAGCCGGCGACGTTCTCCGGCGTCGCCTCCATGTCGGGGTCGATTTCCGCCTTGATCTTGAAATAGGTCCGCAAGTCCGGATCGAAGGAAAAGGCGCGGTACCAGAAGGGGGCGCCCACCAGGATGACGCGAACGGAAAGCGGGATCGGCACCGGTTTCGGCGATTCGGCGATCGGCAGCGCGCCCAGCCGGTGCAATTCCTCGATCCGGATCTCGCGGTCGCGCAAGGCGCCCTTCAGAAATTCCCAGGAAAAGAATTGCTGGGCCAGCGTCTCGGCGCGAATCACAAGAACGCCGCCGTTCGCCCGATGCAAAGCGCCGCCGCGGATCATCGTGAAGTCCGTCTCGACGATGCCGCCCGGCACCGGCCTATATTCGATGCGGCCGAACAGGTTCTCGTAGGACGGGTTCGGTTCGAGCACGACGGGGAGCTTTTTCAACCCCCCGTTATCAACCAGCAGGTTCACCGCGTAATGCTGTTCGGGCGGCAGCACGCCCTTCGGCAATTCTTCCGCGGCCGAGACGCGAAAGAGATCGAGATTGTCGAGCATATCGCCGCGCATTTCGACCAGCCATCGCGCGAGGCCCGGGTATTTCGAGAACTCGTCTATCAAATCGTCGAGGATGCCGCCGATGGCGTTGTCGCCAACCTGACGGTTGAGCTCGCGCAGTTCCTCCATCAAGGTCCGTTGCAGGCGCGCCGCGTCGCGGTTGAGTTTGCGAAGCTCATCGCCCAGTTGGTCGCCGGCCTCGCGGAGCGCCTCGCGGCGTTCTTCCGGCACCGCCTCGACCGGCAGCGGCTCGCCTTTCTCGTCGAGCGCCACGACGACCATGCCCTGAGGCGTTTGGACAAGACTCAGACCGGCCTTTTGCGCCTCCTCCCGCATGGCCTCGACGCGGCGGGAGATTTCCTTGCCCATGGCGTTGCGCCGCCGGCCGATTTCCTCCTGGTACTCCTCGGAGCCGAAGGCCTTCGAGAGCGCCTCGCGAAGCTGGGGCAGAAGAGCCGCCATGCGGTCCCGGAAGGCGCGACCCTTGCCGGCCGGCAAGCGGTGGGGCTTGGGCTGATCCGGCTGGCGAAAATTGTTGAGATAGACCCAATCGTCCGGCGGCTTGCGGCCTTCGACGAAGGTTTCCAGAAATTCGATCGTCGCCGTCATGCGGCCGCTGCGGTCGGCGCCGATGACGAAGGTGTTGAAGCCGGGGGCCTGGGTTGAAAGGCTGAGTTCGAGCGCCTCGCGCGCGCGGTGGTGGCTGGAAAGCTTGAAAATGTCGCCTTCCTCAGACCCGCCGACATCGAAACGGGGAAGGCCGCAATCCTTGCCGTCGATCGGCTTTGCCACCACGGCGTTTTTCCTCCCTTGCCCTGCGATCCCCGCCGCCGGTGACCGGCGGCGGATTTTCCTAGGGTTTCGTCAAGCCCATTGCAATCTCGCGAAGCTTGAACTTCTGAATTTTGCCGCTTGGCGTGTGCGGCATCTCGTCCAGGACCTCGAGCCGCTCCGGCATATACTGCTTCGCCATCTTCTGCCCTTCGAGGAAGGCGATCATGGCCTCAAACGTCAATTTCTCGCCCGCCTTCAAGACGGCGAAGGCGCAACCCTTCTCGCCCAGCCTCGGGTCCGGCATGGCGACGATGGCGACTTCCTGGATCGCCGGGTGGCGGTAGAGGGCCTGTTCGACCTCGGCGACCGGCACGTTCTCGCCGCCGCGGATGATGATGTCTTTCGCCCGTCCGGCAATCCGGATGTAGCCCGCCGCGTCCATGTAGGCGATGTCGCCGGTGTCGAACCAGCCTTCCGCATCCGTCCCGAACATCTCGGGCTTCTTCAAATAGCCGACGAAGGCGCCGGGACCACGCGCCTTCAGCAAACCCGGTTCGCCCGGAGGCTTGGGTGCGCCGCTTTCCGGATCGACGATCTTGACCTCGAAGCAGTCGAGCGCGCAACCGTCGGTCGTCGCGGACTTTTCAATCGGCGCCTCCGGCGGCACCGCCGTCGCCACGCCAAGCTCCGTCATTCCCCAAGCCGAGATTACGCGAAGTCCGAGCCTTTTCGTCGCTTCCTTGACGAGGACGGCGGGGATCGGAGCACCCGCGCAGACGAATTTCTTGAACGTGCCGACATTATAGTTGGCGACCGCTTCCGTGTGCGTGAGATCGGCGAGAAAAGGGGTCGCCCCCATCGAAAAGGTCGCACCCTCCCGCTCGATCCGTTTCGCGCATTCTTCCGCGTTCCAGATGTCCTGGAGAACGCCTTTCGCCTGCAGGTAGGCCGGCATCATCAGGCCGTAGAGGAAGCCGGTGAGATGGGCAAGCGGCGAGGCCATGAGGATGACATCGTCCGCCGTCAACTCGAGTCCTTCGGCGTAGGTTTTGACGCTGGCCACCAGCGTATTCGCGGTGTGCATGGCGCCCTTCGGTTTCCCCGTCGTGCCCGAGGTGTACATGAGGAGGCTCACCGCGTCGGCGCCGGGGCGGCGCGCCTTGAAAATAGCGGCGCGGTCCGTCTTTTTTTCCAACGCCGGGTCCAGCAGCACGCGCTCGAAGGCGTCCTCGCCTTCGCCGCCAACCACCAGCACGCGCTTGAGCTTCGGAAGGTCCTTGCGCAAACCTTCCATCATCTTCGGATAATCGAACTTGCGGAAAAGGCGGGGCACGACCATCACCTTCGATTCCGCAAAGCCCGTCATGTAGGAAATTTCCCGCTCCCGGAAAATCGGCATCAACGGGTTGATGACGGCGCCGATCCGCGTCGTCGCCGCGTAAAGAGCGGCGAATTCCCACCAATTAGGAAGCTGGATCGAAACGACGTCGTTCTTCTCGACGCCCAAGGAAACCAGGCCCAGGGCGATGCGATCGGAAAGGGCCTGGAATTCCTTATAGGAAAGGACGGTGTGCTTCCCGGTCATCGCGTTGAAGTTCGACCAGGCGGTCTTGTCGGGTACGACCTGGGCGGCGGCGTCCACATAATCGCACCAGAGCTTCCCCGGCCAATGCTTCTTCGAGCCCGCGCTTGCACGGCGCCATTCCGGAAGTATCGGATCGAAATCCATGGGTCTGTCGCTCCCTTCCCTTTATGCGTTTCTTGTATCGGCCCGCTCACCGCAACGGCGCGATACCCGCCCCCCCGAACGGGAAAAATCCAGGGCCATGTTAGCCCGCCCCTATCCTACGTCAAGGACGCCCGGACCGTTTCCCGGGCGGGGAAGGGAGAGGCAAGCGGGGCCGACTTCCGATTGACGGCGGGGTAGCACTTCCATCAAATGGCCCCTTCCTTCGAAAACCCAAGGCGCGTTTCATGCCGTCCGCAATCCTTGCCGTTGTCCGCTCGCCTTACCTGTGGTTGACGTTTGCGATGTTTCTTTCGGCGTCGAACCTGATCGTAGGCCGCGCCGTCGCCGGCCACGTGCCGCCGGTTGCCCTTTCGTTCTGGCGGTGGACGATCGCGTTTCTCTTTCTCCTGCCCTTCGCCTGGCCGGCGCTCCGCGTCCAGTACCGGGTGCTGCTGCGCGAATGGAAGACGCTGGCGCTGCTCGGCTTCCTTGGGATCGCCGGATTCCTGACTCTCACCTATTTCGCGCTGCAGGGAACGACGGCCATCAACGCCAGCCTCATCAACGCGATGGTGCCGGTTCTGATCCCGATCCTTGCCTGGATGATGTTCCGCGACCGCGTGACGCACCGCCAGACGATGGGCATTCTTCTCACGGTGGCGGGCATTGCCGTCATCGTCCTGCGCGGGGACGTGGGCACGCTCATGAACCAGCGGCTTGCCTGGGGCGATCCGGTGATGCTGTTCGCGACTTTCTTCTGGGCCGGCTATTCCGTGATCTTGAAGCGCCTGCCCGACGGCCTTCAGGCGGCCGCCGTGCTTTCGACGGTCATCCTCTTCGGGCTGGCGATGCTGCTGCCCCTCTACCTTCTGGAAATGGCGGCCGGCAGGGTCATGGTGCTGGACGGTGCTTCGCTCGTCGCTATCTTCTATGTCGGCGTCTTCGCCGCCGCCATTGGCTTCCTCTGCTGGCACTACGGCGTCGACCGGATCGGGCCGAACCGGACCGGCGTTTTCTTCAACCTGGTGCCGGTCTTCGGGCTCGGGCAGGCGATGGTTCTTCTCGGCGAAAGGCTCCATGCTTTCCATTTCGTTGGCGTACCGCTCGTTCTCCTGGGCGTCTGGCTGGCGACCGCGCCTCCGAAAAAACGCCGGATGGAAAGCCCTTAAGCCCCTGGCTGGCGCGCCAGGCGCCCGCCGCCTAAAGTTGTGCGGCCACCCTTGGAACGAGGCCCCCCTGGATGCCGGAAACGTTTCCTCCTCTTCTTCTCCTCGCCGGCGCCCTGGTCGCGACCGGCGCCATCGCCGGCGTCATCGCCGGCTTCCTCGGCGTGGGCGGGGGCATCGTCATCGTGCCCATCCTTTATTTCCTTTTCACCGCCATCGGCGTTGACGAGGCCGTGCGCATGCACCTTGCGGTCGGCACCTCGCTCGCGACCTTTCTGCCGACGGCAAGCGTTTCCGCCCTTGGCCACCACCGCCGCGGCGCCGTGGACCGGGCGCTTCTGAAACGGTGGGGGTTTGCGATCTTCGCCGGCGTCGTGCTCGGCGCTTCGATCGGCGGCTTCGTGAAGGGGACGATCCTGACCGGCGCCTTCGCGACGCTCGCCCTGGTGGTGGCGACGTATCTTTTCTTCGGGCGCAAGGATTTCCGCCTCGCCGACCGCTTGCCCACCGGCCTTCCCTTGCAGGCGGCGGGCGCCTTGATCGGCGGGCTTTCGGCGATGATCGGGATCGGCGGCGGCACGATGACCGTGCCCTACCTCAACGCCTTCGCCTACCCGATGCCGCGCGCCGTCGGCACCGCCGCCGCGATCGGCCTCCTCATCGGGGTGCCGGGTGCCACCGTCTTCGCCATCGCCGGTCTCGACGCGGCGGGCCTGCCGCCTTATTCGCTGGGTTATGTGAGCCTGCCCGCCTTCGCCCTCATCTCGGCCGGAACGATTGTCGCCGCCCCTTATGGAGTTCGGCTCGCCCACGCGCTTTCGGCGAGCCTCCTGCGGCGCGCCTTCGCGCTTTTCCTGGTGGCGACGGCGGCGCGCATGTACTGGGGACTCTTCGGGTAGAGGGCGGCGGCCTACCCCCACGGCCCCCGCCGGAAACGGGCGGGGCGATCCCGATCGAGAAGCGGCACGCCCGGGCGGCGGAAGAAGGGAATAAGCGCCATCCCGGCCAGGAAGCCGCCGATATGAGCGCCGTAGGCGATGCCTCCGCCCTCGGTCACCTCTGCCGTGCCCAGGAACTGCAGCAAGAACCAAAGCCCGAGCACGAGGAAGGCCGGCACGCGGATCATCTGGATATAGAAGAAAATCGGCACCACGACCAAGATCATCGCCCGCGGATGAAGCAGGAGATAGGCGCCGAGCACGCCGCCGATGGCGCCGCTCGCGCCCACCATCGGCACCTGGGATTGGGGTGCGAGCCCGGCCTGCGCCAGCGCCGCCGCCACCCCGCAGAGCAGATAGAAGACGACGAAGCGGCCGTGCCCCATGGCGTCCTCGACGTTGTTCCCGAAGATCCAGAGATAGAGCATGTTGCCGCCGAGATGGAGCAGCCCGCCGTGCACGAACATCGAGGTGATGAGGCTCGCCTCCGGCGACACCCAGGCCAGTTCGGGCGGCAGGGCGACGTGGCCGAACAGCACGGCCGGGATCAGACCGAGCGCATAGAAGATCCGTTCCTGGGCGGCTTGCGGCTGCCCAAGCTGCCAGAGAAAGACGAGGACGCAAAGGACGATCAGCCCGACCGTGACGAAGGGGCGGAGCGTTGTCGGATTGTCGTCGTGGATCGGTATCATGCCTTATCCCCGCCGGGTCCATCGGGCCCCCAAGGATAGCGCATTACCCAAGCGGGAAAGGAAAGATGGAGCGGACGAAGGGATTCGCACCCGCGACTTCAATCTTGCGAGGAAATTTTTTCCTTCACGCCGGCCCCAGATAGTCCCGCTTGCCGATTGCCAAACCGCCGTGGCGCAGGATGGCGTAGGCCATGGTGACGTGGAAATAGAAGTTTGGCATTGCGAAATGCACCAGATAGGACTGGCCCTTGAAGTTCATCGCCTGGCCGCCGACGGTAAGGGAAATATCGCGATCCTCCGAACCGTCGATATCTTTCGGTTGGAAACCCTGCAGAAATTTTACCGTCCTGGCGATGCGCGCCCTGAGATCGGCGAAGGTTTGCTCGGTGTCGTCGTATTTCGGAACTTCGGCGCCGGCAAGACGGGCGGGGGCCCCCTTGGCGTGATCGGTTGCGATCTGGATCTGGCGAATGAGCGGGAACATGTCGGGGGCAAGCCGGTAGTTCAGCAAGACCGTCGGGTCGATCTTGCGCTTCGCGGCATCGGCGTCCGCCTTATCGAGAATGGCGGAGAGGCTGTTCAGCATCCGCAGAAAGGCCGGCACGGAAGCCTGATACATGGAGAGAGACATCGGCGCGAACCCTTTTTCCTTGAGGTATCCCTGCCTTATTAGGCCATACCCTTCATGGGGCAGTCTAGATAGACAACCGGCCGGCTAAACCCCCGCCGTGGATCGACGGCGCGCACGGGCGCGGTGTATGAGAGGAACGATGGACGAGGCCAGCAATCGCCGGCAAAAGGACAAGGACTGGGTGAGCAGGCCCGGCCGCTATGTGGTCGCCTGGGGGTTGCCAATGGCGGCGTTGATCGCTGCTGTCTTTCTGCCCCCTCTCGCGCGAACCGTCATTGGGACCGCGGCCCTTCTCTGGATGGGCGCGGCCTGCCTCGCGAACGCGGCGCGCTGCGGCCGGACGCATTGCTACTTCACCGGCCCCTTCTTCCTTATCCTGGCCGCCGGCGTGGCCTTGCACGGGGCTAAGATTTTTTGGCTGGGTCCCGATGGCTGGATCTGGCTGGGTATCACCAGCGTGGCGGGTGCTGTTATCCTTTGGTGGTTGCCGGAGTGGATGTGGGGGAAGTTCGTGAAATTTTCCGGCAAACACGGGCGCAACAAGCCCTAACCCGCCGGTAACCGCAGGGCCCAGAAAGCCCGCCCGTAACGACCGACAACGCCGCCCCCCTCCGGCCCGCAGGCCGCGAGAAACGGTGTTTTTTTCTGTCCTTAGAAGAATGGAGCGGGCGAAGGGATTCGAACCCTCGACTTCAACCTTGGCAAGGTTGCGCTCTACCCCTGAGCTACGCCCGCGCCGCGCCTTGATCCCGCGCCTTGATCCAGGGGCGGAAAATCCATATAGGCGGGAAGGGGAGTGTAAGGAAAGCTTGGCCCAATTCAAGCCCGATCGCGCGGGCCCAGGACTTGGGCCCCGGCTTGGGCCCCGGCTTGGGCTTGCACAAGACCGGCCGAAGTCCCATCATTCGGCCCAGCACGGAAATCCAACACGGAAATCCGAACGAATCGTACCTTATTTTCAGGGAAGACCCGCCCGATGAGCCCGTTGCCCAACCAACCCGTCCTGCCGGACGGGGCCGATTTTCCCGCCATCCTCGAGGGAAGCCCGCAAGGCTTCCTGCGGGATGTCGTCGAGCCTTCGAGGACGCGGCCCGTCTTCGTCTATTTCTGGATGCCGAACCCGGCCTGCCAGCAGTTCACGCCGCTTATCGAGCGGCTGGCGCGGGAGGGCGGCGCGCGCGTCCGCCTGGTCAAGATCAACGTCCACGACCACCCCGAGATCGCCCAGCAATTGCAGTTGCAGACGGTGCCGACCGTGCTCGTCTTCCAGAACGGAGCGCCGGTGAACGGCTTCATGGGCCCCATCTCGGAGGACAACCTCCGCCACTTCTTCGGCCAGGTGCTGGGCGCCCCGCTCGTCGACCAGACGGCAGGCGAGCTCAAGGCGGCGCGCGCGGCGCTGGACAAGGGTGCGGCCGGAGACGCCCAGGTAATTTTCTCCGACATTCTCGGCAGGGACCCCGAGAATCCGGAAGCGATCGCCGGCATCATCGAAAGCTTCCTCGTCCTCGACGACATGGAAACCGCGAAGAGCTACCTCGACGAGGTGCCGGAGAAGCTGCGCACGCACGCCGCGATTGCCCGCGTCCGCGCCCGTATCGAACTGGCCGAGACGGCGCCCCCGCAGGCGACCGAGGCGCTGGCCGCAAGGCTCGCCGCAAACCCCAACGACCACCAGGCGCGCCTGAACCTGGCCCTTGCCGAATTCACCAAAGGAAAGACGACGGCCGCCGTTGAATCGCTTCTCGAAATCGTCCGCCGCGACCGCAAGTGGCAGGACGACGCAGCGCGCAAGCAGCTCTTGAAATTCTTCGAGGCGCTGGGGCCGGACGATCCCGTGACGGTGGCCGGGCGAAAGCAACTTTCCACAATTCTCTTTTCGTGAAATGGACGACGACGAACTCCCGGAAATCCTGCCGATCTTTCCGTTGTCCGGGGCGCTGTTGCTGCCGCACGGCGTTTTGCCGCTGAACATTTTCGAGCCGCGCTACCTTGGCCTGATTCGCGACGCGATGGCGGGCGAGCGCATCGTCGGCATGATCCAGCCGCTGCCCGCCTTAGACGCAACGGACAAGCCCGGCCTTTACCGCACGGGCTGCGTCGGGCGGATCACCGCCTTCAACGAAACGCCGGACGAACGCTTCCTGATCATGCTGACCGGGCTCAGCCGGTTCGACGTCGCGCGGGAGCTGTCGGAATTTCACGGCTACCGGCGGGTCGTCGCCGACTATTCGCGCTACCCGGAGGACACCGTCCCGGAAACCACGCCGAGAATAGACCGCGACCGCCTGCTCGACGTGCTGCGGCATTTCCTACAGCAAAACGCCATCGAGGTGGAATGGAAGACGGTCGCGGCGCTGGCCGACGAACAGCTCGTCATCTCGCTTGCCATGACCTGCCCTTTCGCACCGAACGAAAAGCAGGCCCTGCTCGAATGCCCGAGCCTGGCCGAACGCTGCCAGGTGTTGACGACGCTGCTCGAAATGGCCTTGCTCGTGCCGGACGCAAGTGGGAGCATGCGGCCGAACTAGGAGGGTGCAGATGGAAAAAGGGAAAGCCGGAATCGATCCGAAGCTTCTGGAAATTCTCGTCTGCCCGCTGACCAAGGGTCCGCTGCGGCTGGACGCCCTGCGCCAGGAACTGATCAGCGACCAGGCGAAGCTCGCCTATCCCATCCGCGACGGCATTCCGATCATGCTGGTGGACGAGGCGCGGCCCTTGGACGACAGCGAAACCCAACGCCCGCGCTAGAGCGGATGCCCGCGCATGAGCTTGGGCCCCTTTTCCCAGCCGCCGCGCGGCACGCCCATCGCATGCCGCATGAAGCGCCGCTTGAGAGGCGGCAGCCGGTTGACGGCGGCGAGGCCCAAATCGCGGGCGAGGCGTAAGGGAGCAAACGTGTTCGAAAAAAGACGGTTGAGGCCATCCGTCATCCCCGCCATCAGAAGATTGTCGAGCCGGCGCAGCCTTTCGTAGCGCTCGAGATGGGCGCCCTGGCCCAAGTCGAGGCCGAGCCGATGGGCGTCGACCAGCCCTTCCGCCAACCAAGCCAGATCCCGGAAACCGAGATTGAGCCCCTGGCCGGCGATCGGGTGGATGCCATGGGCGGCGTCGCCCACCAGCACGAGACGCCCTTCCTGGTAACGCTCGGCCAGCACCAGCGAAAGCGGATAGGACCACCGCCCGCCCACCACCCGAAGCGCGCCCAGATGACTACCGAAACGGCTGGTGAGTTCGGCCAGGAAGGCGTCGGCGTCAAGGGCGAGAAGCGAAGGGGCGAGCACCGTCCGTTCCGTCCAGACGATCGAGGAGCGATTGCCCGGCATCGGCAGGGTGGCGAAGGGGCCGGCGGCAAGAAAGCGCTCGACCGCGACGCCGTCATGGGGGCGCTCATGGGCGACCGTGCAGACGATGGCGGTTTGCGGATAGTCGGCGCGGAAGCAGCGGATGCCGGCTTGCTCGCGCAGGGGCGAGAAGCGCCCGTCGGCCGCTATGGCAAGACTTGCCGTCACTTGCCCGCCGCTCGCCAGGTGGGCCGTCACCCCATGGGCGTCGTGTTCAAGATTGGTAACGGCTTCCGGCGCCCGCAGCGAAAGCGCCGGCACTTTTTCGGCCGCCGCCAGCAGCGCTTGCCGCAGAAGGCGGTTTTCGACGATGTGGCCGAAGGGGTCTTCGCCCACCTCGCGGTGATCGTAGTGAAGGAAGAGAGGGGAATCGCCGTCGGTGATGCGGATGTCGAGGATGGGTTCCGCCGCCTCCTTCAGGGATTGCCAAAGGCCCAAGCCTTCGAGCACGCGGCGCGAGCCGCAGGCAATGGCGGAGGTGCGGCCGTCGAAGGCAAGGCCGCGCACGTTTTCCGGCGATTCGCGCTCGACGACAGAGGTCGCGATCCCGGCCTGCCCAAGGGCAATGCCGAGCGTAAGCCCGACCGGGCCGCCGCCTACGATGACGACCTCCGCGCGTTTCGTCATGGGACCCCCGCCGCTCCTTTCCCGGTGAATGGCCGACAATCGCCGCCGATGGACGCTTTGTCCAGTGGCCGGCATGAAGTAAGGGTCGCCTAAATTTTCATCAATATTCGATTGTGGCCTAAAAATTGGGCGAAAATTCGCCGCCGACCCTGGCGAAGCTTCCATCTATAAAAATTTATCCAATAAATTCAATCTGATACGAACCGACAAATCTCGGCACGGGTCTTGAAAGAGTGCTGGCATCGGCCAGCGCAAGCATGAGGAACCGAAAAATGAAATTCGTCATGGCCATTATTAAGCCTTTCAAGCTCGACGAGGTGCGTGAAGCCCTCATGGAGCTTGGCGTCCAAGGTCTTACCGTTACCGAAGTCAAGGGATTCGGCCGCCAGAAAGGCCACACGGAAATCTATCGCGGAGCGGAATACGAAGTGAGCTTTCTTCCGAAAGTGAAAATCGAGGTGGCACTTCCGGACGATCTCGCGGATCGGGCGATGGAAATCATTCAGAAAGCGGCCCGCACGGACAAGATCGGCGACGGGAAAATCTTCGTCTTCGATCTCAAGCAAGTCGTCCGCATCCGGACGGGTGAAACCGATGCCGAAGCATTATAGGAGAAGCCCCATGAGGAACGTGCTGTTAGCGATTTTAGCGCTTGCCGTATCCGCCACCTCGGCGCTGGCGCAAGAAGCGATGGAGGCGGCGGCCGAAGTGGCGGAGGCAGTGCCCGTGCTCAATAGCGGGGACACCGCCTGGATGCTGACCGCAACCGCGCTCGTCCTTCTGATGACGATCCCCGGGGTTGCCCTTTTCTATGGCGGCATGGTTCGCAAAACGAACGTCCTCGCCACCATCATGCAAAGCTTTGCGATCACCTGTCTGGTGACGATCCTATGGATGGTCGCCGGCTATAGCCTGGCCTTCGGTGCGGGCGGCGCCTATGTCGGCGATCTTAGCCATCTGTTCCTGAAGGACCTAAGCCTGGAGGGGTTAAGCGGGTCCATTCCCGAATCCGTCTTCATCATCTTCCAGCTTACCTTCGCCATCATCACGGCGGCGTTGATCACCGGCGCCGTCGCGGAACGGATGAAGTTTTCCGCCCTGCTCGTGTTCATCGGGCTGTGGTCGCTGCTCGTCTATTCCCCGATCACGCATTGGGTGTGGGGCGGCGGTTTTCTAAGCGAAGCGGGCGTGCTGGACTTCGCCGGCGGCACCGTCGTGCACATCAATTCCGGGGTCGCGGCGCTGGTCGCTTGTCTGGTCCTTGGTCCGCGCACCGGCTTCGGCAAGGAAATCATCGTCCCTCACAACCTGGTGCTGACGGTGATGGGGGCCTCCTTCCTGTGGGTCGGCTGGTTCGGCTTCAACGCGGGCTCCGCGGTGGCGGCCAACGGGTTGGCCGGCATGGCGATGGCGGTAACCCAGATCGCGACGGCGGCGGCGGCCTTGGCCTGGATGTTCGCGGAATGGGTCGCGCACAAGAAGCCAAGCGTGCTGGGCATCGCCTCGGGTGCCGTCGCCGGCCTCGTCGCGATCACGCCGGCCTCGGGCTTCGTCGATCCGATGGGCGCACTCGCCATCGGCGCCATCGCCGGAATCGTCTGCTTCTGGGGAGCGACCTGGTTGAAGCGGACGCTCGGCTACGACGATTCGCTCGACGTCTTCGCCGTGCATGGGCTCGGCGGCATCGCCGGCGCGCTTTTAACCGGCGTCTTTGCGGTCGAGGCGATCGGCGGCACACCGGGTCTGCTCGAGGGCAATCCCGGCCAGGTGTGGACGCAAGCCTACGGCATTCTCGCCACGATCCTATACTGCGCGGTCGCTTCCTTCGTGTTGCTGAAGGGGATCGATCTCGTGATCGGGCTCCGCGTCAAGGAGGAGGACGAACGCGAAGGCCTCGACATCCGGCTGCACGGCGAAAGCGTGTTGTAGAACGAACCGGTTATTTTCCTGCATCCACCACCCGGAAGGGCAACCTTCCGGGTGGTTTTTTGTCCGAAGCCTTAAGTTTTCGCGATCCGGGAAATATGGGGGTGTTGGTGGCGCGACCCGCAACATTCTGCGGTGTGGTGGGGGAGAAGGCTTGTTTCCGGGCGCGCGCGGGGACTAAAATGTCACCGCTTCGGGAAATAAAATTCCCCAAGATTCCACTTCTTGAGAGGCCATGCGCCGGGCAAGCACCGTCAAGACGACCTTCCTTCCCGCCGGCATCCGCGAATTCCTGCGCCGCCGGTTGATCGAGGCGGGCGGTCTCGTCTGCGCCGGGCTTGCCCTTGCCCTGGGGTTTGCCCTCTTGAGCCATGACGCGACCGACCCCTCTTTAAACAGCGCCAGCGACGGGGCAGTTGCCAACTGGCTGGGCTTGCCCGGTGCGATCACGGCCGACCTTTTCCTGCAGACGATCGGCCTTGCCGCGGCACTGGTCGTTCCGGTCCTTTTGGCCTGGAGCTGGCGGGTGCTTTCGAAGCAGGGAATTACGCGTTTTTGGCTGCGGCTTTCGCTCCTGCCCGTCGCCTTGCTGCTGGCCGCTTTCGCCTGCGCGGCGTTGGTTGCGCCGGAGGGCTGGCAGTCGAAAAGCGGCGCCGGCGGCTTCACCGGCGCCCTTTTGCTGCGGGAAATACGCGATTTCGAGCTGCCCATCGGTTCCGGCGTCCTCGGTATCCTCGCGGCGGGGCTGGCCTTGGTTGCCCTGGTGCCGGCGCTCGCCCTCGGACGGGGGGAATGGCAGGCCACCCTTCGGGCGTTGGTGTGGCTCGCCAAGAACACGGCGCGGGTCTTGGCCATTCTCGCCTGGCAAGCGCGGCGCAGGCTTTGGGCCTTCGCCGCCTGGGCCGGTGAAACGATGGCGGCGCGCCGTTCGTTACGTGTGCGGAATGAACCAGCCCTAGCCGAAACCAGGGCCGCCGCCCGGCAAGAGCCGGAGTCGGCGGCAATCGTTTCGGAGGCGGAACAAGAGCCAAGCCGCGTCGCGCCGCGCGCCAAGGGGCCGCCGCCCGGCAAGCGCGCCAAGGCCGAACGCGAGCCCAAGCTGCGGCTGTCGGCGGGAGAGACATTCGCCTTGCCGCCGCTCGACCTGCTCGACACCCGGCCCCGCACCGCGCCGCATCTGCGGATCGACGAGGCGGCGCTTGAGCAGAACGCGCGCCTTCTCGAATCCGTCCTCGACGATTTCGGCGTGCATGGGAAAATCATCAAAGTCCGGCCCGGCCCCATCGTCACGCTCTATGAGCTTGAGCCCGCTCCGGGCACAAAAACCTCGCGCGTGATCAGCCTTGCCGACGACATCGCGCGCTCGATGAGCGCGGTCTCCGTCCGGGTCGCCGTCGTGCCGGGCCGCAACGTCATCGGAATCGAGCTTCCCAACGCCGCGCGCGAGACCGTCTTCCTGCGCGAACTCCTTTCCTCTTCCACCTTCGAGCGAACGCCGCACGCGCTGACGCTGGTGCTCGGCAAAGACATCGGCGGCAGCCCCATCATGGTGGACCTTGCGCGCATGCCGCATCTTCTCATCGCGGGCACGACGGGTTCGGGCAAGTCGGTCGCCATCAACACGATGATCCTTTCGCTACTCTACCGGCTGCCGCCGGAGAAATGCCGGTTGATCCTGATCGATCCCAAGATGCTGGAGCTTTCGATCTACGCCGACATCCCGCACCTTCTGCACCCGGTTGTCACGGAACCCGCGAAAGCCATCGTCGCGTTGAAATGGGCGGTGCGCGAGATGGAAAACCGTTACCGCGCGATGTCGAAACTTGGGGTACGCAACATCGACGGCTATAACGCCCGCATCGCCGAGGCGAAAAAGAAAGGCGAGGTTCTGACGCGCACGGTGCAAACCGGCTTCGCCCCGGACACCGGAAGGCCCCTTTTCGAGGAGCAGCCGCTCGACTTGAGCCCGCTTCCCTATATCGTCGTCGTCGTGGACGAGATGGCGGACCTCATGCTGATCGCCGGCAAGGACGTCGAAGTTGCGATTCAACGCCTTTCCCAGATGGCGCGCGCCGCCGGCGTGCACCTGATCATGGCGACCCAGCGCCCTTCCGTTGACGTCGTGACCGGCACGATCAAGGCGAATTTCCCGACCCGCATCAGCTTCCAGGTCACATCGAAGATCGACAGCCGCACGATCCTGGGCGACCAGGGCGCCGAGCAACTGCTGGGTCACGGCGACATGCTCTACATGACCGGCGGCGGGCGCATCACCCGCATCCACGGCCCCTTCGTCAGCGACGAAGAGGTCGAGCGCGTCGTTCACTTCCTGAGAGAACAGGAGGAGCCCGTCTATATCGACTCGATCACGGAAGAGGAAGAAAGCCTGTTCAGCCCGATGGCCGACGGCGAGGGCGACGACCTTTACGCCCAGGCCGTGGCGCTTGTCCGCCGGGAACGGAGAGCCTCCACCAGTTTCATCCAGCGGCACTTGCAAATCGGCTACAATCGGGCGGCCAGGATCATGGACCAGATGGAGGCGGATGGTCTCGTCAGTCCCGCCAACCATGTCGGCAAACGCGAGGTGCTGATCCGCGATTCGGATGCCGTTTCCTCGTAACTCTATTCTGAAAAAAGCAGGCCCCGTTCGTTGCGCACCCTTTTCGCCCTTGCTCTCTGCCTAGTCCTTTCCGCCGTCGCCGACGCGGCGGCGGCGAAAGAAGCGCTGACACCCGAACTTCGTCAGGCCGTCGGCCAAGCCGAACGCTATCTCAACGGCATCACGACGATTCGCGCTCGCTTCATCCAGGTGGGGCCGAATGGGGAATTGTCGGAAGGGAATGTGTATCTGGCGCGGCCGGGGCGCATGCGGATCGAATACGACCCGCCGGTGCCGCTGCTGCTGATCGCCGCCGACAGCTGGCTCACTTATCAGGACAAGGAACTTGAGGAGGCCACCTATCTGCCGCTTTCCTCGACGCCGGCCGCCTTCCTGCTCGAAAAGGAAATCCGCCTCGGCGGCAAGATCACCGTGACGAAGGTCGAGAAGACGCCCGGCGCCCTCCGCCTCCGCCTCATCGAGACGGATGACCCGAAGGCCGGCGCGCTGACCCTCGTCTTCGGCGAGGCCCCCTTCGCCCTTCGCCAGTGGGAAGTGACGGACGCACGGGGCCTGACGACGCGGGTCGGTTTTCTGAACGCGGAGTTTGGAGTCGCGTTCGACTCCGAACTCTTCAACATCAAGAACCCGTATCGGAAATCGAAGCCTGGACCCAGGCGACATTAGGCCGCACGCCTTCATGCCGGAAAATTTTCGTTCAATCCCGCGGGAAAAGGCCGAAGCGAACGCTGTCTTTCGCCCGAACGGGATCCGGCTCAAGCTTTACCGGCTCCATGGCCCTGCGCAGGAAGGGCCGGCCATCCTGTTCGGCCATGCGAACGGCATGGCGGCCGGTTCTTACCTTCGCTTGCTGGAGGCGCTCGCCCTGCGAGCAACCGTTTTCGCCTTCGACGCGCGGGGGCACGGGGGCTCGTCGGCGCCGGCGACGAATCTCGACGCCCATTACCAAATGGATCTTTTCGCCGACGACCTGGAGGCCATCACGCAAAGTGTCCGGAACGAGGCGGGCGAGGTTCCCGTTTTTTACGCGGCCCATTCCTTAAACGCCGCCGCCGCACTTAGGCTTGGCGTCACGCGAAAGCGGAAATTCTGGGAAAAGATCGTTCTCTTCGAGCCGCCGGTCTGCCCCCCCGCGGCGCATCCCCTGCGGGCGGAGGCCGAGGCGAAAACGCAACAGCTCATCGCCCTTTCGAAGAAGCGCAAGGCGCGCTGGCCGAGCCCGGGGGTGTGTGCGGAAGCGTTACGGGGAAAGTCCCTTTTTCGCCAGTTCGAGGAGGGCCGGCTGCTCGATTACGCGAAGGCCAATCTGCGTCCGACCGGCGAGGGGGATTTCACTCTCGCCTCGCCGCCCGAAGTCGAAGCCGCCATCTTCGCCTGCCATACCAATTCGGCAACTTTCGAGAAGCTCGCGGATTTTCCGCAGGCCGTCCATTTCGTCTCCGGCGACCCCGGCGTGGGCGAGACCGGCAACTGGATCGCAAAACTTTCGCCGGAACTTGCCGAGCGCGTTCCGGGAAGCAGGCTCACGGTCTTCGAGGACAAGAGCCACCTTCTTCTTTTCGAGGCGACGGCGCGGGCCAGGGATTGCATCCTCGCCATGCTGGCCTGACCATCGATGCGCGTCACCCTGGCAAGCTGGAACGTGAACTCGGTGCGGCTTCGCCTGCCGCTCATCGAACGGCTGATCGGGGAAGCGAACCCGGATGTCCTTTGCCTGCAGGAAACCAAGGTCGAGGACGCGCTTTTCCCGAGAGAGCGCTTTCGTGCGCTCGGTTTTCCCCACGCCGTCATCCGCGGCCAGAAAGGCTATCACGGCGTAGCCATTCTCTCGCGTCTTCCCATCACGGAAATGGGCGGCCGGGAATGGGCGAAGCGCGAGGATCGCCGCCACGCCATTGCCTGCCTTGGCGGCATCGAGGTGCACAATTTTTACGTGCCGGCCGGCGGCGACGTGCCGGATCCGGCGACAAACCCCGCCTTCGCCCACAAGCTCGCCTTCCTTCAGGAGATGGCGCGGTGGTTCAAGAAGGCGAAGGGAAAACGCCCGGCCGTCCTGGTCGGCGACCTCAACGTGGCGCCGCTGGAAACGGACGTCTGGTCCCATCGCCAGCTTCTAAAGGTGGTGAGCCACACGCCGGTCGAGGTCGCCCTTTTGAAAACGGTGCAGGAAAGCGCGGCCTGGGTGGACGCCGTCCGCCGCTTCGTGCCGGAGACCGAGCGTCTCTATAGCTGGTGGAGTTACCGGGCTCACGACTGGGCGCGTTCGGATCGCGGACGCCGGCTCGACCACGTATGGGTGACGTCTTCCCTCGAACCAAATTTGCGCGCGGGCGGCGTCTTGAAGGCGGCGCGCGGCTGGCTACGGCCTTCCGACCACGCGCCGGTGCTTGCGACCTTTGATCTGCCATGAAGCGGCTCAGACGCTTAAGCGATAACCGCCGGATTCGGTCAACAGAATCTGGGCGTTCGCGGGGTCCTGCTCGATCTTCTGGCGCAGCCGGTAAATGTGGGTTTCCAGCGTGTGCGTCGTGACACCGGCGTTGTATCCCCAAACCTCGCTCAGCAGCACCTCGCGGCTCACCACCTTGTCGCCGACCCGGCAGAGATATTTGAGGATGGCGGCTTCCTTGTCCGTAAGCCGGATCAGCCGGCCGTCCTTCTGAAGCTGTCGGAGACTCGGCCGGAAGCGGTAGGGACCAATGGTGAAAACGGCGTCCTCGCTTTGCTCGTGCTGGCGAAGCTGGGAACGGATACGGGCCAGCAGCACGCCTAATTTGAACGGCTTCGTCACGTAATCGTTGGCGCCCGAATCGAGACCGAAAATGGTGTCCACTTCCGAATCGGCGCCGGTCAGCATGATGACCGGGGTGAGAACGCCGGACCGGCGGATAAGCTTGCAGACCTCCCTTCCGTCCATGTCCGGCAGATGCACATCGAGCAAGATCAGATCGTGGTGGCCGCGTTTGACCACGTCGAGACCGGCAGCGCCATCCCCCGCTTCGTCAACCTCGAACTCCTCGTGCAGCCGGAGCTGCTCGGCCAAGGACTGGCGAAGGGCCGCGTCGTCTTCGACGACGAGGATGCGTTTCGTTGATTTCACGCGCATGACACCCTTTCCACCGGAGCGGGTTTCTTCTCGTTTCATCGGGCGCCGGTATTTTACCACGTTTTCACGAAGCCCCCGAGCCAAGGCCGCCTAAGCGGCAAAAATTTCCGACCCGGGGTGCGCGGCCGCCGCCGCCGTCCACGGGGCTTTATTTAACCCAATGTTTTAAAAGCTCTTTTTCAGATGGGTCCTTGGCATCCCTCTTGCTTCGAAGGGGTTATGCAAAAGGGACTCTTATGATCGAAACCCACGCTTCCGCCCCGGCGCGAGTGTCCGGCCCGGCCCCTTCCGCCCCTCCGGCGGCGGCGGCCGGCGAAAAGGCCTCCGGATTCTCCCTGTGGGGAGACGGCGAAGGTTTCAGCTTCGCCGACTTGCTCGACGCCGTTAATCCGCTTCAGCATATCCCCGTCCTCGGCACGCTTTACCGCGAACTCACGGGCGACCACATCGGCACCGCCGCGAAGCTGGCCGGTGGCGCCCTGTTCGCCGGCATTCCCGGGCTTATCGGCTCGGCGGTCGATTCCGTCGTCGAAGCCCTGAGCGGCAAGGACATCGGCGAGAACGTGCTGGCGCTGTTCGATGGCGGCGCGGCGCCGCCCACCGTCCTTGCCGCCCAAACGCCCGCGTCCGAACCAAGCTTGGCAGAAGCCGCAATTTTCGCGCTTCGTTTCGATCGCGAAACAAAACTTTATCGGAAAAACGACAACCTTCCCCCGCCCCACGAGCCTATTCTTCGCATTCTAACCTAGGTCTTGTTCCGCACCGCCGCCGCGTTATAAGGCTTGGCAATGGATCTTTTCGTCTTCGCGAACGGTTTTGCCCGATGGGGCGAAACGCGGTTGCGTTGCGCGCTCGGGCGGGCCGGCGTGCAAACCGACAAGCGCGAGGGCGACGGCGCCACCCCGGTCGGCGTCTTCCCCTTGCGCCGTGTTCTTTACCGGCCCGATCGCCTGAAAAAACCGGAAACCCGCCTTCCCCTTGCCGCGCTGCGACCCCAGGACGGCTGGTGCGATGCGCCGGACCACCCCGATTACAACCGGCCCGTCACCTTTCCCTTCGCGGCGAGCGCCGAAGCCTTGTGGCGGGAGGACGCGCTCTATGATCTCGTGCTGATCCCGGGCTTCAACGATTCACCCGTCGTTCCGGGCAAGGGAAGCGCCATCTTCGTGCATCTGGCCGGGGCCGGTTATGCCGCGACGGAAGGCTGCGTGGCGTTCGATCTTGCCGATCTGCAACAAATCCTGAGGCAGGCGGACACGCACGCCCGACTCTGCATCTCCCAAGCCCCGCTCTAGGCGCGCGACCGGAAGATCGCCGTACCGATCCGCACGTGACTGGCGCCGAAGGCGAGCGCCGTTTCGTAATCGTTGCTCATCCCCATGCTCAAGCCCTGCAGGTGGTTGCGCCGCGCCATCTCGCGCAGCAGTCCGAAATGGAGCGCAGGCTCCTCGTCGATCGGCGGAATGCACATGAGGCCCTCGATTTCCAGGCGAAGCTCCTCGCGGGCAAGTGCGAGGAAGGCGTCGAGCGCCTCGGGTGCGACGCCCGCCTTGGCAAGCTCTTCGCCGGTGTTTACCTGCACGAACAGGCGCGGACGTTTTCCGCCTTGGGCAAAGGCTTTGGCCAGGGCGCGGGCGAGCTTCGGCCGGTCGAGGGTTTCGATGACGTCGAAAAGGGCCAGCGCGTGCGCCACCTTGTTCGTCTGCAACGGCCCGATCAGATGAAGCTCGATGCCGTCGAATTCCTGTCGCAGGGCGGGCCACTTCGCCGCCGCTTCCTGGACGCGATTTTCGCCGAAGACGCGGTGGCCGGCTTCGAGCGCGACGCGAATGACGGAGGCCTCGACCCCTTTCGTCACCGCGACGAGGACGGGGGGGCGCGGCCCAAGGCGAAGCGGGCTTTGCGCCGCGGCGACCTCGCGGGCAAGGGCGCGCAGTTTCTCCGCGACGGTCGCGTGTCTCTCGCTTGGCAGGCGGGCGGCCCTCATGGCAGGTTGGCGCGGGTTCCACGCCTAGGATAGAAAGACCGTGCCCGGGATTCCACTGAATCGCTCAACCCTGCTGCGTCTCGGCGGATTCCGCGCCGGCCTGCCGCCGCTCGTCTGCCTTACCGACGCCCGCCGTTTCCCCGATCCAAAGCCGGCCATCCGGCGTCTGCCGCGGGGAAGCCTCGTCATTTTTCGCCATTACGAAATGAAAAAAAAGGAACGCTACGCCCTGGCCGGCGAAGTCGCCGCCCTTTGCCGGGCG